>CP019326.1:2858900-3176556 GCA_001971685.1 Halomonas sp. 1513
AGCGCTTCGCCGTCCTGCCAGATCGTCAACGTCAGCTCGCGGTCGAGGAAGGCCTCGGGGCTGAGGTCGGGGTCGCGGCTGGCGAACTCGACCGCGAGGCGGAACGGCGCCGAGAGCGACTCCTCGAGGGTGAAGTCGATCACCGCCAGGTCGAGGGCGTCGTCACTGGCCTGGGCCAGGGTGAACTGCAGTCCGGTTGCGTGGGCCATGGGTCCCTCCAGGCGAGTAATGAGGCGTCAGCCGGCGCGCCGTGCCACCCGGCAGGTTACCGTTCGCCGGGCAGCACGCAAGCGGCCCGGGGCAACTGTCGTCGATCACTGATACGGCGTATGGGCGATCGCTTACATATGCTGATGCCAGGGCTATAAGCGAGCCCTGGCATCAGGTCTTGCACGAAAACTGGCTGCGCTCGTCGAGTTTTCGAACAAAACCTGGCACGTCGATAAGGCATGGCGGTGCTCGGGTTGCGAGCCATCGGGTGAGCCCCGCCATGCCCTCGAGGCTTACGACTCGAGCGGGGCGCGCCAGTCGTCGGACCCTGAGGTGCCGGCCACGGTGTGCTCCCAGTCGATCTTGCGGTAGGAGAGCGAGACGTCCATCAGCTGGGTGAACTCGGCACTGTTGGCGTCCTGGGCGTGGGGCATGCGCAGGTTAATGTCGACGATGGTGGCGTCGGTCAGGCTGGTGGTGAAGAAGTGCTCTTGCTTGCCTTCCACCGAGGTGCGGTACCACTTCAGCTCGACCTTGGGCAGCATTTCACCGGAGGCCAGGGCGTTGTACATCAGCGGCACGGCCTTGTTGAGGGCCACGGTGAAGATGAACGGCTTGTGGGCGCGCTGGCCGGAGGGCTGGCCGGACTGCGGATCGGTGGGCACGGTTACGACGTGCTTGAATTCCTGGACCAGCATCTCGTCTTCGTGGCCTTCGACGTAGATGTTACCCACGGAGTCGGGGGTGAAGGCGCCGGCGGTGATGTTGCCCTGGGTCTGGCCTTCGATGCTGATGTAACAAGGTGTAGGCATGAATCTTCTCCTGGTGGTTGAAAACGTCCGGTGGACGCCACTTATAGAGCACCCCTCATGCCAGAAAACTAATAAGTTAATGCATTCAATTAGTTATAGACTTTCGTCGCACCATGACTAAGAAAGATTAGGCAACTTGTTGCCCAGGGCGAGCAAGATCTTGCCCGCTGGGCAAGAAGTTGCCTAATTAAATTTCGGAAACGGTGGCGTACCGATGCGTAGCGCTGTGATACGACAAGGCCGAGGCGTGTGCCTCGGCCTTGTCGTCAGCTCGCTATACCCCCCTAAGAGAGTGCCGCTATTCGAGGTTGTCGAGGCCGCGCTCGGCCATGGCCACGGCGCGGAACAGCGCGCGGCCCTTGTTGAGGGTCTCCTGCCACTCCATCTCGGGGACCGAGTCGGCGACCACACCGGCGCCAGCCTGGACGTGCAGCTCGCCGTCCTTGATCACCGCGGTGCGGATGGCAATTGCGGTGTCGAGGTTGCCGTGCCAGGAGAGGTAGCCTACCGCGCCGGAGTAGATGCCGCGCTTGACCGGCTCGAGCTCGTCGATGATCTCCATGGCGCGGATCTTGGGCGCGCCGGAGAGCGTGCCGGCGGGGAAGGTGGCGCGCAGTGCGTCCATTGCGGTGAGGCCCGGCTTCAGCTTGCCGGTGACGTTGGAGACGATGTGCATCACGTGGGAGTAGCGCTCCACCGCCATCTGGTCGGTGACCACCACCGAGCCAGTCTCGCTGATGCGGCCCACGTCGTTGCGTCCCAGGTCGATCAGCATCAGGTGCTCGGCGATCTCCTTGGGGTCGGCCAGCAGATCGGCCTCCAGCGCCTGGTCTTCTTCTTCGGTCTTGCCGCGCACGCGGGTGCCGGCAATCGGGCGCACCGTGACTTCGCCCTCCTCCAGCCGGGTGAGGATCTCCGGCGAGGAGCCCACCACGTGGTGGTCGTCGAGGTTGAAGAAGAACATGTAGGGCGAGGGGTTGAGGCTGCGCAGCGCGCGGTACAGATCCAGCGGCGGCGCCTGGTAGGGGATCGACATGCGCTGGGAGGGCACGCACTGCATCACGTCGCCGGCCAGCACGTAGCCCTTGATCTTATCCACCGCGGCCTTGAAGCCCTGCTCGGTGAAGCCCGAGGTGAAGTGCCCCTCCTCCACCGCGCTGCGGCCGGTGCCGGGGCTGACGGTGTTGAGGGTGGCACTGCGCAGCTGCACTTCGAGCCGCTCGAGGCGACCGCGGGCACGCTGATAGGCCTCAGCCTCGGCGGGGTCGGCGTGGGTCCACAGCGTGAGGCGCCCGGAGAGGTTGTCGAACACCACCAGCTCATCGCACACCATCAGCAGGATGTCGGGCACGCCGATCGGGTCGGGTTTGTTGGCCGCGGCTTCACTGCGCAGCCGCGGCTCGACGTAGCGAATGGTGTCGTAGCCAAAGTAGCCGACCAGGCCACCGTCGAAGCGCGGCTGGTCGTCGAGGCGCGGGACCTTGAAGCGCGCCTGGAAGTCCTCGATCCAGGCCAGCGGGTCCTCGACCTCGTGGCGTTCCACCTCGGCGCCGTCGATGAGATGGCGCACCGTGAAGCCGCGCACCTCGATGCGCTCGCGGCACGGCAGGCCGATGATCGAATAGCGGCCCCACTTCTCGCCGCCCTGCACGGACTCGAGCAGGAAGGTCCAGGGCGCATCGGCCAGCTTGAGGTAGGTGGAAAGCGGCGTATCCAGGTCGGCGAGCACCTCGCGGGTCACCGGAATACGGTTGTAGCCGGCCTCGGCCAGCTCATTGAAGCGCGCGGAAGTCATCATGCCCGGCGTGTCCTCACAGTGTTCGTCAATGCGGGGCCTGGGGTGGCCCGATTCGGGGGCGATTCGGAAGGTCGGGCCCGCTCAGCGAGCCCGCGCGGCACTCACCATCGCCAGCGCTTGACGTCGCGCATCAGCGCCCCGCCGCCAAGAGGAGCGACCGGTTGCTGCACGTAAGAGAGGCGGGATTCCAGCGTCATGGTGCGTCCATGGTGTGGGATGTCGGCCGCGGTGCGGCGCGATCTTGTTGATTCGAGACCCTAAACGAGTTCCGCAAGCGATTCAACTAGGCCATCGGGGCGGCTCGCGGCCACCGGCTCACCGTGATTGTAGCCGTAGGGCACGGCCAGGGTGCGAAAGCCGGCGCGCCGACCGGCCTCGATGTCGTGGCGCGAATCGCCGACCATCAGGCAGTCGCCTGGGGCCACCGCGAAGTGCCGCGCCAGGTGCAGCAGCGGCGCCGGGTCGGGCTTCTTCTGCGGCAGGGCGTCGCCACCCAGGCACAGCCCGAAGTGCCCGGCCAGGCCGAAGCCCTCGAGGATGGGCGCAATGAAGGCCTGCGGCTTGTTGGTCACCAGCCCCAGCGGCATGCCGGCCGCGTGCAGCCCATCGAGGGCCTCGCGCACCCCGGGGTAGAGCTGGGTGCGGGCATTGGGCGCCAGCCCGTAGTGGTGCAGGAAGCGCTCATGTACCGCGGTCAGCCGCTCTGGCTCCGGGGCCACGCCCAGGGCATCGCCGAGGGCGCGCTCGATCAGCTTATGCGAGCCGTTGCCCACCCAGTCGCGGACCTTCTTTTCGCCGGCCGGCGGCAGCTCGAGGTCGGCCAGGGCGGCGTCCACCGCGGCGGCCAGATCGGGCACCGAGTCGACCAGGGTACCGTCGAGGTCGAAGGCCACCAGTTTCACGCCTTGCAGCAGCGGATGCATGATTTCGTTTCCTTATCAGTGAGTTGCCCGGTGGCCCACGGCCGGCATCCGGTTTATGCATGTAATATTACGAAAAAACATGCCCCGAATCAGCGATCGCCCATAGGAAAACGCGCCGACCCGACCTATGCTAGGCGCAGATATCGCCGTTACCGGGCAGCGTCCTCGCCCCGCGTGCCGTTGATCCGACCCAGGCGATGCATTTGCTGATCCTTTTCATCATTTCTGGAGTCTCTCATGCCTCTACCACGCATCGTGGTGGTCGGCGGCGGCGCAGGCGGACTCGAGCTGGTCACCCGGCTCGGACGCAAACTCGGCAAGCGCAAGCGTGCCGAGGTGGTGCTCGTCGACCGCAACCCCACCCATATCTGGAAACCGCTGCTCCACGAGGTTGCCACCGGCGTGCTCGACTCGGGCCTCGATGAGGTCTCCTACCAGGGCCACTCCAAGGCCCACGGCTACCAGTTCCAGCGCGGCACCCTCAGCGACCTGGATCGCGAGGCCCAGACCCTGAGCCTGGCGCCGATCCTCGACGATGACGGCAGCGTGGTCCTGCCCTCGCGCAGCCTGCACTACGACTACCTGGTGCTGGCGCTGGGCAGCGTCTCCAACGACTTCGGCACCCCCGGCGTCGCCGAGCACTGCCACTTTCTCGACAGCCCCCAGCAGGCCGAGGCGTTCCGCCACGACATGCTCAACACCTTCCTGCGCTACAGCGACCCGGAGCGCCGCCTGCATCCCAAGCTGGCGGTGGGCATCGTCGGTGCCGGCGCCACCGGGGTGGAGCTCGCCGCCGAGCTCTATGACGCCTCGAAGATGCTGCACAGCTACGGCTTTACCAACATGGATAGCGGCCAGCTCGACGTGCACCTGATCGAGGCCGCGCCGAACATCCTGCCGGCGCTGCCGGAGCGCATCACCAAGGCGGTTCAGCGTGAGCTGGAGAAGCTCGGCGTCAATATCCACGTCGAGACCCGCGTCACCCAGGCCGACACAGAGGGCTTCATCACCGCCGACGGCACGCGCATCGAGACCGACCTCAACGTGTGGGCGGCGGGCATCAAGGCGCCGCCGTTTCTCTCCGAGCTGGGCCTGGCCACCGAGCGCAACCACCAGATCAAGGTCAACGCCGAGCTGCAGAGCCTCGACGACCCGCGCATCTTCGCCTTCGGCGACTGCGCCAGCTGCCCTCAGGCCGACGGCAAGCCGGTACCGCCGCGGGCCCAGGCCGCCCACCAACAAGCCTCGCGGCTCTACCGCAACCTGCTGGCGACCCTCGACGACAAGCCGCTCAAGCCGTTCGTGTTCCGCGACCGCGGCTCGCTGATCTCACTGGCCCACTTCGATGCGGTGGGCAGCCTGATGCGCGGCGCCTCGGCGCGCAGCCTGTTCCTCGAGGGGCGCATCGCCAAGCTGTTCTACGCCTCCCTCTACCGCATGCACCAGTTCGCCATCCACGGCGCGGTCAAGACCGGCATGACCATCGTCGTCGACGGCATCAACCGCTTCCTCAAGCCCAAGATGAAGCTTCACTGATTGCCGGCCTGGCGCGCCACCCAGGCGCGCTTGGCCGGTGCCGCCAGGCGCTTGATCTCGCGCTCCAGGCGCAGCGCCTCGGTGTGGCTACCCACTGCCTGCTGGTGCACCAGGGTCAGCGGCCCCTTGCCGCGCAGCGCCCGGGCGCCGCGCTTGCCGCTGCAGTGCTCGGCGAAGCGCCGCGTGACGTCGGTGCTTATGCCGGTATACAGCGCCCCAGCCGCGGTCTCGACCACGTAGAGGTGCCACACCGGCCCCGCCAGTGCCTGCTCAGACACTCGCCAGCTCGTCGCGCAGCGCCTTGAGCACGCCGTCGTAGCGGTGCGGCTCGTCGGCATTGCGGGCCTTGAAGATCGCCGAGCCGGCGACGAAGGTGTCGGCCCCGGCGCGGGCGATCTCGGCAATGTTCTCCACCTTTACCCCACCGTCGATCTCGAGGCGAATATCGCGCCCCGAGGCGTCGATGCGCGCCCGCGCCTCGCGCAGCTTGTCGAGGGTGGCGGGGATGAACGCCTGGCCGCCGAAGCCGGGATTGACGCTCATCAGCAGGATCATGTCGACCTTGTCCATCACGTAGTCAAGGTAGGAGAGCGGCGTGGCCGGGTTGAACACCAGCCCCGCCTTGCAGCCGCCGTCGCGGATCAGCTGCAGCGAGCGGTCGACGTGCTCGGAGGCTTCGGGGTGAAAGGTGATATAGCTGGCCCCGGCGTCGATAAAGTCGCCGATCAGCCGGTCCACCGGCTTGACCATCAGGTGGGCGTCGATGGGCGCGGTGACGCCGTGCTTGCGCAGCGCCTCGCAGACCATCGGACCGATGGTCAGGTTGGGCACGTAGTGGTTGTCCATCACGTCGAAGTGGACGATATCGGCCCCCGAGGCGAGCACGTCGTCGACCTCTTCGCCCAGGCGAGCGAAGTTGGCGGAGAGTATGGAAGGAGCGATCTTGAAGTCGCGGGGGCTGGCCATGTGGCGCTTTCCTCTGATGCGGGGTCGCGAAATTAGATAGTCTGGGCGCACAAGTCTACCAAAAACCGCGACATGGAATCGTCATGCCCACGCTGATTCTGGCCATCGCCGAGCTGTTCGGCACCGCTCTGTGGTTTACCCCCAACGCCGTGCTCGCCGACCTGCAGGCGCTGTGGCGGCTCAGCGACGCCGACCTCGGCTGGCTGACCGGCGCCGTACAGGGCGGCTTTCTGCTCGGCACCCTGCTGATCGGCCTGGCTGGGCTCGCCGACCGCCTCGACGCCAGCAAGCTGTTCGCCGCCTGCTGCCTGCTCGGCGCGCTCTCCAACGCCCTGCTGCCCTGGGCCGGCGGGCTGTGGGGTGCGGTGGGCCTGCGCGTGATCACCGGCATGTGCCTGGCCGGCATCTACCCGGTGGGCATGAAGCTGATGGTCGGCTGGACGCCGGGCAAGAGCGGCCTGGGGCTGGCCTGGCTGGTGGGCATGCTGGTGCTGGGCACCGCCCTGCCCCACGGGCTGCGCGGGCTGGGCGAGTTGAGCGCCGGGATTCCCTGGCAGGGCGGCATTTGGGGCGCTTCGCTGCTGGCGGTGGCTGGCGGCGCCATGGTGTGGCGCCTCGGCGAGGCCCCCGCGGTGCGCCAGGCCAAGCATAGCGCCGGCGGCCCGGGCGCGCGCCTGGCGGGGCTCGAGGCGTTCTCCATCGACGCTTTCCGGCGCGCTGCCAGCGCCTACTTCGGGCATATGTGGGAGCTGTATACGCTGTGGGCGCTGCTGCCGCTGATGCTGCTGGCCGCCGCCCCGGGGCTGGAGACCGCCAGCCTGGCGCTGCTCGCCTTTACCCTGATCGCCGTGGGCGGCCCGGCCTGCTGGCTGGGCGGTGCCCTCAGCCAGCGCATCGGCAGCCGCCGGGTGGCGCAGCTCGGCCTGGCCGGCTCGGCGCTGTGCTGCCTGGCCTACCCGCTGCTCGGCCCGCTGCTCGCGCCGGCAACGGCAGGCGGTTCGCTGCTGCCGGTGGCGCTGTTCCTGGCGCTATGGAGCGCGCTGGCGGTGGTCGACTCGCCGCAGTTCTCGGCGCTGTCGGCAGCGGCCTGCCCGGCGCGCATCGTCGGCAGCGCCCTGACGTTGCAGAACGCCATCGGCTTCGCCGTCTCGATGCTGTCGCTGATCGTGCTGATTCCTCTATGGCAGGCCCTGGGTCCCTGGCTGGCCTGGCTGCTGCTGCCCGGCCCGCTGGTGGGGCTATGGTGCCTGCGCCACGCCCAGGCGCGCAGGGCCATACGCTGACGCTATCGCTGCATATTGCAAAATTGAATAAAAAACAGGATTGTCATTCCTTAATCGTTGGTTTAGCCTTCGCTCCAATCACACACCTTTGTGTTGGAGCCGAATACCATGTCAGCCACTTCCCTGTTTCGTCGCGGCGCCCTCGGCGCCTCTCTGGCCGCCGCCCTCACCGCTGGTGTGGTTACGCCCAGCGTGGCCGCCGAGCGCGAGCTGCTCAACTCCTCCTACGATATCGCCCGCGAGCTGTTCTCGGCGATCAACCCCGAGTTCATCGCCCACTGGCAGGAGCAGCACGGCGAGGAGATCGACGTGCAGCAGTCCCACGGCGGCTCGTCGGCCCAGGCCCGCGCCATCATGCAGGGCCTGCGCGCCGACGTGGTGACCTACAACCAGGTCACCGACGTGCAGGCCCTGGCCGACGACGGGCTGGTCGCCGAGGACTGGCAGGACGCCTTCGACAACAACGCCTCGCCCTACTACTCCACCACCGCCTTCCTGGTGCGCAAGGACAACCCCAAGGGCATCGAGAGCTGGGACGATCTGGTGCGTGAAGACGTGCAGATGGTGTTCCCCAACCCCAAGACCTCGGGCAACGGCCGCTACACCTACCTGGCCGCCTGGGGCTTCGCCGAGGAGCAGTTCGACGGCGACGAGGAGCAGATCCACGACTTCATGCGCACCTTCCTGCGTAACGTGGCGGTGTTCGACACCGGCGGTCGCGGTGCCACCACCAGCTTCATCGAGCGCGGCATCGGCGATGTGCTGATCAGCTTCGAGTCCGAGGTCAACAACATCCGCGGCGAGTACGGCAGCGATGACTACGAGGTGATCGTGCCGCCGGTCAGCATCCTGGCCGAGTTCCCGGTGGCGGTGGTCGGCCCCAACGCCGAACGTAACGGCAACCTCGACCTGGCCGAGGCCTACGTCGACTACCTCTACAGCGAAGATGCCCAGCGCCAGCTGGCTAGCTTCAACTACCGCGTGCACCACGAGGCGGTGGTCGAGGAATTCGCCGACCAGTTCCCGGAGACCGAGCTGCTGCGCGTCGAGGACGTGTTCGGTAGCTGGGACGAGGCGATGGAGAACCACTTCGCCAACGGCGCCCTGCTGGATCAGCTGCAGCGCAGATGATTACGCTCGCCAACATCACCGGCAGCGCCCCCAAGCGGGTGCTGCCGGGTTTCGGTTTATCACTCGGCATCAGCCTGACCTTCGTCTCGCTGATGCTGCTGCTGCCCATGACCAGCCTGTTCGGGCAGCTCTCGGGTATCAGCCTGGCGGAGTACTGGCGGATCATCACTGACGGCCGGGTCGTCGCCAGCTATGTGGTCACCATCGGCGCCGCCGCGGTGGCCGCGCTGGTCAACGCCGCCTTCGGGCTGCTGCTGGCCTGGGTGCTGGTGCGCTACGACTTTCCCGGCAAGCGTCTGCTCGACGCGCTGATGGATCTGCCCTTCGCGCTGCCCACTGCGGTGGCCGGCATCACCCTGGCCACGCTCTACTCGAGCAACGGCTGGATGGGTCGCCTGCTCGACCCGCTGGGCATCCAGGTCGCCTATACCTGGGTGGGCATCGCGCTGGCCATGGCCTTTACCAGCATTCCGTTCGTGGTGCGCACGGTGCAGCCAGTGCTCGAGGACCTGCCCAACGAGGTCGACGAGGCCGCGCTGACGCTAGGCGCCAGTGACGCCACGGCGTTTCGCCGGGTGATACTGCCGCACCTGTGGCCGGCGCTGGTCACCGGTACCGGCCTGGCCTTCGTGCGCTCGCTGGGCGAGTTCGGGGCGATCATCTTCATCGCCGGCAACGCGCCCTACGAGACCGAGATCACCGCGCTGATGATCTTCGTGCGCCTGCAGGAGTACGACTACGTCGGCGCCTCGGCCATCGCCTCGGTGGTGCTGGCCGTATCGCTGGCGCTGCTGCTGGCGATCAATATCTGGCAGGGGCGCTTCATCAAGCGCCTGCATGGAGGACGCGGCTGATGCAACGGATCGGTGACGCGCCGCGGGTACGGCGCATCCTGGTGATCAGCGCCGTGCTGTTGGCGGCGCTGTTCCTGCTGCTGCCGCTGGTGGCGATCTTCGCCCAGGCCTTCGCCCAGGGCGTGGAGGTGTTCTGGCGCAACGTCAGCGACCCCTTCACGCTACGCGCCATCGGCCTGACGCTGTTCATCACCGTGCTGACGATTCCGGTGTGCCTGGTGTTCGGCGTCGCCCTGGCCTGGCTGGTGACCCGCTTCAGCTTCCCCGGCCGGCGCCTGCTGCAGACCCTGATCGATATCCCCTTCGCGGTGTCGCCGGTGGTCGCCGGCCTGGTCTATCTGCTGCTCTACGGCCGTAACGGCTGGATCGGCGGTTGGCTCGACGGCTACGACATTCAGCTGATGTTCGCCTGGCCGGGCATTCTGATGGTGACCATCTTCGTCACCTGCCCGTTCGTTGCCCGCGAGCTGATCCCGCTGATGCAGGCCCAGGGCTCCCGCGACGAGGAGGCGGCGGTGACCCTCGGCGCCTCGGGCTGGACGCTGTTTCGCCGGGTCACGCTGCCCAATATCCGCTGGGCGCTGCTCTACGGGGTGATCCTCACCAACGCCCGGGCGGTGGGTGAGTTCGGCGCCGTGTCGGTGGTCTCCGGGGCCATCCGCGGCCAGACCAACACCCTACCGCTGCACCTCGAGCAGCTCTACCAGGACTACAACACCGTGGGCGCCTTCGCCAGCGCCGCGCTGTTGGCCCTGATCGCTTTGCTGACGCTGGCCGCCAAGGCCGGCCTGGAATGGCGCGCCGCGCGCCAGGAGGCTTGATATGAGCATCCGTCTGACCAATATCGCCAAGACCTTCGGCCGCACCCAGGCCCTGGAACCGATCGACCTCGACATCCACGACGGTGAGCTGGTCGGCCTGCTCGGCCCTTCGGGGTCGGGCAAGACCACCCTGCTGCGCATCATCGCCGGGCTCGAACAGGCCGACGCCAAGCCCGCCGGACGCATCCAGTTCGGCGAGCGCGACGTCACCCAGGTCCACGTGCGCGACCGGCGCATCGGCTTCGTGTTCCAGCACTATGCGCTGTTCCGGCACATGACGGTGTTCGACAACGTCGCCTTCGGCCTCACCGTGATGCCGCGCAAGCAGCGCCCCAGCAGCGGCGAGATCCGCGCACGGGTCCACCGCCTGCTGGAGATGGTGCAGCTCGAGGACTTCGCCAAGCGCTACCCGGCGCAGCTCTCCGGCGGCCAGCAGCAGCGCGTCTCGCTGGCCCGTGCCCTGGCGCTGCGCCCCGACGTGCTGCTGCTCGACGAGCCGTTCGGCGCGCTGGACGCCAAGGTGCGCCAGGACCTGCGCCGCTGGCTGCGCCACCTCCACGACGAGCTCAACTTCACCAGCGTATTCGTCACCCACGACCAGGAGGAGGCGCTGGAGCTCTCCGACCGGGTGGTAGTGATGAGCAACGGCCGCATCGAGCAGATCGACACCCCCGAGGCGCTCTATCGCGCCCCGGCCAACCGCTTCGTGTTCGAGTTCCTCGGCGACGTCAACCGCCTCGAGGGTGACGTGCGCAACGGCGTGCTGACCTGCGGTGACGCCCAGCTGGCGGTGAGCGAGCTCGACGAAGGCCGCCAGGAGCTGCTGCTGCGCCCCCACGAGCTCAAGCTGACCGACGCCCCCAGCGAGGCCGCCCGGCTGCCGGTGACGGTGACCGCGATCTCGCCGGTGGGCGCCGAGGTGCGCGTCGAACTGGAGGCCGACTGGCTGCCGGCGCCGTGGCTGGCCACGGTGCGCCATGCCGACTTCGAGCGACTGGATATCCGCCGCGGCCAGCGACTCTACGCGATCCCGCGCCGCTGGCACCGCTTCGACGATGAGGCCGCCAAGCGCCGTCAGCCGACTGCCGCCTGATACGTCCCGAGCGTTGCAACGGAACGTGCCAGCCGGTCGGCAGCGGCTTATACTCGTCGCATGCTCTTTGCCTGTCGATCACTCAGGAGTCGTCACATGCTGTCTCGCTTTGGGTTTCGTGCCTTGTTCGCCGCCGCCGCGCTGGTACTGGCCGGCTGTACCAGCCCGCACTACCTGCAGGTCAACCCGCAGATCACCGCCGACATTCCCCAGGCCGGTGGCGGCCAGCAGGTCACCGTCAACGTGGTCGACGAGCGCGAGACCGAAGTGCTCGGCACGCGCAGCGGCTCGGCGATGTCGGCGGCCCAGATCACCGTCAACTCCCACGACGTGGTGCCCAAGCTGCAGGAGCAGGCCGAGGCCGCGGTGCGCCGCATGGGCTTCGAGCCGACCACTCAGCCCAGCGACGGGCGGCCCTCGCTGACCCTGGCCCTGACGCGCCTCGACTACGCCCGCGGCGACGGCGTGCCGGTGCTCGGTGAAGCGGTCCTCGAGGCGGTATTCCGCGCCGAGGCGGTCAACCAGCGCAACACCTACACCGGCACCTACACCTCGCGGCGCACCCAGAGCTACGCCGTACGCCCGGACCAGGACACCAACACGCGGATGGTCAACGACCTGCTCAGCGACGGCCTCAACCGTACCTTCCGCGATCCGGAGTTGGGTCGGCTACTAGCCCGCTAAACCAGGCCTCCAGCACGCATTGAGCCCCGCCATATCGCGGGGCTCAATATGTTAGCCGCTCGTCTCAGGCCAGCGGGCCGCGCCGCTTGAGCGCCCAGGCGCTCTCGCGAAAGCCGTTCGCCTCGGGCTCGCCGTCGGCCAGATGGGTCAGCTCGAAGTTGGGCTCGAGCAGCTCGCGCACCTCGTCGTCCGGGACGCTGTAGGGCGGCCCGGCGTGGCTGCCACCGCCCCGCGTGAGGCTGATCAGCAGCCCCCTGGCGCCCGGCGGCAGCAGCTGGGCGAGGTGGAAGGCGTAGCGCTGACGCGTTGCCTGAGGCAGGGCGATCAGCGCGCCGCGGTCGTAGAAGGCGCCCACCTCGGCGGCCTGCTGGATATGGAAGTGAAAGAAGTCACCGCCCCACAGCTCGACGCTGCCCTGGCGACAGATATCGAAGTCGCCGGCATGATAGCGCGACACCTCGCCGTCACCTTCGGCCAGGAACTGCTCGATGGCATCAGTGGCCAGCTCGATGCCCAGCACCGGATGGCCCTGCTCGGCCAGCCAGCGCATGTCGAGGCTCTTGCCGCACAGTGGCACCAGCACCTTGGCGCCCGGCGGCACCTCCAGCGTCGGCCAGAAGCGCGCCAGCGCCGGATGCACCGCATCGCGATGAAAGCCGATGCGCCCCTCACGCCAGCGCGACAGCCACTCGTTCTCATCACTCACCTGCATGCTCATGCGTCTCCGCTTAGAACCAGCGGTCGCGCTTCTTGCGCCGCCGCGGCAGGTGCGGAACGATCAGGCCGACCAGCAGCCCGGCGCCGGCCACGCCACCGCCGTACATGAAGTAGCGCAGCAGCAGGTCCTCCTCCTGGGTATCCAGGCGTGCCTGCAGGCCGCGCACCTGGCGCAGCGCCTCGTCGGCCTCGCCGTCGAGCTCGCGGTTGCGCGCCTCGAGCTCGGCAATGCGCTGCTCACGCTGCTCGAGGGTCTCGGTCATGGTCGCCACGCGGGTCTCCCACTCCTCGTTGATCCCGTCGAGTTCGCTGCTCAGGCTGGCGACCTGGGCCTCCAGCTCGGGCACCCTGACGCCGGCGCTCGGGGCATCCTGCAGCTCGTCGCTGAGAATCCACACCGCATCGCCGTCGGCGTCCTCGACGCGCGTGTAGCTGCCGCTGGTCTCGAGCACCGTGACCGGCTCGCCGGCGGTCAGGGTGCCGACGATGCGATAGCCATCGGTGGGGCCGCTTCTGACGAAGGTGGTCAGGCCGTCGGAGACCCAGGCCTGGTTGTCGTCCGCTTCCTGGGCCTGTGCCCCGAGGGCCATGGCCCCCAGTGCTACGCCCAATATCACTGTCTTGAATGTACGCATATATCTGCCGTGTTCGTGGCTCGAATCGGGCGAGTAGCGCCCATCCACGCTGATGGCGCCGCCCCCGCGTCCTATCGCGGGCGGCGCGATGAGACCGTGTCCCATCCACAACTTCTGTGGATAAGTCTTGGGAAAACCTCTCCCCGAGTCGGTGTCGGCCAGCGAGATGCCTGACACCCCCTCAGATCGTTCATTTTTTGATCAACCGTCATCCCGCGGTGGCCAGCTCATCGGCCGTGGAAATTCCGCTATCTTGCCCTCGGCCTTGACCGCCTTGGGCGTCCCCTCGCGCTCGACTTCATCGATGCGCACAATGGCATTCAGGGGAATATAGCTGCGACTCACGCCGTCGAAGGTGCGCCGCAGCTTGTCGGTGGAGGGGTCCACCACCAGCTTGCTGGCGTCTTCGAAGACGAAAGCTTCGACCTCGATAAAGCCCCACAGATCACTCTGGAAGATCTCGCGGGCGTAGAGCTCCCAGATTTCCCCCTGATTGTGGAATACCACCCGGTAAATTGGCTTGGCCGCCATACTGCCTCTGCATTCATGCCGCTGAACGACGTCGACACCGCCAGGGTGCCGATCCCAAGGGGCGAAGAATAGCACAGCCGTGGCCAATTCGAGCCCCCGCGACTGGCCCCGCTGGCAGGCTATCCGTATAATCGCCGGCATACGTCTGAAACGGCCCTCGGGCCGCCTTAGTGAATCCCCTGAACCGGTAACGGCGATGCCGGGCGCCTGGCGCCACGGCCCTATTCTTATGGCGAAGAAACTCTTCATCAAGACCCACGGCTGCCAGATGAACGAGTACGATTCGGCCCGCATGGCGGATCTGCTCGGCGAGTCCCACCAGCTGGAGCTCACCGATAACGAAGGTGACGCGGATGTGATCCTGCTCAACACCTGCTCGATTCGTGAGAAGGCCCAGGAGAAGGTGTTCCACCAACTGGGCCGCTGGAAAAAGCTCAAGCAAGCCAATCCCGACCTGGTGATCGGCGTCGGCGGCTGCGTGGCCAGCCAGGAGGGCGAGGCGCTGCGCAAGCGCGCGCCCCACGTCGACATGGTGTTCGGCCCCCAGACCCTGCACCGAGTGCCGGCGATGCTCGATGCGCGGCGCAGCAGCGAACAGATCTCGGTGGTCGACGTCACCTTCCCCGAGATCGAGAAATTCGACCACCTGCCCAAGCCCAGTGCCGATGGCGCCACCGCCTTCGTCTCGGTGATGGAGGGCTGCTCCAAGTACTGCACCTTCTGCGTGGTGCCCTATACCCGCGGTGAGGAGGTCTCGCGGCCCTTCGAGGCGGTGATGGACGAGGTGATCCACCTCGCCGAACAGGGCGTGCGCGAGATCAACCTGCTGGGCCAGAACGTCAACGCCTACCGCGGCGAAAACCAGCTCGGCGACGAAATCGACCTGGCCGAGCTGATCGCCTGCGTGGCGGCGGTGGAGGGGATCGACCGTATCCGCTTCACCACCTCGCACCCGGTGGAGTTCTCCGACAGCCTGATCGAGGCCTATGGCGAGATTCCCGAGCTGGTCAGCCACCTGCACCTGCCGGTGCAGGCCGGCTCCGACCGCATCCTGGCGGCCATGAAGCGCGGCCACACGGTGGAGGAGTATGTCGAGAAGATGGAGCGTATCCGTGAGCTGCGCCCCGACATCAGCTTCTCCTCGGACTTCATCATCGGCTTCCCCGGCGAGACCGAGGACGACTTTGAAGCGACCATGAACCTGATCCACCGCATCGGTTTCGATCATTCGTTCAGCTTCGTCTACTCGGCGCGCCCCGGCACCCCGGCGGCGTCCCTCGAGGACGACACACCGGAAGCGGTCAAGAAGCAGCGCCTGGCGATCCTTCAGGAGCGCATCAACCAGCAGGCGATGCAGATCAGTCGGCGCATGGTGGGCTCCACCCAGCGCATCCTGGTCACCGGCTTCTCGCCCAAGGACCCCGGCCAGCTCTCGGGGCGCACCGAGAATAACCGGGTGGTCAACTTCCGCGCCGCCAATCCCACCGAGCTGATCGGCCACTTCGTCGACGTCGAGATTTCCGAGGCGCTGCCCAACTCGCTGCGCGGCGAACTCACGTCACCGGCGCTATATTGAGACCAGCCGCTATACTCTAGGCTGAATGCCAACATGATCTATGACATTGCCCCGGGCCTGCCCGGGGCAGTAAGCTCGACGAACCTTTTTCGCAACGCACGGATCCCTTGCTCTTGAGCCAACACAGTTCTCAGGCTAACCGCATCATCACTCTCACCCTCGAACCCAACGACCCGCGTCGTCTGGCCAACCTGTGCGGTCAGCGCGACGAGCACTTGAAGCTGGTAGAAGAGCGCCTGGGCATCACCCTGCGCAACCGCGGCAACACCTTCCAGTTGGCCGGCCCGAGCCCGCGGGTCAAGGCCGCGGCCAACGTGGTCGAACACCTCTACCGCGAGACCGAGGCCAGCGACCTGTCGCCGGATACCGTGCACCTGTTTTTGCAGGAGTCCGGCCTCGAGGCCCTCGAGGAGGAGGAAGGCGTGGCCGAAGGCGAGGTACTGCTGCGCACGCCGCGGGCGCTGATCAAGCCGCGCGGCCTCAACCAGCAGAGCTACGTGCAGAGCATTCGCGAGCACGACATCAACTTCGGCATCGGCCCGGCGGGCACCGGCAAGACCTACCTGGCGGTGGCCGCGGCGGTGGAGGCGCTCAATCAGCAGGAGGTGCGCCGCATCCTGCTGGTGCGCCCGGCGGTTGAGGCCGGCGAAAAGCTGGGCTTCCTGCCCGGCGACCTGGCCCAGAAGATCGACCCCTACCTGCGCCCGCTCTACGACGCGCTGTACGAGATGATCGGCTTCGAGCAGGTCGGCAAGCTGATCGAGCGCCAGATCATCGAGATCGCCCCGCTGGCGTATATGCGCGGCCGCACGCTCAACAACTCCTTCATCATTCTCGACGAGAGCCAGAACACCACCCGCGAGCAGATGAAGATGTTCCTGACCCGCATCGGCTTCGGCTCCACCGCGGTGATCACCGGCGACGTGACCCAGGTCGACCTGCCGCGGGGCCAGAGTTCGGGACTGATCCAGGTGCTCGACGTGCTCAAGGGCACGCCGGGCATCGGCGTCACCCATTTCGCCGCCAAGGACGTCGTGCGCCACCCGCTGGTGCAGCGCATTATCGAGGCCTACGACCTGTTCGAGGCCGAGCAGGAGGCCGCCGAGCGCCAGCGCAAGCTGGAGCGCGACCAGGAGCGCGCCGCGCTGCGCCGCGAGCAGCTGGAGCGCGACCTGCGCCAGGATCCCCCATCGTGACGTCGACGCCCGTCGTCGACCGACAGGTCGCCCTGGCCGATGCGCAGGCACTCCCCGACCAGGCCAGCCTCGAGCGCTGGGTCGGCGCGGCACTCAGCCGCGCCGACGCGCATGACCGCGACGAGCTCAGCGTGCGCTTCGTCGACGCCGACGAAAGCCAGACCCTCAACCGCGACTACCGCGGCAAGGATGCCCCCACCAACGTGCTGTCGTTCGGCGTCGAACTGCCGCCGGGGATAGACTTGCCGCTGCTCGGCGACCTGGTGATCTGCCATCCGGTGGTGGTCCGGGAAGCCCGGGAGCAAGGCAAGCCGCTGGCCGACCACTATGCCCACATGGTGGTTCATGGCACCCTGCACCTGCTAGGTTTCGACCACATCGACGACGCCGAGGCCGAGGCCATGGAGCAGCTCGAACGCGAGATTCTCGCCGCACTGGGGATCGCCGATCCCTACCGCCCCGCGCCTGAACCCCCTTCCGCCGCCCCAGAGGAAGAGAGACCGACGCATGAGTGAAGACCGATCGAGTAGCCAGAACAACAAATCCTGGCTCGAGAAGTTTTTCAGCGCCTTCTCATCCGACAGCGACGAGCCCAGCTCCCGCGACGAGCTGCTGGCCTTTCTGCGTGAAGCCGGCACCCGGCTGCGCCTCGACCAGGATGCCCTGACCATTATCGAGGGGGCGCTGCAGATCAGCGACCAGCAGGTCCGCGAAGTGCTGATCCCGCGCTCCCAGGTCAACGTGATCGGCCTCGAACAGCCCGCCGAGGAGTACCTGCCGGTGATCCTCGAGACCGGCCATTCGCGCTATCCGGTGGTCGGCGAGAACCTCGACGAGGTGCACGGCATCCTGCTGGTCAAGGACTTGTTGCCGCTGCTCTCCGAGAGCCAGGACAAGCGCCAGCATTTCGCCCTCGACAGCGTGCTGCGCCCGGCCATGTTCGTACCCGAGTCGAAGCGCCTCAACAGCCTGCTCAAGGAGTTTCGCGACACCCACAACCATATGGCGGTGGTGGTCGACGAGTACGGCGGCACCGCCGGTATCGTGACCATCGAGGATATCCTCGAGCAGATCGTCGGTGACATCGAAGACGAACACGATACCGACGAGGAAGACGATATTCGCGAGCTGGGGGAAGGCCGCTATGCGATCCGCGCCCTGACCCCCATCGAGGATTTCAACGAGCGCTTCGAGACGCGCTTCTCCGATGAAGAGTTCGATACCGTCGGCGGGCTGGTGATGCAGCGCTTCGGTCACCTGCCGCGGCGCGGCGAGCACGCCGAACTGGGCGGCTGGCGCTTTACCGTACTCAACGCCGATAATCGCCGTATCCGCCTGCTGCAAGCCGAACATGCCAAGCAAGCCGACGAGCATGACAGCGCCAACAAGGACGATGGTTCGCCCTAGCCCAAGGAATGATCATGACTTCACCAAGCCCTGCCCCCAGCCGTAGCCAGCGAGCACTGGGCTATGCCATCGCGCTGATCGCCGGCCTGCTCACCACCCTCACCGCCTCACCGTTCGAGCTGTGGTGGCTGGGGCCGGTGGCGGTGGCACTGATGTATCTCGGCATCCACACGCTCACCCCCGGCCAGGCAGCGTTCAAGGGCTGGTGGTACGGCGTCGGGCTGTTCGGCAGCGGCGCCTCCTGGGTCTATGTCTCGATTCACGACTACGGCTATACCGGGGTGCCGCTTGCGCTGTTCCTTACCTCGCTGTTCGTTGCCGCAATGGCGCTGTTCTTTGCCGTGTGGCTGTGGCTCTACGCCCGCCTGTGCGGCCCACGCCTGGCGGCGCTTAGCTTCGCCGGCGCCTGGGTGCTGGGCGAGGTGCTGCGCACCTACGCCTTTACCGGCTTCCCCTGGCTGCTGCTGGGCAGCGCCCACGTCGACTCGCCGCTGGCCGCCTGGGCGCCGGTGGGCGGTGTCTACCTGCTGTCACTGATCACTGCGCTTTCCGGCACACTGCTGGTCGAGCTGCTGCAGCGCCGCTGGCTGGCGGCGGCGCCCATCCTGCTAATGTGGTTGGCGCCGCTGCTGCTGCCGGCGCAGTGGACCAGCCCCGCCGGCGAGCCGCGCCGCGTCGCGCTGCTGCAGGGCAACCTGCCCCAGGAGATCAAGTGGACGCCGGAGGGGCAGCGCATGGCCGCCAACACCTTCAGCGACATGACCCGCGAACAACCCGACGATATAGACCTGATCGTCTGGCCCGAGGCGGCGCTGCCGATGTTCGAGGATGAAGCGCAGCCGCTCCTCGAGCGGGTTCAGGCAAACCTGGCCCCGGACACCGCGCTGCTCACCGGCATACTGCAGCGCGACGGCGACGGCCTGTTCTACAACGCGGTGATCGGCGTCGGCGACGTCGAGGGCGAGTACCGCAAGGAACACCTGGTGCCGTTCGGCGAGTACCTGCCGTTCGATGACCTGCTGCGTGGCGCCATCGCCTTCTTCGACCTGCCGATGCCGGCCATGACGCCCGGGCCCGCCCGCCAGGCGCCGATGAAGGCCGCCGGCCTGACCATCGGCAACGCGATCTGCTACGAGATCATCTACGCCAACCTGGTCGCCGAGCGCGCCCGCCATGCCGACGTGCTGCTGACGGTCTCCAACGACACCTGGTTCGGCGCCTCGATTGGCCCGCATCAGCACTTCCAGATGGCGCGGCTGCGGGCGCTGGAGAACGGCCGCTACGTGGCCCGCGCCACCAGCAACGGCGTGACCGCGATCATCGACCCGCAGGGGCGGGTCATCGAGCAGCTGCCGCAGTTCGAGACCGCCAGCCTGACCGGCGAGGTCACCCCGATGCAGGGCCTGACGCCCTTCACCCGCAGCGGCAGCTGGCCGGCCTGGCTGCTGGCCGCACTGCTGATGGCGACGGGACTGCGCATATCGCGCAAGCCGGCCACCCCGCAGTAGCGCCGAGCGCCGTAGGATGGCGTCATCGACAACGGCGATATCAATGAAGAGCCCCGCTGGAATAACTTCCAGCGGGGCTCACTTTTCTCTCACACTACGGGTTTTTCTAGCTAACCCGCTTGGCGCCGAGCGCTAGGTGCTGGGCTCTTCCCCCAGCACCTCGGGGATGGTCATGCGCACATAGCGTCCCGGTGCCGGTTCGAGTAGCGCCAGTTCGCCTTCGCCGGGCACCCTTGCCGGCACCAGCTTCTTGGGGTCGGCATCGGCATAGCCGTTGTCGGTGACCCAGGCCTGCCAGTGCGGCCACCACGACCCCTCGTTGAAGGTCGCCCCCTCCAGCCACTCGTCGGGACTCTCGGGCAGCGCCTCGTTGGTCCAGTAGCCGTACTTGTTCTTGGCTGGCGGATTGACGATACCGGCGATGTGGCCGGAGCCGCCGAGCACGAAGGTGACCGGCCCCTTGGGCAGCTGGGTGCCGCCGTAGGTGCTGTTCCACTTGGCGATGTGGTCGTCTTTGGCGGAGACGAAGTAGCTCGGCGTGGAGATCTTGCGCAGGTCGATCTTGACCCCGTCGAGCTCGATACCACCCGGCTCGACCAGGCGATTCTCCATGTACATATGGCGCAGATACCAGGCGTGGGTGCCGGCCGGCAGGTTGGTGCCGTCGGTGTTCCAGTACAGCAGGTCGAAGGCCGCCGGCTGCTCGCCCTTGAGGTAGTTGCTGATATAGAACGACCAGAACAGATCGTTCTCGCGCAGCAGGTTGAAGGAGAACGCCATGGCCCGGCCGTCGAGGTAGCCGTCGGCCTCGAGCTGATGCTCCAGCCCCTGCAGCACCGGCTCGCTGAGGAACACGCCGATCTCGCCGGGGTCGCTGAAATCCTGCAGGGTGGCCATGTAGGTCACCGATTTGACCTTGCGCCCGCGCCGGGTGCTGGTCAGGTAGGCGACGGTGGAGGCCGCCAGGGTGCCGCCGATACAGTAGCTGACCAGGTTGACCGACTTCTCGCCGCAGGCCTGCTCGATGGCGCCCATGGCATCAATCGGCCCCATCTGCATGTAGTCGGCCCAGGTCAGGTCGCGCTGCTCGGGGCCCGGGTTGCGCCACGAGATCAGGAACACGCTGTGGCCCTGGTCGACCAGCCACTTGACCAGCGAGTTGTCTTCACGCAGGTCGAGAATGTAGTACTTGTTGATCCACGGCGGCACGATCAGCAGCGGCGTCTTGAATACCTTCTCGGTGGTCGGATGGTACTGGATCAGCTGGATCAGTTCGTTCTCGTAGACCACTTCGCCGGGGGTCACGGCGACGTTTTCGCCAATCTGGAACGCCGAGCGATCGGTCATGGTGACGTTGATGCCTTCGGCGGAGTTGGCAAGGTCCTCACGCAGCCGCGCCATGCCGTCGATCAGGTTCTGGCCCTTGGTCTCCAGGGTGCGCCGCATCACTTCGGGGTTGGTGGTAACGAAGTTCGTCGGCGACAGGGCGCTGACGCACTGGCGAGCATAGAAGGCCAGGCTGCGCTGCTTGTCCTCGGGCAGGTTATCCAGACTCTCCACCAGCGCTTCCACGGTCCGCGAGAACAGCAGGTACTGCTGAAGCAGCGCCTGGTAAAACGGCTCCTCCTGCCAGGCGGGATCCTTGAAGCGACGATCGTGTCGGGGTGGCACTGCCAGCGGCTCGGGCGACTGGCCGGCCAGCGTCTGCATGCCGTGCTGCCACAGCTGCCACTGCTCCTGCATCAGGCGCCACTGGGCGGTATACATCGCCTGAGGGTCGCTGGCCAGGGCTTCGAGGCCGGCGGCGAGACTGTCACGCATATCGTTATAAACGGTCTTACCCGCTTCGCTGGGCTCTATCCGACCGACGAGATCTCCCAGCATCTGCTGATACTGCTGACCGATGGCGGTAAGTTGCTCCCGCCACGCTTCCATGTCCGCCTGGGCTGGCTGCTCATATCCTGGCTGCATTACACACTCCGACTTGGCTAACCGATGACCGAAAACACCACCGCCCACCTCGCCCGCGGAGCGGGCAAGGCGGGCGCCGTAGTAGTGACCGCTCAGGAGCTTTTCTTGCTGGCCTGGCTGCTGGCTTTGGCCGGCGAAGAGGTCGCCTTGGTGGCTTCCTCGGCATGGGCCGCGGCTTTCTGTGCGGCTTCGCCGAACAGTTGCTCCATCTCGCTCTTGAACTGCATGGAAAGCTCGGTCATGGCACGGGCGTCTTCGAGCATCTGTCGCGACAGCTCGTTCATGATCTCGGCCTGGCGGGTACCGAACTCGCGCATGTCCTCGGCGTCCTTGATCTCGCCGGCATCACGCAGCCGCTCGGTGCCCAGCTGGCTGTAGCGCTTCATCGACTCCAGCTGGTACTGGGTCATCTTTTCCATGTTGTCGAGCATCATCGAGTTGAGCTTGCGCATCGGCTCGAAGAAGCCACGGGTCTGCTCGTTGAAGGCGGTGAACATCTTGTCTTGCATGGCGATTTCCTCCTGGATAATCGGCATAGGGCGTCAAGTGATTTTGCTGCACTGCACAAAGCGTAGTCTGTCCCCGTACGGGATGCAATATGCCGGTAGCCTGTCACTTGACCAGGATCAACCTCGTCGCGCGCTTGTCACTTGCGCTTGGCCCGTGAGCTCGCCGAGGCCTTGCCGCGCGATGGCGCCGGTTGCTCGTCAGCCTCGGCCGCGGGGGCGTCTTCCTGCGGCTTGCGCCCACTGCTGCCAGCCTGGCGCAGCATATCCAGCATCATCTGCTGGTAGCTGCCGAAACTGGCCAGGCTCTGGGCCATGCTGTCCTTCATGAACGGCTGCTGCATGCCCTCCTTGAAGAACGGCTGCTGCAGAAACGGCTGCAGCAGGCTCATCGGGTCGTAGCCCTCTACGCCATTCTCCATCTGCTGCTGGATGCGGGCCATCAGATCGTTCTGAAAGGCTTCGACATCCGGCAGCCCCATGGCCTGGCGGAATTCCTGAGGGGTGAGATCGAACTCGACGTTGATTTTCATAGATAGCATGACTCGACTGGCGGACTTGCCACCAGTCTAGCAGTCTTGGGGAAAAGTCCTGCACCCCGGCACCAACGATTGTCGGTGCCGGGGTGGCGTCAGCTCAGGCGGGGGGTATCGACGCGCACGTCGAGGTTCTGGGCGCGGTGGCGCAGCAGGTGGTCGATCAGGGTCAGCGCCATCATCGCCTCGGCGATGGGCGTGGCGCGGATGCCCACGCAGGGGTCGTGGCGGCCCTTGGTGATCACCTCCACCGGGTTGCCGTGGACGTCGATGGAGCGCCCCGGCGTGGTGATGCTGGAGGTCGGCTTGAGCGCCAGGTGGGCGATCAGCGGCTGGCCCGAGGAGATACCACCCAGCACGCCGCCGGCATGGTTGGAGAGAAAGCCCTCGGGGGTCATCTCGTCACGGTGCTCGCTGCCGCGCTGGGCCACGCTGGCGAAGCCGGCACCGATCTCCACGCCCTTGACCGCGTTGATGCTCATCAGGCCGTGGGCCAGGTCGGCGTCGAGGCGGTCGAAGACCGGCTCGCCGAGGCCCGGCGGCAGGCCTTCGGCGACCACCGAGATTTTCGCACCCACCGAGTCCTGATCGCGGCGCAGCTGGTCCATGTAGGCCTCGAGCTCCGGCACCTTGTCGGGGTCGGGACAGAAGAAGGCGTTCTCGCCCACCGCCTGCCACTCTTTGAACGCGATCTCGATGGGGCCGAGCTGGCTCATATAGCCGCGCACCTGGATGCCCAGGGTGGCCAGGTACTTCTTGGCGATGGCACCGGCGGCAACGCGCATGGCGGTCTCGCGGGCGCTGGAGCGACCGCCGCCGCGATAGTCGCGCACGCCGTACTTGTGGTGGTAGGTGTAGTCGGCGTGGGCCGGACGGAACTGGTCCTTGATCTTGGAGTAGTCCTTGGAGCGCTGGTCGGTGTTCTCGATCAGCAGGCCGATCGAGGTGCCGGTGGTGACGCCCTCAAACACGCCGGAGAGAATCCGCACCTGGTCGGGCTCGCGGCGCTGGGTGGTATGCCGCGAGGTGCCCGGCCGGCGGCGGTCGAGATCGCCCTGCAGGTCGGCTTCGCTGAGCGGGAGCCCCGGCGGGCAGCCGTCGACGATGGCACCCAGCGCCGGGCCGTGGCTCTCGCCGAAGGTGGTGACGGTGAACAGCTTGCCGAAGGTGTTGCCGGACATGGGCGTTCCTCGCAGGTGGAGTCAGGGTTCAGGCGAAGGCCGAGGCGTAGGCGTCGAGTTCGGCGGCGGTGAGCACGAATACGCCCTGGCCGCCACGCTCGAACTCGAGCCACAGGAACGGCACCTCGGGGAAGGCCGCCTCGAGGTGACGGTCGGAGTTGCCGACCTCGACGATCAGCACGCCGTCGTCGCTGAGGTGCCCCCGGGCGTCGCGCAGGATGCGGCGCACGATATCCAGGCCGTCGTCGCCGGCGCCCAGCGCCAGCGCCGGCTCGTGCTGGAACTCGGCGGGCATGGTGGCCAGGTCGCGGGCATCGACATAGGGCGGGTTGGCGACGATCAGGTCGTAGCGCTGGCCGGCCACGCCTTCGAACACGTCGGAGTACACCGCGCGCACTCGGGCGCCGACGTCGTGACGGCTGATATTGGCCTTGGCCACTTCCAGCGCCGGGAGGCTGATCTCGGCCAGGTCGACCTCACAGGTCGGCAGGGTCAGCGCGGTGGCGATGCCGATGCAGCCCGAACCACTGCACAGGTCGAGCACGCGCGCCGGCGGCTCCTCGGCAAACCAGGCGGCGAAGCCGTCCTCGATCAGCTCGGCGATCGGCGAGCGCGGGATCAGCACCCGTTCGTCGACGTGGAAGGGGTAGCCGGCATAGAAACACTCGCCGAGCAGGTAGGGCAGCGGCCGGCGGGTCTCGATGCGCGCCCGGGTCAAGGCCACGATGCGCGCGCGCTCCATGGGCAGCAGCCGCGCCTCGAGCACCGCCGGGTCGACGTCCCAGGGCAGGTGCAGCGCCCCCAGGGTCAGCGCCACGGCCTCGTCCCACGGTGAGGCGGTGCCGTGGCCGTAAAACAGCCCGTGGGCATGGAACTCGCTGGTCGCCCAGCGCAGGCAGTCGCGCAGGGTGATGAGGCCCTCGGCAAGCTCGGCGTCAGAGAGCGTCAGGGTCGATACGACTGCTGGGGAAGAGTCGGCCACGCGGCATCCTGTCAGTTGGCTGGTGCGGGTCAGGGTGCATGATTGTACCCGCAGCGCGGCACGGTTCACAGTCACTCGCCAGCCGGTATACTGGCGCTGAACCGAGTCGCGGGCCACCCCGGCACGTGACGCCCCACGCCACGAGAGAGTTTGCATGAGTCGACGCCCCGATCCGCCGGATGACGACGAGATCAATCTGTTCCGCCAGGCCCTCAATGAGGCTGGCGTGCGTCGCCTCGACAGTAACCGCGCCGACCCCGGCAAACCCGCCCAGCGGCGCCGTGCGGCGGCACTCGCCGAACGTCGCGCCGCTGCCACCGCCGTGGATACCCAGCAGATCAGCAGCCGCACCAGCGACGGCCGGGTCGAGCCGGTGCGGCCCTCGGAGTTTCTCGACTTCGCGGTGGCCGACCTGCCCTACCGCACCCACGCCCAGCTCAAGCGTGGCGGCATCCCCTGGGAGGCCGGGCTGGACCTGCACGGCTACAGCATCGACGAGGCGCGCGCCGAGCTGGAGAGCTTCCTCGCCGAGGCGCGTAGCCAGCGCATGCGCTGCGTGCTGATCGTCCACGGCAAGTCCCGCGCCAGCGTGCACACCGGCGCCAGCGACTTCCCGATCATCAAGAGCCACGTCAACGCCTGGCTGCGCGAATGGCCGAGCGTGCTGGCGTTCTGCTCGGCCCGCGAGCTGGACGGCGGCACCGGTGCGGTGTACGTGCTGCTGCGCCGGCGCGGCGAAGCCATGTAGGCGCACTTGCCGACCTTTCCTGTGAACGCCTAAGCGTTGTCGCTGTTCGGCGTGAGCTGGTGCGGGGTCTGCGGCGGCTCGACGATGGTCGCCTCGGCATCGTAGCCCTTGGCACGATGCCGACCCTCGTAGCGATCCAGCGCCTGCACGGCGAGGTGCCGCCCGAGCTGGATCAGCGCCTCGGCGCGGTGGAACTCGTAGGCGCCGCACACCGTCTTGGGCACCTCGATCAGCACGTCCGGCGGGTAGCCGGCGATCTTGTAGCGGGCCAGCGCCGCCTGGGTGATATCGAAGGATTCGAGCATCATGTCGAGCTTGCTCCAGGCGCGCCGCGTGGCCATCTGCTCGCTATCGACGTCGTCGACATCGTCATCGCTGCGGCTGGCGAACATGCGCTGCGCCTGGTCGCGCACCCCGGCCATCCAGGCACTGAAGCCACGCCCCTCGGCTTCCCGCGCCTCTTCACGCGCCTGCTCCTCGGCCGCTTCATCGGCGGGCAGCAGCGCTTCCAACGACACCGGATAGGGGCTCTGGGCGGTGACGTTGACCGCCAGCACCATGTCGGCGTGGGCCGAGAGGGTAGGCATGATCGGCAGCGGGTTGAGCAGGCCGCCATCGACCAGCACCTGATCGCCGATATGCACCGGGGTGATGATGCCAGGCACGGCGATCGAGGCGCGGATCGCCTGTAGCAGCGGACCACTCTGGAACCACACCTCGCGCTGGCGAATCAGGTCGGTGGCCACGGTGGTCACCGGTATCGCCAGGTCCTCGATCTGGGTCTCGCCGATCAGGCTCTCGAGCTTGCTCATCACCTTGCTGGCACGCATCGCGCCCATCGGGCTCCAGGTCACGTCGACAAGCTTGAGTACGTCGAAGTAGTCCAGCGCGCAAACCCATTCGCGGTAGCCGTCGAGCTGGCCGGCGGCGTGAATGCCGCCCACCAGCGCCCCCATCGAGCAGCCCGAGATGGAGACGATCCGATAGCCGCGCGCCTCGAGTTCGTCGATCACGCCGATATGCGCATAGCCCCGCGCCCCGCCGCTGCCCAGCACCAGCGCAACGCACTTGCTGACCTCGCCCTTACTGCTCATACGGCCTCCTTTACCATCGGCCTACGCGCCCTGCTCCCGGCACCAGGCGATGATCGCCTCGGCCACCGCCGCCACCGTGCGCGGGTCGAGATGCAGGTGGTGCCCGCCCGACAGCACGTGGCGCTGCAGTTGAGCCACCGCCCCGCGCGCCCGCTCGATGCCCTCGCGGTTGGGCAGCACGCCGGTCTCGCCCTCGACCAGCATCACCGGCGCCTGGATGGCAGCCAGGTTGGCCAGCACCTGCTCGGGCGTGAAGCGCACCAGCGAGGGTCGCATCAGCCGCGGGTCGGTGCGCAGCTGCACCCCGCCATCGGCCAGCGGTGCGGCGTTGCGCGTCACCAGCGGGCGCACGGTGTCGGCGTCCAGCGGCATCACCCCGCCCTTGCCGCGCGCCGCCACGGCGCTCTCGATATCAGCATAGCGCGGCGGCGCGGAAAGACGACGCCGGTGCCCCAGAATGCCCTTGCGCAGCTGCTCCGGCATCTGCTCGGCGGGGGTCGAGAGCGTGCCCAGGCTGTCGATCAGCATCAGCCGTTCGACGCGCTCGGGAAAGGCCGCCGCCAGCAGGCAGCTGACCCCGGCGCCCATCGAGTGGGCCAGCAGCGTGGCCGGCGTGAGTTCGAGTTCCTCCAGGGCATCCAGGGCGTCGTGCAGATAGTCCCAGATCGCGTAGTCGACGCCGTCGGGATGCGGTCGCGACTGGCCGTGGCCGGCGAAGTCGATGGCCACGATGCGCACCCCGAGGGCCTCGACCAGCAGCGGCGCCAGGCGGGTAAAGGTGGCGGCATTGTCCAGCCAGCCGTGCAGGCCCAGCCAGGTCGGCGCGCCGGGCTCGCCCCAGCTCAGGCCGGCCAGGCGGCCATCGGCCAGCGTCAGGGGGGTAGGCTCAGCCATGGGCAGACTCCAGCAGCGAATCGATGGTGGTGAGCAGCACGCGGCGCGCCTCGCGGGGCTGCTCCATGGGAAACATGTGCCCGCCCGGCGCGGTTTCGACGCGCACGCCGTGGCGCCTCAGGCGCCGCCGCCGCGCCGGGGTCAGCAGGTCGGACTGGTCGCCGGCGATCAGCGCCAGCGGTACCTCGAGGCGCCCAGGCAGGCCGTGAAGATGATCCGGCAGGTGGCGGAAAATCTCGACCTCGATGGCCGGGTCGAAGACCAGCTGGGCGGCGCCGTCTTCGAGCAGTCGGGTGCCGCCCTCGACGTAGTCGTTGAGCGCCTCGTCGGTGAAGCGCTTGAACAGGCCGCGACTGCGCAGGTAGTGGGCCATGGCCTCGCGGTTCGACCAGCGCGCGCGGCGCCCAATACTCTTGCCCGCCGGCGTGACCCGGTCGACCATGCCGACGCGCTTGGCGACCTTCATCGCCAGGGCATCGAGCCCCAGCATCAGCGGCGGGTCGAGCACCACCACGCAGCGAAAGCGCTGCGGCGCCTGCTCGGCGGCCATCGCCATCAGTACTCCGCCCATGGAGTGGCCGACGCCGATCACCGGCGCCTCGTGGTGCGAAAGCTGCTCGAGCAGCTCGTCGCGCAGCGCCAACCAGTTATTGCCCACCGGATAGTCGGGATGATGGGCCAGGCGGTCCAGCGGATGCAGGTCGAAGCGTTCGGCCAGCGGCGCAAGGAAGCTGCGGTAGCTGCCACCGGTAAAGCCGTTGGCGTGGGCGAATACCAGGCGGTCGCGGGGGGGAGGAGGCGCGGGGCGTGAGTCGGGCATGTTCAGGTCCTGAGCGAAGGCGACGCGGCCGCCGATAGCCATAGCAGGCTAACGAGCTTACCATTGACGTTAACGCTAATGCTTTTTCAAATGCATTAAAACATCTGTTTTAATTAAACCAACGCCTCGTCGGGAGCTCAGCGTGCCTACCCCCCGTGACACTCGCCTACGCAACAGACTGTTCTTCGCCACCGTGGTTGCCGCGATTATCGTCGGCCTGTGGCTAGCCCGTTAGGCCCCGCCCCAGATGAACCTCTTCGATGTCTTCCTCGCCACCCTCAATGTGACTCTGCCGGTATTCGCCATGGTCCTGGTGGGCCTGGCGCTCAAGCGCATGGGGTGGATCGATCAGGCCTTCATCGCCACCGCCTCGGCGCTGGTGTTCAAGGCCACCATGCCGACACTGCTGTTCCTGAGCATTATTCAAGCCGATCTGGAGACCGCCTTCCAGCCGGACCTGATCGCCTATTTCCTGGGCGTGACCCTGCTCAGCTTCATGCTCGCCTGGGGCTGGGCGATACTGCGCTACCCGCAACTCGACCGCGGCATCTTCGTCCAGGGCGCCTTTCGCAGCAACTGCGGCGTGGTCGGGCTGGCCCTGGCGGCCAGCATGTACGGCGGCTACGGTCTGTCGCTGGGCGGTATCCTGGCCGGCAGTGTGATCGTGCTCTACAACGTGATGTCGGCCATCATTCTCTCGCTATATAGCCCCACGGCCCGCTCCGATATCAGCGCCCTGCTGGCCGATATCGTTCGCAACCCGCTTATCCTCAGCGTGCTCGCCGCCCTGCCGGTGGCGGCCCTGGGCATCGGCCTGCCCGACTGGCTGATCACCTCCGGTGAGTACTTCGGTTCGCTGTCGCTGCCGCTGGCACTGATCTGCATCGGCGGCACCCTCAGCGTGCGCTCGATACGCAGCGGCAGCTGGCTGGTCACCAGCGCCTGCCTGTGGAAGCTGGTGTGGGTGCCGCTGCTCGGCACCCTCGGCGCCATCCTGCTCGGCTACCGCGGTCAGGCCCTTGGCGTGCTGTTCCTGTTCCTCGCCAGCCCCACCGCCGCCGTGGCCTTCATCATGGCCAAGGCCGCCGGCGCCAACGAGCGCCTGACCGCCGACATGATCGTGCTCTCGACCCTCGCCTCGATGCTGACCGTGAGCCTGGGAATCTTCGTGCTGCAGTGGTTCGAGATGATCTAAACGTCGGCACCCCGCACAAAAAAAAGCGGCCCGCAGGCCGCTATCAAGGTCTCACTTGCTTGCCACATACGGGCGGCATCGCCCGGATTCGTACATCACTGCCCTCGCGTCACGCTTCGCGCTTGCCGTCCACCAGCCGCGACACGCCCAGCGGGTTGCCGTCCTTGAGCGCTTCGGGCAGCAGGCCCGCCGGCAGCGCCTGGTAGCACACCGGGCGCAGGAAGCGCTGGATCGCGGCGCTGCCCACCGAGGTGGTGCGGGCATCCGACGTCGCCGGATAAGGGCCGCCGTGGACCATGGCGTGGCATACCTCGACCCCGGTGGGCCAGCCGTTGGCGAGGATCCGCCCGGCCTTGCGTTCGAGGATCGGCAGCAGCGCCTTGGCGGCGGCCAGGTCGCCGTCGTCCATCTGTAGGGTGACGGTCAGCTGCCCCTCCAGGCCCTTGGCTACGCGCTGCATCTCGGCCTGGTCGGCGCACTCGATCACCAGCGAGGTGGCACCGAAGACCTCGGCCTGCAGCGCCTCGTCGGCGAGGAAGTCCGCGGCGCTGGCCACGAACAGCCCGGTCTGGCACTGATGCGGGCCATCACCCGATGCGCCGCGGGCGATTTCACGCACCTTGGCGTTACCGGCAAGCGCGCCGAGGCCGTCGGCATAGGCGCCGTGGATGCCGGGGGTGAGCATGGTCTGGGCGGCGCTTGCCGTGACCGCTTCGCCGGCGGCACGGATAAAGGCGTCCAGCGCCTCGCCCTTGACGCCCAGCACCAGGCCGGGGTTGGTGCAGAACTGGCCGGCGCCCATGTTCAAGGAACCCACGAAGCCGTCAGCGATCTCGACACCGCGCGCCGCGAGCGCTTCCGGCAGCAGGAACACCGGATTGATCGAGCTCATCTCGGCGTAGACCGGGATCGGCTGTGGCCGAGCCTGGGCGGTCTGCATCAAGGCGGTACCGCCGCTGCGCGAGCCGGTAAAGCCCACTGCCTGGATGCGTGGGTCGCTGACCAGCGCCTGGCCGATCTCACGCCCCGAGCCGAACAGCAGCGAGAAGGTGCCCTCGGGCAGGCGGCACTTGGCGACAGCGCGCTGCACGGCGCGGCCCACCAGCTCCGAAGTGCCGGGGTGGGCGGAGTGGCCCTTGACCACCACCGGGCAGCCGGCGGCCAGTGCCGAGGCGGTGTCGCCGCCGGCCACCGAGAACGCCAGCGGGAAGTTGGAGGCGCCGAACACGGCGACGGGGCCCAGGGCGATATGCCGCTGGCGCAGGTCGACGCGGGGCATCGGCGCGCGCTCGGGCAGCGCCGGATCGTGACGTACGTCGAGCCACTCGCCGGCGCGCACCACCGCGGCGAACAGGCGCAGCTGACCGCAGGTGCGGCCGCGCTCGCCCTCGAGGCGTGCCTGGGGCAGGCCGGTCTCGGCCATGCCGCGCTGGGTCAGCTCATCGCCGATGGCCTCGATCTCGCTGGCAATGGTCTCGAGAAAGGTCGCGCGTTCCTCGAGCGTGGTCTCGCGGTAGGCGTCGAAGGCCGCCTCGGCGAGTTCGCAGGCGCGCTCGACCTCGGCCTGGCCGCCGCCGCGATAGACCGGCTCGAGGGCCTCGCCGGTGGCGGGATTGGTGGCGCGGATCTCGGCGCGATCGCCGCTGACGGCCTGCTGGCCGATGAGTAATTTCCCTTCCAGGGACATGGTCATCTCCTGTTATTGATCGCGGTATTTGGCATACATGTTGCGCGCCCGATTGAGGTGCTGGTACATCGTCTCGCGAGCCGCTTCGGCGTCACGCGAGAGAATCGCCTCGAGAATGTAGGCGTGTTCTTCCTGCACCCGCTCCAGGTAGCGCGACGAGGCATCGGGGTTGATCTCGATGCTGAGCAGCTTGGCGCGTGGAATCACGCTCTGGCTCAACTGCTCGAAGAACTGGTTGTAAAACGGATTCTTGGTGGCCTTGGCGATGGCGTGGTGGAACTCATAGTCCTCGACGCGCGCCTGGCTCTTCTCGGCATGCGCCTTGATGAAGGCCTGGTGCGTTGACTCCAGTACAGCGCGATCCGCCTCGTCATGACGCACGGCGGCCAGCTCGGCCGCAGCCGGCTCCAGCGCCAGACGTAGTTCGAGCACGTGCAGGATGTCCTCGACCGTGGTGGCACTGATGCGCTCGGCGGGCTTGGCTTCCACCGTCGTGGCGCGCAGCACCGTGGTGCCTACGCCACGACGGGTTTCCACCAGGCCAAGCGACTTGAGATGCGTGATCGCCTCTCTTATCACCGTGCGGCTGACGCCGAAGGAGTCGCACAGGCTGCTCTCGGTGGGCAGCTTCTCGCCCACCGCCACCTTGCCCTCGGTAATCAGCGACTCAAGCTGGTCAGCCACATGCACGGACAGACTCCCCTGCTGGGCCACCTTGCGTAGATTTAGTCCGGCAATGCTGCTTGCCATAGTCGTTTCCCTGTTCGTGAATCCGGTGACGTCTACAAAAGTATGATGTCATACTATTGTAGCAGCAATCACCGACAGCTACCGAACCAACGCCGGCCGCTTGGGATCGAACGCCCAGCCGTCGATCAAGTACTGCATGGCCATGGCATCGTTGCGCTGAGTCACGTCCAGGCTCTTGAAGAGCCGATGGGCTTCCATCAGTTTCTCCTCGTCCAACTCGACCCCGAGACCCGGCGTGGTCGGAACCTTGAGCTTGCCATCACGAATCGCGAAGGGCTCACGGGTGATGCGCTGGCCGTCCTGCCAGATCCAGTGGGTATCGATGGCGGTGATCTCTCCCGGGCAAGCCGCAGCCACATGGGTCATCATCGCCAGCGAAATATCGAAGTGGTTGTTGCTGTGCGAGCCCCAGGTCATGCCCCACTCGTTGCATAGCTCGCCCACTGCCACGGCGCCCTGCATGGTCCAGAAGTGGCAGTCCGCCAGCGGGATATCCACGGCGTTGAGCTGCACGGCGTACTGCAGCTGCTTGAAGTCGGTAGCGATCATGTTGGTCGCCGTGGGCAGCCCGGTGCGCTTCTTGAATTCGGCCATGGTCTCGCGCCCCGAATAGCTCTCCTCCTGGCCGCAGGGGTCCTCGGCATAGCTCAGCAGATGCTTGATAGGGTCGAGCACCCTAACCGCCTCGTCGAGCTTCCAAGCGCCATTGGGATCCAGGGTCAAGCGGGCCTCGGGGAAGGCCTCGTGGAGTGCGCGGATGCAGTCGGCCTCCTGCTCCCCGCGTAACACCCCCCCCTTGAGCTTGAAGTCCTTGAAACCGTAGCGATCAAAGGCCGCCTTGGCCAGTGTGGCCACCGCGTCCGGGGTCAGCGCCTCGCGGTAGCGCACCTCATCCCAGGCATCCTGCGGGTTTTCCGCCTTGGGATAGGGCAGGTCGGTCTTGGCCGGATCGCCAAGCAGGAACAGATAGCCCAGCGCCTCGACCTCGTCGCGCTGACGGCCATACTGGCCCAGCAAGTCGGCCACCGGCAGCTGGACCGCCTGACCATAGAGATCCAGCAGCGCCGATTCGATTCCGGTAATGACATGCACCGCGACGCGCAGATCGAAGGTCTGGCGGCCGCGCTCTTCGCGCCCGTTCTGAGCCAGCAGCAGACGGACATGATTCAGCGTTTGCTTGATATCATTGACCCGCGAACCTTCCACCAGCGCCCGGCACTGCTCCAGTCCTGCGAGGATCCCAGCACTCGAGGGAATCTCGCCCACCCCCTTGTTGCCGGCATCATCCTCCAGAATCACCACACAACGGATGAACCAGGGCGCATGGCCACCGCTAAGGTTGAGCAGGAAACCGTCGTAACCGGCGACGGGAACCACACGCATGGACTTGATTTTGGGAAACATTAACCACCTCGCATTACGTCAACAGCGTCTTCTGACGAGTGTTTTGCCAATAGGTAAAGACCAGGAAGAATAGTGCCACGCACAGGAAGGTCAGGCTGATGGGGCGTGTCACGAAGACGGACCAGTCACCTCCCGATGTGAGCAGGGCTCGACGCAAGTTGGACTCGGCAATCGGACCCAGGATCAGCCCCAGAATGACCGGCGCGGTGCCGAAGCCATACTTGTTGAGAAAGTAGCCCAACACACCGAAGCCCAGCATCAAATAGACATTGAAGATGTCAGAGTCAACGGCATACACGCCGATTACGCAGAACACCAGGATCATCGCCATCAGCAGCTTGCGTGGAATCTGCAGCACCTTCACGAAGAGCCGAATGCCGAACCACTGGAACATCAGCATGAAGATGTTAGCGACAAAAAAGGCGATGAAGATGCCGTAGATGATGGCGCCCTGCTCGGCGAAAAGCGTGGGTCCGGGACGAATCCCCTGGATCATCAAGCCCCCCATGAGCACGGCCGTTGCCGCCTCGCCGGGCACACCCAGGGTCAACATGGGGATAAGCGACCCACCCACCAGGGAATTGTTGGATGACTCGGATGCCACGATGCCCTCGGCATGGCCGGTGCCGAACTTCTCGGGCGTCTTGGACATCTTCTTGGCTTGATCATAGGAGAGAAAGGAAGCGATGCTGCCGCCAGCTCCGGGAATCGCACCTACGATGGTACCAATGAGAGAACTCGACAGTAGAACTTTCCAGCTACGCAGGACTTCCATCCAGCGCGGTGCAGCCCTATCCAGTGTGGCCTTAGACTCGACTTTTTCCGTTTTGAAGTAGTCGACCACATCGGCAAGTACCTGCGAAACCGCAAAGAGGCCGATCAGCGCCGGCAGCAGGTTGATACCCGTCAACAGCGACGCATTACCATATGTGAAGCGCGTTACACCCGCGATAGGATCGGTGCCCACGGTGGCCAGCAGCAAGCCGATCATGCCGGCCACCAGGCCCTTGATCAGGCTCTTGGCCACGGAGGCGATGATGACCAGCCCGAAGACACTCAGGGCAAAGTACTCCGCTGCCCCAAAGCGCAGGGCAAACTCCGCAATCGGCGGCGCAAGGACGCTAAGTACCACGGCACTAAAAATCCCACCCAGAAAGGAGGCGACGATGGCGATTCCTAGTGCCCTGCCCGCCTGGCCCTTTCGCGCCATGGGGAAAGCATCCAGCGTCGTTGCCACTGAAGACGGCGTGCCGGGAATATTGAGCAGAGTCGCCGACACCGAGCCACCGGCGATGGCACCACAGAGAGTGCCCAGCAACATACCAATGCCCATTACCGGCGGCATGCCGAAGGTCAATGGCAGCAGCAGTGCAATGGCCATCGCCGCTGTCAGGCCGGGCAAGGCCCCCATGATCAGGCCAAGCAGGGTGCCGCCGGCAATGGCCAACAGGACATAGCCCTGAAAGACTAGCCCAAAGGCGTCTATATAATCAGCCATGTCATACCCCCATCATGCCGAGGGTTGGCAGGATGATGCCAAACCCTTTGCTAAAGAGGAAAAAGATCGAAAGCGAGACGGTGATGGAAAAGGCACCTAGCTGGCCAATGCCCTTAGCCGATACGCGGCTTTCATCGCCGGGACTCAAGATCACCAGAGTGCTCACCACACTGAAGACCAGTAGTGCTGTCGACATCACATAACCCAGTCGCTCCAACACTACGGAATAGAGGACAAGTAGAGAGAACACCACGAGCCAACTGACGACCGGCGTGACGGAACTTCGAGAGAAACTCAAACCTTCGTCATCTTCCGGATGCTTGACTGCTGCGTAAATCAGCTTGAGAAGGGAGACACTCAGCAACACCAGGATAAGCGTGCAAATCGCCTTGGGGAAAAAGGCCGGCGGCAAACTGCCGCCGGCTGCGCTTCCACGTATAGAGAACGACTCGACGAGGAAGTATCCCGCAAGGCCCATCAGCACAAGGTGAACCACGATTTCACTGATAGGCCTGTTCATAATAAAAAAACCTTTTAGGTTATTCCTGAACACTTTCAGCAATGGGAATCATGAGCTCTGCCGTGCGGCGCACGAACTCATCCAACTCATCTCCGTAGAGCGGCATCACCTCGGAGCCACCTTCTTCGGCGAACTGCTGGAAAGCCGGATCCGCCACCGCTTGCTTGACGGCTTCGACCCACTTGTCTTCGATCTCCTGGCTAATGCCTTTAGGAGCGGCAATGCCACGCCATTGGTTGAGCTCCAGTTCATAGCCTAGCTCGATCATGGTCGGGGTATCGGGGAACACATTGGCTCGCTCTTCCCCCGTGGACAGCACCGGGGTCAAACGGCCTCCGTCCACCGCCGACATGATCTCGTTGGGATTGAGCACGACCGCATCCACATGGCCGCCCATGGCCGCTGATACAGCAGCGGAACCACCGTCATAGGGGATAAAGTTGAAATCAACGCCCAGCTCGTTACCGATTGCCACCGCAGTCACGTGCGTCGATGAGCCGACGCCCGAGAAGCCAACCGTCAGCCGCTCTCCCCCTTCAATCGATTCCATCAGCGATTCGAAATCGGTCCAGTCATCATTCTGACGAACTGCCAGGATATAGGGCTCAACCAACACGCGAGCAATGTACTCGAAATCACCATAGGTGAAATCGACGTTGCCCAGGCCTTCGAGCGTGAAATTCGCATTGTTCGGCGTGGTAACGGTGTAACCATCGGCTGCGGCATTGACCGCGCGATTGTAGCCGACGGCACCACCCCCACCAGAGACATTGCGAATCACCAACGTGCCGTCCAAAGCCTCCTCGATCTTGGGCTGCAAGGCTCGCACGACGTTATCGGAACCACCCCCGGGACCATATGGCACGATGAATTCGATGCTGCGCTCTGGATAGTTCTCGGCAGCGTGTGAAAACGCGGCCAACCCGGTGGCTGCTGCGGCCATGGATACGACGATCATTGTCTTTTTCATGTCATTACTCCAGTGCTGGGTGCTATACAACTAGTTATAACTGCTTGGCGATACCCACCAGCTTCTCGAGCTGCTGGTGCTCTTCTTGGGTCGGCATTTCCAGCGGGGCTCTTACGTTACCCGCCGGCCGGCCGATGATTGCCGCCCCGGCCTTGATCAGGCTGACGGCATAGCCCGCCTTGCGATCCCGTAGGTCCACAAAGGGGATGAAGAAGTCATTGGTGATCCGCTTGACCGTTGCGCTGTCGCCGCTGCGCAGCGCCCTGTAGAAGGTCACGGCCATGTCAGGCACGAAGTTGAACACCGCGGAAGAGTAGGTGTTTACCCCGATCGAGAGGTAGGCCTCGGCGAAGATCTCGGCGGTGGGTACGCCGCCGACGTAAACCAGCCGATCACCCACCGTCTTGACGATCTTGTTGAGCGCCTGAATGTCGCCCTTGCCGTCCTTGAGGCCTACCAGGTTGGAGCACTGGTCAGCCAGCGCCTGCGCCGACTCGGCATTGAGAATGCCGTTGCCGCGGTTGTAGTAGATCATCGCCAGCGAGGTCGAGTCGCAGATCTGCTTGGCGTATTCGACCAGGCCATCCTGCGGGCATTCGGTCAGATAGGGCGGCATCAGCAGGATACCGTCGGCGCCGGCTTCCTCGGCCACCTTGGCATAGGCCTTGCCAGTCTCGACGCTCAAGCCGGCGCTGGCGATCACCGGCAGCTTGCCGTCGACCACTTCGACCGCCGCCTCGACCACGCGACGGAACTCCTCGAGCGACAGGTTGAAGAACTCACCCGTGCCACCGGCAACGAAGACCGCAGAGATGTCGTGGCCGATGAACCACGCCAGGCGCTCACGATAGCTCGCCTCGTCGAAGCGACCCTGCTCATCGAAATCGGTGATGGGGAACGATAACAGCCCATCGCCTACTGCACGTTTCACTGCTTGGTTGGAAAACCTCACCCGTCTACCCTCTTGCTCTGGAGGCTGAGCGCCCCGGTTCTCATCGACTGCCGATCCTTGTCGGTGTCATACATCATACAACATACAACCTAGAGGCTTTGACACTGACGAACAAGCGGGGAGGTGACAATTTCCGACTAAAGTTTAAGCTTGGAAGGCGCGCTCAGCGCAGCTCGCCAGGGGCCGTCAGGCCCTTGAGGGTGGCACAGCCGGCGGCCCACACCTCGGCCTCGAGGCTGGCCACCGCCGCGGTGGCGAAGCCCAAGCCCCGGGCGCGGGGCCCCTCGGCCAGGCTGGCGGTAAGCTCACCGACCAGCGGCATATGGCTGACCAGCAGCAGCGGCCGGCCGGCGTTGGCCTGCAGCCAGTCGATGACCGCCATTGGCGCGTCGTCGGGCGTGATGCAGTCGAGCGTGTCGAGCTCGCCGCCCAGGGTCTCGGCGACCAGCGCGGCACTCTGCTGGGCGCGGGTGAAGGGGCTGGCGACGATGCGCAGCGCCTGCCGCTCGGCGTCGCTCAGCTCATCGGCCAGCCAGGCGGCCATGCGCTGCACGTCGGCTTCGCCGCGCGGGGTGAGGCGCCGTGCAGCATCCGGCACGCCGTGGCCGGCTTCGCCATGGCGCATGATCCACAGCCGTTCAAGCGCCATCCTTGGTCTCCCGGCGGCGTGCCTGCTTGACGTCCTCGCGGGAGAGGATGAACTCCACGTCGCTGCTCTGCTCGCCCTGCATCAACATCTTGGCCATCTGTCGCGCCGGCACGTCGTTGAACAGCACCTGGTAGAGGCCTTCGGCCAGCGGCATGTAGATACCCTCGGCGTTGGCTTTGTCGCGCACCAGACGCACGGTATTGACGCCCTCGGCGACCTGGCCCAGCGCCTCGACGGCCTCGTCCAGGGTGCGCCCCTCGCCCAGCGCATGGCCGACCCGGTAGTTGCGCGACAGGTTCGACGAGCAGGTGACGATCAGGTCACCGACGCCGGCCAGCCCCAGGAAGGTCATGGGGTTGGCGCCCTGCTCCACGGCGAAACGGCTCATCTCGGCCAGCGCCCGGGTCATCAGCATGCTGCGAGTGTTCTCGCCCATGCCCAGCGCCGCGGCCATGCCGGCGGCGATGGCGTAGATGTTCTTGAGCGCGCCGCCCAGCTCGACCCCGTAACGGTCATTGCTGGCGTAGACGCGAAAGTAGTCGCAGCCGAGCACGCTCTGTACCCGCGCGCGGGTCAGGTCGTCGTCGCTGGCGATCACCGTGGCGGTGAGCTGCTTCTGGGCCACCTCGGAGGCCAGGTTGGGGCCCGAGAGCACGCCGATATGGCTAAAGCCGGTCTCCTCCTCGAGGATCTGGCTCATCAGCTTGAACCCCTCTTCCTGGATGCCCTTGGTGGTGCTCACCAGGATCTGCTCGGCATTCAAGTAGGGGCGCGCCTGGCGCACCACCTCGCGAAACGCCTTGGAGGGGATCGCCACCAGCACCAGCTCTGCGGCGTCCAGCACCTCGGCCATATCGCTGCTGGCGTGCACCGCCGGGTTGATGGCGTAGTCCGGCAGGTAGCGCGAGTTGCGCTGGTCGCGGTTGATCTCCTCGGCCAGCGCCGCGTCGCGCAGCCACTGGCGCACCGCACAGCCGTTGTCGGCGGCGATGCTGGCCAGGGCGGTGCCGAAGCTACCGCCGCCGAGCACCGCCACCCGCGTGGGTTGTTGTGACATGGTCGCCTCTGAACACAATGCGGTTATCGTTACGCCGCATGGTAACCAAAAACGCCCCTCGAGAGGGGCGTTGGTGGACAAAAGATCGCAGCAGGATGGCTATTCGATCAACGGAATCAGGGTGTCGATGCTGTCCCGCGCATCGCCGTAGAACATCCGCGTGTTGTCCTTGAAGAACAGCGGGTTCTCGATCCCCGAGTAGCCGGTACCCTGGCCACGCTTGCACACGATTACCACCCTGGAGCGCCACACCTCGAGCACCGGCATGCCGGCAATCGGGCTATTGGGGTCGTCCTGAGCAGCGGGATTGACGATATCGTTGGAGCCGATGACGATCACCACGTCGGTGCTCGGGAGATCGTCATTGATCTCGTCCATCTCCAGCACGATGTCGTAGGGCACCTTGGCCTCGGCCAGCAGCACGTTCATGTGCCCCGGCAGGCGCCCGGCCACCGGGTGGATGGCGAAGCGCACTTCCTTGCCCGCGGCGCGCAGCTTGCGGGTCAATTCGCTCACCGCGTTCTGCGCCTGGGCCACCGCCATGCCGTAGCCCGGCACGATGACCACGCTGTCGGCATTGTTGAGCGATGCGGCCACGCCACCGGCGTCGATGGCCACCTGCTCGCCCTCGATCTCCGCCGCCGGCCCGCTGGTGCCGCCAAAGCCGCCCAGGATCACGCTGAGGAAGTTGCGGTTCATCGCCTTGCACATGATGTAGGAGAGAATCGCCCCGCTCGAGCCGACCAGCGCACCGGTGACGATCAGCAGATCGTTGGAGAGCGTGAAACCGATCGCCGCCGCCGCCCAGCCGGAGTAGCTGTTGAGCATCGATACCACCACCGGCATGTCGGCACCGCCGATGCCCATGATCAGGTGATAGCCGATGAAGAACGACAGCGCCGCCAGTAGCAGCAGCGTCCAGAAGCCCGCCCCGGCGACGTAGGCTATCGCCAGCAGCAGGCATAGCCCCGCCGCGCCGGCGTTGAGCAGGTGGCCGCCGGGCAGCTGCTTGGGCTTGCCGTCGACCTTGCCGGCCAGCTTGCCGAAGGCGATCACCGAGCCGGTGAAGGTCACCGCGCCGATGAAGATCGCGAACACCACCTCGAGCTGCAGGAAGGTCAGCTCGTCGGGCGCCTTGGTGGCGACCAGCGCGGCGAAGGCCGAGAACTCCTCGGTCGCCCCTTCGGTGGCACGCGCCGCCAACACCCGGCGCCGCTCGAGGTCGGCGCTCCAGGCCACGAACACCGCGGCCAGGCCGACGAAGCTGTGCAGCGCCGCCACCAGCTGCGGCATCTCGGTCATCGCCACCCGCTTGGCGACGCGCCAGCCGATCACCGAGCCGGCGATGATCATCGGAATCATCAACCAGTAGGCGCCGATGCCTGGCCCCAAGGCAGTGAACACCACCGCCAGGCCCATGCCGACGATGCCGTACCACACTGCCCGCTTGGCTTTTTCTTGATTGCTCAGCCCGCCCAGCGACAGGATGAACAGCACACTCGCCGCAATCGCCGCGGCAGATACGAATCCTTGACCCAACATAGTCTGTCTCCGCCGCTCAGGATTTCTGGAACATGGCCAGCATCCGGCGTGTCACCAGGAAGCCGCCCACGATATTGATGGTCGCGATCAGTACCGAGATCGCCGCCAACACCACTACGACCCAGTTGCCCGAGCCGATCTGCAGCACCGCGCCGAGGATGATGATCCCCGAGATCGCGTTGGTCACCGCCATCAGCGGCGTGTGCAGCGAGTGGCTGACGTTCCAGATCACCTGGAAACCCACGAAGCAGGCCAGCACGAAAACGATCAGGTGCTGCATGAACGAGGCCGGGGCGATCTGCCCCAGCAGCAGCATCAGCGCCCCGCCGGCGCCGAGCAGCGTCAGCTGACGCTTGGTCTGGGCCTTGAAGGCCGCCAGCTCGGTGGCGCGCTTCTCCTCAGGGGTGGGGGCCTTCTCCTTGGGCTTGGGTTTGGCCGCGGCAATCGCCTTGACCTTGGGCGGGGGTGGCGGAAAGGTCACCTCGCCCTGGTGGGTCACCGTGGCGCCGCGGATCACGTCATCTTCCATGTCGTGGACGATGCTGCCGTCCTTCTCCGGCGTCAGGTCGGTGAGCATGTGGCGCACGTTGGTGGCGTAGAGCAGCGAAGCCTGGGTGGCCATGCGCGACGGGAAGTCGGTATAGCCGACCACCACCACGCCGTTGTCGCTGACCACCCGCTGGTCGGGCTGGGTCAGGTCGCAGTTGCCGCCTTTCTCGGCGGCCAGGTCGACGATCACCGAGCCCGGCTTCATGGCCGCGACCATGTCCTCCAGCCACAGCTTGGGGGCCGGCTGGCCGGGAATCAGCGCGGTGGTGATGACGATATCCACCTCCGGCGCCTGCTCGCGGAACAGCGCCAGCTGCTTCTCGCGGAACTCGGGGCTCGACGGCTTGGCATAGCCGCCGCTTTCGGCGCCGTCGGCGCTCTCGTCAAAGTCGAGGAACAGGAACTCGGCGCCCATCGATTCGATCTGCTCGGCGACCTCGGGACGCACATCGAAGGCGCGCACCATGGCGCCAAGGCTGGTGGCAGTGCCGATCGCGGCAAGCCCCGCCACCCCGGCACCGATCACCAGCACCTTGGCCGGCGGCACCTTGCCGGCGGCGGTCACCTGGCCGGTGAAGAAACGTCCGAAATGGTTACCGGCCTCGATCACCGCACGATAACCGGCGATATTGGCCATCGAGGAGAGCGCGTCCATCTTCTGGGCCCGCGAGATGCGCGGCACCATGTCCATGGCGATCACGCTGGCACCGGTGGCCCGGCAGCGCTCCAGCAGCGCCTCCTGCTGGGCCGGCCAGAAGAAGCTGATCAGCGTCTGCCCCTCGTGCAGCAGGTCGGCCTCGGCGTCGGAGGGCTCGCGCACCTTGATCACCACCTCGGCGTCACGCCACAGCGCCGCGGCGTCGTCGACCACGCTGACCCCCGCCTCGCGGTAGGCATCGTCGCTGAAACCGGCAGCGCTTCCGGCGCCGCTCTCGATCAGGCATGCATGGCCAAGTTTTTGCAGATGTACCGCGCTTTCCGGGGTCAAGGCAACCCTGGCCTCCCCGGCAAAGGTTTCCTTGGGTGCTCCAATTTTCACGTGCTGTCCCCTCCTGGTCTTCGAAGCTAGGCGTGATGGCGTGTTGTTGTGGATGGTGCCGTCAGAAGTGCCTGACGACCTCCAGCGTCGAGGTGATCTCTGCATACTCGCCGTCGAGCAGGGCGAGATTCAAGCGCTGTACCTCATCGGCCTGCCAACGCTGGCCGTGGCGATCCTCCACCGCGAAGGTGGCGCAGGCATCATCGACCACGCTGACGGCGAAGTCGAGACAGGCAGCATGACGCACCGTGGTGCTCACCGAATGTGCCGTGGCGACACCGGCCACGACCAGACGCGCCACGCCGTGACGGCGCAGCCAGACTTCCAGGTCGGTACCCACGAAGGCGCTGTTGACGTGCTTGGTGACCACCCTTTCCCCCTGTCGGGGCATCACGCAGGCCTTGAAGTCGGCGCCGGGCTGGCCGGAGCGATAGGGGGAGCGCGGCGTACGCGAGAAGTGCCGGACGTGCACGATATGGCCGTTGCCACCGCGCCAGCAGGCCAGCAGGTCGGCCAGTCGCTCCTCCATCTCGGGGTTGTTACGCTCGCCCCAGTAGCGAGTGTCGTCGATGGCCTGCTGGACATCGATGATCATCAGCGCCGCGCCTTCATCACGGGCATCGCAGATACGTAGCTTGGCCTGGCCGACCTGACGATTCATTGCGCTGCCTCTTGCGGGAATTCACTGCAGCATAGGCGTTGAACGGCGACTCTGCCGACCGCCCAGCCAACGGCTCACACGATATCCCGCCGGCCACACGCAGAAAGCCCCGCCGGCGAATGCCGGCGGGGCCATCAAGTGCTTGCTCGATGCGAGTGCCTGGGCCGTCAGGCGGTAAGCAGCGCGTTGAGGCGCTTGACGTAGGCCGCCGGATCGTCGAGGTGGCCACCCTCGGCGATGATCGCCTGGTCGAGCAGGATTCGCGCCAGGTCGCCGAAGGCGTCGCCCTCGGCGCTCTCCAGGCGGCTAACCAGGGCGTGCTCGGGGTTGAGCTCGAGGATCGGCTTGACCTCCGGCAGCGGCTGGCCGGCGGCTTCCATGATGCGGCGCATCTGGAAGCCCATCTCGTTCTCGGGGAGCACCACGCAGGCCGGCGAGTCGGTCAGGCGATGAGTGACCTTGACCTCCTGGACCTCTTCGCCCAGCGCCTCCTTGACGCGCTTGAGCAGGTCTTCCTTGGCCTTGGCGGTCTCCTCCTGGGCCTTCTTCTCCTCCTCACCTTCGATCTCGCCGAGATCCAGCTCGCCCTTGGCCACGTCGACGAAGGACTTGCCGTCGAACTCGGTAAGGTGGCTCATCAGCCACTCGTCGATGCGGTCGGAGAGCAGCAGCACTTCGATGCCCTTCTTGCGGAAGATCTCCAGATGCGGGCTGTTCTTGGCCGCATTGAAGCTGTCGGCAACGATGTAGTAGATCTTCTGCTGGCCTTCCTGCATGCGCTCGACGTAGGCCGCCAGTGACTGATCCTGGGTGGTGCTGTCGGTGTGGGTGGTGGCGAAACGCAGCAGCCCGGCGATCTTGTCGCGGTTGGCGTAGTCCTCGGCGGGGCCCTCCTTGAGCACGCTGCCGAAGGTGTTCCAGAAGGTCTGGTAGGCTTCGTCGTCCTTGGCCAGCTTCTTGAGCATGTCCAGCGAGCGCTTGGTCAGCGCGCTCTTCATCTTCTCGACCTGGGGGTCCTGCTGCAGCAGCTCGCGGGAAACGTTGAGCGACAGGTCCTTGGTGTCCACCACGCCCTTGATGAAGCGCAGGTAGAGCGGCAGGAACTGCTCGGCGTCATCCATGATGAATACGCGCTGCACGTAGAGCTTGACGCCGCGGGCGCCGTCGCGCTCGTAGAGGTCGAAGGGCGCACGGCCGGGCACGAAGAGCAGGCTGGTGTACTCGAGCTTGCCCTCGACCTTGTTGTGGCTCCAGGTCAGCGGATCGCTGAAGTCGTGGGCGACGTGCTTGTAGAAGGCCTTGTAGTCGTCGTCGCTGAGGTCGCTCTTGGGCCGCACCCACAGTGCGGTGGCCTCGTTGACGGTCTCCCAGGTGGTGACGTCGCTGCCCTCGATGGGGTTGCCGTCTTCGTCCTTGGCAGACTCGACCTTGGGCATGCGCACCGGCACGTCGATATGATCGGAGTACTTGCGGATCAGGCTCTTGAGCCGGAAGTCGTCGGCGAACTCCTTGGCGTCGTCCTTGAGGTAGAGCACGATCTCGGTGCCGCGGGCGGGACGTTCGATCTCGGCGATGGTGAACTCGCCCTCGCCCTTGGAGCGCCACTCGACGCCGGCCTCGCTGGGCTCCCCGGCACGGCGTGTCCGCACGACGACCTCGTCGGCGACGATGAACCCGGAGTAGAAGCCGACGCCGAACTGGCCGATCAGCTTGGCGTCCTTCTGCTGCTCGCCGGAGAGCTGCTGGAGGAACTCGGCGGTGCCGCTGCGGGCGATGGTGCCGAGGTTCTTGATCACCTCGTCGCGGTTCATGCCGATGCCGGTGTCGCGCAGGGTCACGCTATTGGCCTCGGCATCGACCTCGATCTCGACCCGCAGCTCGCTGTCATTCTCGTACAGCGCATCGTTGTCCAGTGCCTCGTAGCGCAGCTTGTCGCAGGCGTCGGCGGCATTGGAAATCAGCTCACGCAGGAAGATCTCCCGGTTGGAGTACAGGGAGTGGATCATCAGATGCAGTAGCTGCTTGACCTCGGTCTGAAAACCCAGGGTTTCTTCTTGAGTGGCAGTGGCCATGGAACGAGCCCTCATAGGATCACAGTGAAAAAAGGCAGCCTCTCGGCGCCAGGTCGTAACGTGATCGTGATATGGGGCTCAGCGTGCGCTTTTCAAGCGTTGCGGTTGATCAGCGAGGCGGCGTCCGGGTCGGCCAGGGCGAAGTGCAGTCGCGCCGTGGCCACCGGCTGCGCCTCGCTCTGCTGCCAGGCGGTGACCTGGACGTTGGCCATGCGCTTGCCCTCGCGCAGCAGCCGGCAGCGCGCCTGGGTCGGTGCCAGCCGCGCCGCCTGCAGAAAGTCGATGGAGAAGTCGATGATCTTGGGCAGCCGCGGCTCGCGGGTGGCCAGCATCAGGTCCAGCGAGGCGGCGGTCTCCATGAATGCTGCCACCACCCCGCCGTGCAGCGCCGGCAGCAGGACATTGCCGACGTTGCCCTGCTGCGGCGCCAGGTGGAAGAGCACGCCGTGGTCGTCGACCTCGGCGCTGACGCCGATGCGCCGGGCATAGGGCACCAGCGCCAACCACGCCTTCAGGTCTCCATGCTCGCGGGTGTGAGCCAGCCACTGGCTGGCGATCGATGTCTCGAACATGTGCTACTCCTCGCCGAACAGCGCCGCGGCAAAGCCCGGCGGCGTATTGCGCGGGCCCAGGCGCACGAAGTTGCCGATACCGCGGGCCACGATGCGTTCCGGCTGCTGCCAGACCCGCCCCTCGGTAAACACCACCGACTCGGAGATGCGCACCACCCAGGCCTCACCGTGCAGGTCGTGACCGGCCAGCGCCGGCCGGTAGTGGTCGACGCGCAGATCGAGGGTCGGACACACCTCCGGCTCGGGCAGGCCGCACAGCACCGACGAGCCGCACAGGGTATCCAGCAGCATGCTCAGCACCCCGCCGTGCACCAGCCCGCGCTGGCTGTCGCCGAGCAGGTCGTCGTGCCACGGCAGGCGCATGGTCACCCGGGGCGGCGCAGCCTGCACCACCTCTAGCCCCAGCGCTTGGGTATGGGGAATCACCTGGACGAAGCGCGTCAGCGCCGCCTGCCAGGCCTCGGGTGTACGTTCATCGCCACTACTCATTGCTGCCCCAGCCAGTATTCAAACGTATGACTTAGCATTTAGCGTCAAATCCCGTGCGACGGCAACGTCGACCTTAGCCGCCCCTCTGCCCGGCCACGCTGCTGTCGCCGCTGCGCGACACTACTCAGCGGGCGGCGCATCGGCGAGGATAGACGGGTCGAGTCCCTACGCACCGAGAGGCACCGCCGTCATGCAGCATATTCGTCTCGCCAGGGGTGTCGTCACCCTGTTCACCGCCCTGGCCCTCAGCCTGCCACTTCACGCCGACCAGAGCCGCGACCAGGCCATGCGCGACGCCCTCGAAGCGGCCCGCAACCAGGAGTGGAGTCGCGTCGATGCCGCCGGCATCGACGACCACCTGCTGGCCGGCTATGTCGAGTACCACCGCCTGCGCGCGCGCCTGCCCCAGGCCGAGCCGGGCCAGATCCTCGACTTCATGGAGCGCCACGCCGACTCGCCGCTGGCCGAGTGGATGCGCGGCCAGGCCCAGACCCGCTACGGCCAGGCCGGCCGTTTCGGCAGCCTGCTCGCGGTCAGCGACGGCGTACCCAGCGGCGGCGAACGCCAGTGCTACTACTACACCGCGCTGATGGGCAGCGACCCGGCCGCCGCCGCCGAGGGCGGTCGCGAGCTGTGGATGGTCGGGCACTCCCAACCCTCGGCCTGCAACACCCTGTTCGACCGCCTGCGCGCCAACGGCGAGATCAGCGCCGAGGACGTCTGGTCGCGCAAGATGCTGGCCTGGCAGAGCGGCGAAAGCGGCTTGATGAGCTACCTCGGGCGGCTGCTCGGCAGCGACTGGGACGAGGCCCGCGACGCCGTGGAGCGGCTGCGCGGTGATTTCTCTGCGGTGACCCGCGTACCCACGCAGGTCGGCCCCAACGGACGCGGCAGCAGCGCGATGTTCGCCGCCGCCATGCACGGCTTCACGCGTGCCGATACCGAAGCCGCGCTGGAGGCGTGGCGCAAGATCGCCCCGCACCTCAGCATCGACAGCGACGCCCGCCACGACATCGAGCATGACCTGGCGTTCTACTCCATGGTCCGCGACGTACGCCAGAACCTGGCCTGGGTCGACGAGGCGCTGCCGCGGCTGGTCAGCGGCAGCCTATATGAGCTGCGCGTGCGCAACGCCCTGGCCCGCCGCGACTGGCAGGACGCCCGGCAGTGGCTGGAGAGAATGCCCGAGGACACCCTCAGTGACAGCCGCTGGCAGTACTGGCTGGCACGCAGCAACGAGATGCTCGGCAACAGCGAGGCGGCCCGCGCCGCCTATGAGCGCGCGGCCCAGGGGCGCAGTTTCTTCGCCTTCGCCGCCGCGGATCGCCTCGACCAGCCCTATGAACTCAACATGGAGCGCGCCGCGTTCAACGACGACTATCGCCAGGAGGTCGCCAACTGGCCGGTGGTGCAGCGCACCGAGGCGCTGATGCGCATCGGTGAGCAGGGTCTGGCCAACAGCGAGTGGTATGCCGCCGTGGCCCGCGCCAGCAACCAGGAGGCCCACGCCCTGGCCGACTACGCCCAGCGCCAGGGCTGGTACGCCAAGCTGGTGCAGACCACCATCACCGGCCAGATGTGGGATGCCCTGGAGTGGCGCTTCCCGCAGGCGTTCCATGAGGAGTTCCTGCACTGGGGGCGGATGACCGGCGTCGACCCCTACCTGCTGATGGGCATCGCCCGCCGCGAGAGCGCCTACAACACCGAGGCGCTGTCGCCGGCCGGCGCCCGCGGCCTGATGCAGATCATGCCCGGCACCGCCACCCAGCTCAGCCGCCAGCTGGGTATCAGCGACCCGGGCCCCTACGGCGTGCTCGACCCGGCGCTCAATATCCGCCTCGGTAGCACCTACATCCGCGATATGACCAACCGCTACAGCGGCAATCGTCTGGCCGCCGCCGCGGCCTACAACGCTGGCCCCGGCCGCGTCGACCGCTGGCTGCGCGACGCGCCGGAGGAGTTCGACCTGTTCGTCGAGAGCATCCCGTTCCGCGAGACCCGCGACTACGTGCAGGCGGTGCTCGCCTACCGGGTAATCTTCGAGAGCCTGGCCAACGGCGGCGACAGCCGTGGTGTGGCGATGCTCACCCCGGCCGAGCGCAACGTACGCTATGACGCCTCGCTATTAGCCCGCAACTGAGCAGTGCCCCGCACTAGGCGGGGCGCTGCTCCAGCGCCAGCTTGACGCCAAAGCCGATCAGCACCGTGCCGGTGGCGCCCTCAAGACAGCGCGACACCCAGCGCTTGGCCAGCCACTGGCCGGCGCGCCCCACCGTCAGCACGATGGCGATCTGCCACAGATTGGCGATCAGGAAATGCACCCCGGCCAGCCACAGCGACTTGAGCAGCGCCGGGTCGCTGGGCGCGATGAACTGCGGCAGAAAGGCCATGTAGAAGACCACCGTCTTGGGATTGAGCACGTTGGACAGCAGCCCCTCGCGCAGCGGCACCCAGGCCGCCACCGGCGAGCGTGTAGTGCCCATGGCGGCGACCGGTAGCGCCACACCGCGCCGAGCGCTGAGCAGGCTCTGCACCCCGAGCCAGATCAGGTAGGCGGCGCCCACCAGCTTGAGCAGATGAAAGGCCCAGGCCGACTGCAGCAGAATCAGCGAGATCCCTAGCGCCGACACCGCGGCATGCACGAACAGTCCGCAGCAGATCGCCAGGCTGGTGAGTACCCCGTCGCGCACCCCGCCCCTGGCGGTGTTGCGAATCACCAGCAGAGTATCCACCCCGGGGCTCATGGTGAGCAGGGTAATGGCGATCAGAAAGGGCCAGAACTGGGCATCCAGCAGCATGCAGGGGGTCCTCGAGGCGATGTCGGCGGGCGCCATACTACGCTATCGCGAGCGGCGGCGAGAGCCCAGCGGCAGGCTCGGAGATTCTCTGGACGCTCTGGTTTTTTCCATCTACAGTTGGGTTGGCGGGCATCGCAAGCGGTTCACCAGCGTCATATTGACGCTGCCCCGGGCGCCGATGCACCATCCGCTGCGTTGGTTTGCAGGTTGAATGACGTCAGTTGTTGATCGATTCCTTCGAGACTCCCCGTGCGCTTTCACCTTCGCTCGACCTACGCACTACGGGTTCGCACATGCCTGGCATGGCACCCAGCACCATCATTTAGTTAGTTAAGGAAATCGACAATGGCAACTGGCACTGTCAAGTGGTTCAACGACACCAAGGGCTACGGCTTCATCTCTCCGGACGACGGCGGCGATGACCTGTTCGCGCACTTCTCCGAGATTCAGGCTGAAGGCTTCAAGACCCTGCAGGACGGCCAGAAGGTGACCTTCGAGGTCACTCAGGGCAAAAAAGGCCTTCAGGCCGCCAACATCAAGGTCGCCAACTAATCGTTGTGCCTTGATCCCCGCCAGTTGCCCAGGCCATCCATGCGCGCTAGACATCCACGGATGTGAGCCGCATTAACGCCGCAAGCAAGTGGTAGGAAAAAGGGCCACCCTCTCGGGTGGCCCTTTTTTATGGCACCGCCATGGCGGCGCTGGGCAGGAGATCAGTTCTGGGTATCGGGCGAACTGAATTCGTCATCGAAGGCGCCTTCGGACGGCGAATCACCAACATCCGGCTCGTCGAACTGGCTTTCGTCGAACTCGAAGTCATCAGCCTCGCTACCCGGCTGCTGGCTCTCGACCTCCTCGAACTGCTCCTCGATACGACGCTGGGCCTCCTCGAAGCGACGCTCGGTCTCTTCCATGAAGGCATCAATGTCCGAGTCGCTGGTCTCGCCCGGCAGGGTCGCGTCGTCGTCCAGCGTGCCCGGGCCTTCGCCCAGGGTATCGGCGGTATCGAGATCCTCGACAGACTCGGCCTCGAAGGTATCGTCGTCGGTGGCCAACGGATCGTCATCGCCCAGGGCCGGCTCCTCCTCCGGTGCGGCAGCGTCCGGCTCGTCGACGGCCTCATCGTCCTGGGTGTCGGGCATCGCCACGTCGTCGGCATCGTCGTCGACCGGTGCCGCGCCGTTGGTCTCCTCGACCGGCTCATCTTCCACCACCGGTTCGTCCTCGCCGTTACCGCAGGCGGTCAGTCCCAGGCTCAGCGCCAGCGCCATGGCTGCCGGTATCCAGGGTTTATGCCTCATTTCCACCTCTCCTTTGATATCACGGCGTAACATTTGGACAGTATTTGACCAGAGGCGTGCCCCGGCCACAAGCCTGATTCATCGATCGCATGCTATCCGGCGGCCGATTAGCCGAGGAGTGGCGACGTCGCCGGCAGCAGTAGCGACAGTTCACCGGGCAGCACCTCGGCCTCGAAATGCTTCCACTCGAAGGGCTCGCCGTCCAGCGTCAGCGGTAGCGCGGCATCGCTGTCGAAGCGCAGCCGCGTGGTCTGGAAATACTCGACATAGTCGCCGCAGGCCGGCAGGGCCTCAAGCTCATCGAGAGCCTGCTTGAGGCCGCTCAGCGACTCGAAGTCGCGCACGATCAACACTTCCAGCAGGCCGTCATCGAGCTTGGCCGAGGGCGCCAGCCGCTGGCCGCCGCCGGCCTGGCAGCCGTTGCCGATCGCCAGCAGGAACAGCGGCGCATCGCTTTCGCCCTCCGGCCAGCTCAGCCGCCCCTGGTAGGGCTTGTAGCGCCAGGCCTGCAGCGCCCCCATCAGCGAGTAGGCGCCACCGCCGAGCATTCGTTTCATGGCCTTGGGCGTGCTCGAGGTCACCTCGGCGCCAAAGCCGCAGGAGGCCATGTTGAGATAGTACTGATCAGCCAGGCGCACCACATCGGCCTGGCGCGGTGTGGCCTCCAGAGCCAGCACCAGTGCTTCATCGGCCGCCAGCGGAATGCCAGCGCCGTTGGCGAAGTCGTTGGCGCTGCCCAGCGGCAGCACGCCGAGCGCCGGTCGCGCCTCGCGGTCGAGCCGCATCAAGCCGTTGACCAGTTCATTGACGGTGCCGTCGCCACCGCCGGCGATCAACCGCGCAATGCCGTCATCGCTGGCCTCGGCGCAGAGCCGCAAGGCGTCGCCGGCCTCCCAGGTGACGCGCACCTCGAGGTTGGCACCGGCGTCTCGCAGCGCCTCGACCGCCTCCCTGACCTCCGGTAGCTGGGCCGACTTGCCGTTGAGAATGATACGTGCGGTATTGTCAGTCATGAGCTCCGTCTCATGGGGTTTACACCGCTATCATGCCGCGCCCCGAAGTGCTTGGCCAACCGTTCAGTGGCTGCCGGCATCATCCAGCAGCGGCGGCAGCGGGCAGTCCAGCGCCTCGGCCAGGGCGCGGAACAGCTCGGCTTCACGCGGGCTGACCCTGCCATCGTGCTCGATGCACTCGGCGAGGGCCGCGAGAAGCTGCCGGCGCCCGTCGCCGCTGAGCCGCTGAAGGCGGTCGAGGCTCATGTCGAGTTCGCCGAAGGCGGTCGGCCCGGGCACATAGTCGAGCGCCAGCGGGGCCAGCGTTGCCACCCCGGCGTCAAAGGCACGCCGGGCTTCTTCGCCGTCATCGCTGCCGGCCCGGGCCATGCTCGACAGCAGCACCGCCGCCGGTTCCGCCAGGGCCGAGAGGGCCCGATCACGGCGCCGGCTGTGACGCCCCTCAACGCCCTGCACCAGCACTCGATAGAGCGCCCAGTGCAGGGCGCCCGGCGCCGCTTCGGCGGCGATCAGCCGTTCCAGGCACAGCTTGAAGGTGGCGTACTGGGCAGTGGACAGCTGCTTGAGCAGCGGGATAGCCAGTTCCAGCAGCACCAGGCGCTGGTCGGCGGGCAATGCCGCCAACGGCTCCTCGAGCGCATCCAGCTCGCGCAGCACGCCGGGGTCGGCGACGCCGTCGAGCAGCCCACGCTGGGCCGCCCGGGTCGCGGGCTCGAGGTGAATCAGTACGCCGTAGGCCACCGCCCGCGCCGCGCCGGGGTCGTGGGCGGCCTCCAGCAGGCGCGGGTCGAGGGCATCCAGGCGCCGGCGCGCATCGTCGAGATGGGCCTGATCGAGCTGGCCGATGGTGGCCAGCGCCATGGCCATCAGCTTCTTGGCGTCGCGTCCGCGGGACTCGCCGCCAGACACCGGTGCGGCGGCCGCCTCCTCGCCGCTGTCGCTGCGCTCGGCGCGGCTTGGCAGCTCGCCGTCCCACTGCGGGTCGACGCGACGGATGCGCTCGTCGAGGGGAGGATGGGTCGCCAGCATGCCGCTGGCGGCGCGAATCCCGCGGCTGAAATAGAGGTGGCTGAACTCGGCGGCGTTGCTGGCCTCCAGCTGCGATCCCTGCTGGTGGGCGCCAATCTTCTTCAATGCCCCGCCGATGCCGTTCGGGTCGCGGGTGAACTGCACCGCCGAGGCATCGGCCAGGAACTCGCGCTGGCGACTCACCGCCGCCTTGATGATATTGCCGCACAGGGTGCCGACATAGCCGACGACCATCAGCGCCGCGCCCAGCGCCAGCATCGCCGCCTGGCCGTTGTTGTTGCGGTTGCCGCCGCCAACCATGCGCCGGCCGGCGGTGCCGCGCAGCACCATATGGCCGATCAGGCCGATCAGCAGCAGCCCGTGGAGCAGCGCCACCAGGCGCAGGTTGAGGCGCATGTCGCCGTTGAAGATATGGCTGAACTCGTGGGCCACCACCCCCTGCAGCTCGTCGCGGTCGAGCCGCTCGATGGCACCGCGGGTGATCCCGATCACCGCATCCTGGGGCGAGTGGCCGGCGGCGAAGGCGTTGATCGCCGGCTCTTCGAGCAGATACACCGCCGGCACCGGCGTGCCCGAGGCGATGGCCATCTCCTCGACCACGTTGAGCATGCGCTGCTCGTCGGCGTCGCGAACGTTGCCGTTGAGCAGCCGCCCGCCCATCGCCTCGGCCACGGCACGGCCGCCGGCGCGCAGCTGCAGGTGCTTGAACAGACTGCCCAGCACCACCAGCGCCAGCACGCCGAGCGCCACGCTGCCCAGCAGGTAAGGATCCAGGGCGCGGGCCAGCGGCTCGCCGCCGGCCTGCTGCTGGCCGCCTTCGCTGATCACCAGTACCAGCGCTACCGCCAGCGTTGCCATGGCCACCAGCGACACCACGGCGACGATCAGCAGCACCACCAGGCGCCCGGTGTTACGTCGCGCACGGTCCTGGGCGGCAAAAAAGTCCATCGAACTTGGCGCCGCCATCTAGAACGAGACCTTGGGCGCTTCCTGAATCGCCTCGCTGTCCTCGAACTCGAGCAGCGCGGCATCCTCGCCGTGGCCGAAGGTGCCGGCCAGTAGCACCGTGGGGAAGCGCTGGCGGTAGGTGTTGTACTGCATCACCGCGTCATTGAAGGCCTGGCGGGCGAAGGCGACGCGGTTCTCGGTGCTGGTCAGGGTCTCGCTGAGCTGCTGCATGTTGGCCGAGGCCTTGAGATCGGGATACGCCTCCATCACCACGTTGAGCCGCCCCATCGCCGAACCCAGCGCACCCTCGGCACTGGACAGCTGAGCCATGGCCTTGGGGTCGCCGGGCTTCTCGGCGGCGGCCGCGAGGCCACTCATGGCACCCTGGCGGGCCTGGACCACCGCCTCCAGGGTGTCACGCTCGTGGGACATGTATGCCTTGGCGGTCTCGACCAGGTTGGGGATCAGGTCGTAGCGTCGCTTGAGCTGCACCTCGATCTGTGCGAAGGCGTTCTGGTAGCGATTACGCAGTGCCACCAGGCTGTTGTAGATACTGACGCCATAGAAAATCAGCGCCACGGCGATCACGAGTAGAACAATGCTGGTCATCGACATAGCCGGTCTCTGGTCGGGGGCGCAGTGCGCCGTGTAAATCAACTGCTGTAGGCATCGAGATTACGCCATATCAGCGTAGCCTGCTGGTCGGGACAGCGGCGCCGATCAACGCTGGAGGCTTGACCTCATCACCGTCAGCCCGCAGATTCGTGATCTGGCTCCACGCTCACAGGACACCCATGGAAGGCTTTTTCAACTGGCTTGGCTCGCTGATCGGCGAAACCCTGCGCTGGATCGTCGATCTGCTGGTCATCTTCTTTGCCAACCTGCGCGGCGCCGTCGAGGGCTTCATCGGCGGGCTGAGCAACGCCATGGGCATCAACCCCACCCTGTTCAGCCTGCTGGTGCTGATCGTCGGGGTGTGGATGCTCTACTGCGCGCTGCGCGCCCTGCTCGCCCGGCGCCTGATCGCCACCCTGGTATGGGCCTTCCTTGGCCTGGTGGTACTGAGCTGGCTAGTCGGCCGTTAGGCTTTGTACGAAAACTGCCCGCGCTCGGCTATTCCGCCAGCGCCTTCTCCACCACCTCGAAGACGTTGGGCGACAGCTCCTCGGCACGAATTCGCTCCAGCTCGGTCTTCATCAACGCCTGGCGCTGCTCGTCGAAACGCTGCCAGCGGGTCAGCGGGGTGATGAGGCGCGCGGCGATCTCCGGATTGAGACGATTGAGCTCGATCACCACGTCGGCCAGCAGCCGGTAGCCGGCGCCGTCGATGCGGTGGAAATTGACGCGGTTCTGGCCGGCGAAGGCGCCGATCAATGCGCGCACCCGATTGGGATTCTTGAGCGAGAAGGCCGGGTGATCCATCAGGAACGTCACCCGGTCGAGCACGTCGGACTGCGGCCGCGTCACCTGGATGCTGAACCACTGGTCCATGACCAGCGGGTCGTGGGCCCACTTCTCGCTGAACAGCCTGAGCGCCGGATCGGCCAGATCGCCGCGTGAGCTGTGGGTCAGCAGGGTCAGCGCGCAGCGCACGTCGGTCATGTTGTGGCCGGCGCTGAACTGGCGCTGGGCCAGCTCTATGCCCTCTTCGTCCTCGATGCTCATCAGGTACGACAGCGCCACGTTCTTGAGGCTGCGCGCAGCGATCTGCTCGGGCTCTGGCGCATAGGGCGCGTCGCTGGCGTTGTCATGATAGACGCGCAGGAAGTCGTCGCGCAGCGCCACCGCCAGCGACTGCTTGACGAAGGTGCGCGCGGCGTGGATCGCATCGACGTCGACCATCGGCTGCTGCTCGGCGATGTACGCCTCGGAGGGCAGCGTGAGCATCTCGGCGAGCACCGCCTTGTCGTCCGTATCGGCATGCAGCAGGCCGCGGAAGGCCTCGACCACGCGCACGTCCATGACCTTCTCGACGCCATTGCGGTGGGCGGCGATCAGGTCATCCAGCGCCAGCAGCGCCAGGCGCTGGCCGGCGTCCCAGCGGTTGAAGCCGTCGGAATCGTGGGTCAGCAGGAAGGCCAGATCTTCCCGCGAGTAGGGGAAGCGCAGCCTGACCGGCGCCGAGAAGCCGCGCAGCAGCGACGGCACCGGGGCTTCGGCGATATCGGTGAACACGAAGTGCTGCTCGTCCTCGCGCAGGTGGACCACCGCGTCCTTGCCGATCACCTCGCCATCCAGGGTCATGCGCAGGTCCTCGCCGGACTTGGTACCGACCAGGCCCAGGCGGACCGGGATGTGCAGCGGCCGCTTGTCGGGCTGGCCCGGCGTGGCCGGGGTACGCTGGCGCAGCGTCAGGTGATACTCGGACTTGGCGTAGTCGTACTCGCCGTGGGCGTCGATCTCCGGGGTGCCGGCCTGGGAGTACCAGCGCATGAACTGGCCGAGGTCGAGCCCCGAGGCCTCGGCCATGCAGTCGACGAAATCCTCGATGGTCACCGCCTGGCCGTCGAAGCGTTCGAAGTAGCGATCACTGCCCTCTCGAAAGGCCTCCCAACCGACGAGATTGCGCAGCATGCGCACCACCTCGGCACCCTTCTCATAGATGGTCAGGGTGTAGAAGTTGGAGATCTCGATATAGTGGTCGGGGCGGATCGGGTGGGCGGTGGGGCCGTCGTCCTCGGCGAACTGGGCGGTGCGGAAGAAGGCCACGTCCTCGATGCGCTTGACCGGCGCCGAGTTGGTGTCGGCCGAGAAGCACTGGTCGCGGAAGACCGTGAAGCCCTCCTTGAGCGAGAGCTGGAACCAGTCGCGGCAGGTCACCCGATTGCCCGACCAGTTGTGGAAGTACTCGTGGGCGACGATACCCTCGACGCGCTGGAAGGCGGCGTCAGTGGCGGTCTGCGGGTGGGTCAGCACCGCTGCCGAGTTGAAGATGTTGAGGCCCTTGTTCTCCATCGCGCCCATGTTGAAGTCGTTGACCGCGACGATCATGAACAGGTCGAGGTCATACTCGCGGCCGTAGGTCTCCTCGTCCCAGCGCATGGCGCGCTTCAGCGAGGCCATGGCGTGGTCGGTTTTGTCGAGGTTCTCCTCCTCGACCCAGATCTGCAGCGCCACCTCGCGCCCGCTCACGGTGGTGAAACTGTCCTCGACCTTCTTGAGGTCACCGGCCACCAGCGCGAACAGGTAGCAGGGCTTGGGGTGCGGGTCTTCCCAGGTCACGAAGTGGCGCCCGCCGGGCAGCTCGCCGCGCTCCACCGGATTGCCGTTGGAGAGCAGCACCGGCTCGCGCCGGATATCGCCGATCACGGTGGTGGAAAACGTCGCCATCACATCGGGACGGTCGGGGTAATAGGTGATGCGCCGGAAGCCCTCGGCCTCGCACTGGGTGCAGTACATGCCGTTGGACTGGTAGAGGCCTTCCAGGGCGGTGTTCGCTTCGGGGGCGATCTCCACCTCGGTGTCGAGCAGGAAGCGCTCGGGCACCCGGTGCACGATCAGCTGGCTGTCGCTAACGCGATACTCGTCGGCGTCGAGGGGCTGGCCGTCGATGGCGATGGCCTTGAGCGTCAGCAGCTCACCGTCGAGTACCAGCGGCGATTCGGCGGCATCCTCACGCTCAGGATGACGTTCCACATGCAGCCGCGCCTTGACCCGGGTGGCGCCGGGGGCGAGATCGAAGGTCAGTTCGGTGTGGGTGACCCGGTGAGCGGGCGGCTGGTAGTCATGCAGATACGTCGGCTGGGGTGCTGACATCGAGAAACGCTCCTGATCGGAAATTGCCCCCATTGTACGGCCCAGCGGTTGTCAGACTCAAAGCATCGTCAGACTTCCCGATGACGATGCGCGAGGGACTTCAGCCGCCCCGCCTATGGCGAGAGGTGCCCCGGCGCCGGGCGGGTCACTATCCACAGCGCCAGCAGGCCGAGGCCGGCGACCAGCGTTAGCTTGATGATCGGGCTGGGCACCGTCAGCAGCAGTACCACGACCGAGAAAGCCAGCATCACCACGGCAATGCCCTTGGCACGCCGCGGGATCGCCCGCTCACACTCCCAGGCCACCACCGAAGGGCCGAAGCGCGGATGCTCACGGATCCACTGGGCAAAACGCGGCGAGCCGCGCGAGGCGGCCCACACCGCCAGCAGCATGAAACAGGTGGTCGGCATCAGCGGCACGAACACGCCAATCACGCCCAGCGCAAAACTGCACCAGGCAAGCACCATATACAGCGCATTGCGCAGTCGGCGCAGCCCGCCGGCAGAGACGTCCATGGGTGTCGGCAGTGCCACTCGCTCTCCTCCCGGCCAGTGATCAAGCGCAGTCGTACTGATGTACCCATTGAAGCGTGAACGCAACACTAAGTGAAATGCCTAGCCCTTATCGAGGGCCTAGCCTGATTCAATGAGCCTCGCCTGGGAAAGTGTAGCGCAATTGATCCAGCATCCACCCTTGCCGTACCGCGAACGGTGCATTCGCCACCGGCCGGCTGTCGCGGCGCCACCGTCAGCGTAGTCTGGCGGGAGATTCCCTCAACGCCCCGGAGGCTAGGATGCAACCGTCACTGTTTATCTCCCATGGCTCTCCCTCGCTGGTCATCAGCGACCACCCGGCGCGGGACTTCCTCGTCGCGCTCGGCCAGCGGCTGCCGCGTCCGCGGGGCGCGCTGGTGATCTCGGCCCACTTCGAGACGCCCGGGGTGACCCTCGGCAGCGCCGCGTCACCGGCCACCCTGCACGACTTCTACGGCTTTCCCGACTTGCTCTACCGGATGCGCTACCCGGCCCCGGGCATGCCCGACACCGCACGGCAGTTGGCAGACACCCTGCAGGGCCACGGCATCGCAGCCAGCCTCGACCCCGAGCGCCCCCTCGACCACGGCATCTGGTCGCCGCTGTCGCTGGTCTGGCCCGAGGCCGAGGTGCCACTGCTGCCGGTCAGCGTGCCCATGGCCATGACCGCCCAGCAGCAGCTCGAGGTCGCACGCCGGCTCGGCGAGTTCGCGGATGCCCACGGGCTGTGGCTGATCGGCTCCGGCGCGGCCACCCACAACCTCGACGACCGCCGGCCGGAGGGCTCGCCGCCGGACGCCTGGGCGCTAGCCTTCCACGAATGGGTCTGCGAGGTGGCCGAGCGCGGCGACCTGGCGGCCCTCGCCGACTGGCAGCGCCAGGCGCCCAATGCGCGCCATGCCCACCCCAGCCCCGAGCACTTCCTGCCGCTGCTGATGGTGGTCGGCGCCATGCAGGGCGAGCCACTGCGCGCGCTGCACCAGAGCTTCAGCTTCGGCAACCTCAGCATGCTGACCCTGGCCAGTCAGGCACTGGCAGATCAGTGGTCGACTAGCGCCTGAGTGGTAAAAAAAAGCTCGCCAGCCGGCGAGCTCCATGACGTCATCAACCGCGCTCACTGAATGGGGATTTCACGGCGGGCCACCTTGGCTTGCTCACTGCGTGGCACCCGGACCGTCAACACCCCATTGTCGAAAGAGGCCTTGATCTCCTCGTCCTTGGCATCCGCGGGCAGGTCCAGCACGCGACGAAACCGGCCGTAGGAGCGCTCGATACGATGGAGCTGGTTGTCTTCGGTGCGGCTCTCCTGGCGCTTCTCACCTTCGATGACCAGACGCTGGTCGTCCAGGGACAGAGAGATATCCTTCTCCTCCACCCCCGGCACCTCGACGCTGATCACATACTCGCTGTCACGCTCGGCAATATCGAGCTGCGGCTGCAGCAGGCCGGGCATGCCACCCAGGCGGCTTCCCAGGGACGGCATGCCGAACTGTCGCATGACGCCATCCATCCAACGATCCAGCTCCTGGTGCATACCAAGCAAGGGTGTGATTTCACCCCGCCGGGGCTCCACTGCGGAGGGCGCAGCCGGTGCATCGGCGTTCTCGCTCTTGAACCAGTTCCAGGGAGAGAGTTTCTGCAGATTCATACGCCACCTCCTGTTCGATCATTCCAACATGTGAAGCAAATCAGAACATTCAGTGCCGTCGGGTTACCCCTTGGCATGACAAGATTTGATGGCGAACGAGCAGATTTCAAGACCACCTAACCCACTACGTGACCTGCATGAGGCTGCATGCATCAGGCTCGTCGACCGGATGGTATCGGCACCGCCCGAGCCACCTCGGGCGACACTCTGGGGCATGCCAAACAGGCTCGCTACATAATCGGGTAGGGGCCGGGGTCACCCCCGGCGCCCTCCCACACCACCGGGCATACGGTTCCGTACCACGGCGGTTCACGAAGAACGGCTAAGCCCTCTTACCGTATCAAGTACCGAGATCAGGCCCAGTTGGTTGAACCACTTCCGTGGCAGGGCCTGATTCATGTGCGAGGCCCCGGCGTTCCACCACGGGCCTCGACCGTTCCCCGCCGATTTCCAGGCGCGCTGGTCGTCCAGCCCCAGCGCCAGGAGCTTCCGGCGTCGAGTCTGCGGCCGCTTCCACTGCCGCCAGATCACGCAGCGCAGTCGGCGGCGTATCCAACCATCCAGCGCTTCCAACGGGCGTTTAACATCGACGAGACTGAAGTAGCTGGCCCAGCCTCGCAGGACTGGCACCAGCTCTTCGACGACGCGTCGGATATTGCGCCCCTTGCCACGCTTGAGTACCTCACGGACACGCTGCATCAGGCGCTGCAGGCTGGCCTTGGCCAGCGTCAGCTTCGGCAGTTTGTGTCGGGTCAGCGTGTAGCCCAGGTACCCGCGGTGCCACGGGCGGTCCACCGCACTCTTGGCGTGATTGACCGTGAGCCTGAGTGAGCTCTCGAGAAAATCACTCAGGCTAGCCATAACGCGCTCACCCGCTCGACGACTCCTGACGTATACCTGCAGGTCGTCGGCGTAGCGGCAGAAGCGGTGACCGCGGCGTTCCAGCTCCTTGTCCACGTCATCCAGCAGGATATTGGCCAGCAGCGGACTCAGCGGTCCGCCCTGCGGCGTTCCCTGTTGGCGTGGCGCGGGCAGGCCGTCCTGAAACATCCCGGCTTCCAGATAGCGACGAATCAGGCGCCGTACCCGCTTGTCGCGGATGCGGCGCGCGACCCGGGCCATCAGCAGGTCGTGGTTCACCCGGTCAAAGAAGGCTTTCAGGTCAAGATCGACCACCCAGCGGTGGCCGGCAGTGACATGGGCCTTCATCGCCGAGACGGCCTGCTGGGCACTGCGCCCTGGCCTGTAGCCGTAGCTCGATGCCGAGAATGTCGGATCGAAGATCGGCGTCAGTACCTGAAGCAGCGCCTGCTGGATCAGCCGGTCGGTCACCGTGGGGATGCCGAGCTGCCGTGTCCCGCCCTTGGGCTTGGGAATCTTGACGGCCCGGACCGGGCTGGGATGATACTCACCGGCCAGCAGCCGCTCGCGCAGCGTCGGCCAGTACTGTTTCAGGTGATCGGCCAGCTGATCCACCGTCATGCCGTCGGCACCCGGTGCGCCTTGGTTGGCGACCACCTTCCGGTAAGCCCGCGCCATGTTGGCCTTCGCTACCACGGCCTCCATGAGCGGGGCGGGCTCCGCTTTCGTCCACGATGACGACGCCGGGACCGTCTCGACGCCCACCGGCCGGGACTCAGAGTTCCGCCCCTGCCCCTCTGGGTGGGTGACGGTATCAGCGTCAGTGTCTGTCTTCATGATCGATCCTCGAGACGTCATCGCCTACTCGCGGTTCTTCATGTTCGGCCCTTGGTGCCGGGGTGAATCGGCACTTACTATGACCTCTGCTGACGTCTGGTGACCCATCCCGCCGCCTCTCGACGCCGGTAGCACCGTGGCAGACCACCAGACCTCCCAGGGTAAGACGCGCGACCTTCCTCCCACCTACCCGCCGCATTTACTACCGCACCTTCTGGATAGCTATCGGGTTTCGAGGATCTTAGCCCTCTCGCCCAGATGCGGGAGCCTCATATACGGTTCCTGTTCGTCGGGCCAGGAGTTTGCCTTCAGCTTCCTTCAGATTCCGCCTCGCGACGGACACCCTTGCTGTTCAGCTAACGGTTCCCGCTATCAGGGTCCGTAGGGGACTCTCACCCCCGAGTCATCCCGAGGCACCACCCTCGGAAACAGCGCCCGTCAGGCGCTGCGCGCCATGCCTGGCGCACGAAAAAAAGGCGGCCCAAGCGGGCCGCCTCAAGCGGTTCAGTCAGAGCGCCTGACCGAGAGAGACAATCGCGTAGCCGGTTAGATCTCGAAGCCCAGGCCGAAGTCGTAGGCGGAGATCGCCATCAGCGAGCCGCCGCCGGCCTGCACCATGGCGGCATGGGCGCGGGTGCGCGGCAGCAACCGCTGGTAGTAGAAACGTGCGGTATCGAGCTTGGCCTGGTAGAAAGCATGCTCGTCACCCTCCAGCGCGGCGCTGGCCTGCTTGGCGGCGCGGGCGAACAGGTAGGCGAGGGTCACGTAGCCCGAGTACATCAGGTAGTCGACGCTGGCGGCACCGACTTCCTCGCGGTCCTGCATCGCCTTCATGCCCACGCCCATGGTCAGCTCGCCCCATTCGGCGTTGAGCTTGGCCAGCGGCTTGATGAATTCGGCCAGCGCCGGGTTATCGGCTTCGGCCTGGCAGAACTTGTGAATCTCCTTGGTGAAGGCCTTGAGCGTCTCGCCCTGGCTCATCAGCACCTTGCGGCCCAGCAGGTCGAGGGCCTGGATACCGGTAGTACCCTCGTAGAGGCGGGTGATACGCGCATCGCGCACCAGCTGCTCCATGCCCCACTCCTGGATGAAGCCGTGGCCGCCGAACACCTGCACGCCCTCGTTGGTGGCTTCGAAGCCGACCTCGGTGAGGAACGCCTTGACGATCGGCGTCAGCAGGCCCAGCAGGGTCTCGGCGCGCTCGCGTTCGGCGGCGTCCTGGCCGTGCTCGACCACGTCGACCATCTGCGCGGTGTACAGCACCAGCATCCGGCCGCCTTCGGCGAAGGCCTTCTGGGTCAGCAGCATGCGCCGCACGTCGGGGTGGACGATGATCGGGTCGGCGGCCTTCTCCGGCGCCTTGGCGCCGGACAGCGCGCGCATCTGCAGGCGATCGCGGGCATAGGCGAGCGAGTTCTGGAAGCTCGCCTCGGTAAGGCCCAGCCCTTGGATGCCGACCCCGATACGCGCCACGTTCATCATCGTGAACATGCAGGCCAGGCCCTTGTTGGGCGCGCCGACCAGATAACCCTTGGCGGCGTCGAAGTTCATCACGCAGGTGGCGTTGCCGTGGATGCCCATCTTGTGCTCCAGCGAGCCGCACACCACGCCGTTACGCTCACCGGGTTCACCCGCCTGGTTGGGTAGATACTTCGGTACCACGAACAGCGAGATGCCCTTGGAGCCCTCCGGCGCATCAGGCAGCTTGGCCAGCACAAGGTGAACGATGTTCTCGGCCAGGTCGTGCTCGCCGGCGGAGATGAAGATCTTGGTGCCGGTGATCTCATAGCCGCCGTCATCGGTGGGCACCGCGCGGGTCTTGATCAGCCCCAGGTCGGTGCCGCAGTGCGGCTCGGTGAGGCACATGGTGCCGGTCCACACGCCCTCGACCAGCTTGGTCAGGTAGGTGGCCTTCTGCGCATCGCTGCCGTGGTGGCGCAGCGCATCGGCGGCGCCGTGGGAGAGCCCCGGGTACATGCCCCAGGCCAGGTTGGTGGCGCAGATCATCTCCGACAGCACCATGCCCAGCGAATGCGGCAGGCCCTGGCCGCCGAACTCGGGCTCGGCGGAGAGGCTCGGCCAACCGCCTTCAACGTACTGCTGGTAGGCCTGCTTGAAGCCCTTGGGCGCCTTGACGTCGCCGCCCTCCAGCAGGCAGCCCTCGCGGTCGCCGCTCTGGTTGAGCGGCAGCAGCACCTCGCGGGAGAAGCGCGCGCCCTCCTCGAGGATTGCCGCGACCACGTCCGGCGAGGCGTCGTCGCCTCCCGGCAGCGCAGCGTAGTGGCTGGGGAAGTCGAACATCTCGTCCATCACGAAGCGCAGGTCGCGCAGCGGGGCCTGATAGTCGGGCATCTTGCAATCTCCTCACGTCGGGCGCAGAAAGCACCGGCGGCGCTTTCAAACATGTGTTTGAAATTAGCGCCCGAGGCAGCCGGAGTCAAGCGTTCGTTTGATGATTGACCTACCACCTTGGTGGTAGCCGGGACTCGCCCTGGCGGGGTCAGGAGGCGGGGCTCAGCACCATGTTGGCCAGCTCATCCGCCAGCTGGGCAGTGTTCATCGGCCCCTCGGGGTCGTACCAGCGCGCCGTCCAGTTGAGCGCGCCCAGGGCGAAGCGGGTGACGGTCGCCGGGTCGCCGTGTACCAGCCCCACCTCGCGGGCGTCGACGATGACCTGATGCCATAGCGCCTCGTAGGCGTCACGCAGGTGGGTGAGGTGCTCGCGGTCCTCATCGTTGAGGCGCCGCCACTCATAGAGCGCCACGCCGTGGGCATGGCGATCGTCGTGCAGGGTCTCGAGGTGTACCCGGGCCAGCGCCACCAGCCGTGCGCGGGGCGTCGGCGCAGCCTCGGCCAGGGCCCGGCGGGCGCTGACCAGGGCGTTGCGGGTACTCTCCTCGATCACCGCACAGAGAATCTCCTGCTTGTCGGCGAAGTGGTGGAACAGGCTGCCCGACTTGATGCCCATCTCCTCGGCCAGCATGCGCACCGTGGTGCGATCGAAGCCTTGCTGCATGAACAGCCGCGCGGCGATTTGGGTCAGCTGCTGGCGGCGGGGCGAGTCGGTCGCTACATTCATCGCATTTACACTAGCGCTTGCTTGGTTATGCTGGAGCAAAGCATAGCCCCGCACGACGGGTCAATTGTCACCGCCTTCGAGGAGACCTCCATGGCAGCATCCAACGATATCGTGATTCTTTCCGCCGCCCGCACCCCGATGGGCGGCATGCTGGGCAGCCTGTCGAGCCTCACCGCTCCCGAACTCGCCGCGGTGGCGATCCGTGCCGCGATCGAGCGTGCCGGCATCGAACCCGACGAGATCGACGAGGGCTTTCTCGGCTGCGTGCTGCCCGGCGGGGTCAAGCAGGGCCCGGCGCGCCAGGCGATGCGCCAGGCCGGGATTCCCGACCAGATCGGCGCCACCACTATCAACAAGCTGTGTGGCTCGGGCATGAAGGCCGTGATGCTGGCCCACGACCTGATCCGCGCCGGCAGCGGCGAGCTGATCCTGGCCGGCGGCATGGAGTCGATGTCCAACGCCCCGCATCTGCTGACCAAGGCACGCAGCGGCTATCGCCTCGGCCACGGCGAGCTCAAGGACCATATGTTCCACGACGGCCTCGAGGACGCCGAGACCGGCCAGCTGATGGGCACCTTCGCCCAGCAGGTCGCAGACCAGCGCGGCTACGGCCGCGAGCGCATGGACGACTTCGCCATCGCCTCGCTGGAGCGCGCCATGGCCGCCCATGAGGCCGGCCACCTGGCTGCCGAAATGGCCCCGGTGACGGTCACCTCGCGCAGCGGCGAGACGCTGGTGGCGCACGACGAGCAGCCGTTCCAGGCCAAGCTCGACAAGATCCGCAGCATGCGCCCGGCGTTTGCCAAGGACGGCACCATCACCGCCGCCAACGCCAGCTCGATCTCCGACGGCGCCTCGGCGGTGATCGTCGCCAGCCGCGCCGCGGCCCAGGCCCACGGCCTGACGCCGATTGCCCGGGTGCTCGGCCACAGCACCTTCTCGCGCCACCCCAGCGAGTTCACCATCGCCCCGGTGGGCGCCATCGCCGCGCTGCTCGAGCGCCTCGACTGGACGGTGGAGGACGTCGACCTGTTCGAGGTCAACGAGGCCTTCGCCGTGGTCACTCTGATGGCCATGGACGACCTCGAGATCCCCCACGCCAAGGTCAACATCTTCGGCGGCGCCTGCGCCCAGGGCCACCCGGTGGGCTCTACCGGCTCGCGGATCATCGCCACCCTGATCAACGCCCTGCGCGTCACCGGCGGCAAGCGCGGCGTTGCCAGCCTGTGCATCGGCGGCGGCGAGGCTACCGCCATCGCCGTGGAGCTGGCCGACTAACACCTTCCTGACAACCCGCGGCGCCCTCCTCCGAGGGCGCCCGCTCCGCCCCCCCGCCTTGCCCCTCGCCCATGCGATGGACGCCTTATATACGCTTGAGCATATATGGTATTGCGCATATCATGGCGGCATCGTTTCTCCGCCAGGAGCCAGGCCATGAGCGCACACCAGGACACCCAAGCACCCAGCGTCGCCGAAGGCATGGGCCTGTTTGAGCGCTTCCTGTCGCTGTGGGTGGCGCTTGCCATCGTCGCCGGCATCCTGCTCGGCCAGTTCGCCCCCGCCATTCCCGAGGCGCTGTCGCGCTTCGAGGTTGCCCAGGTCTCAATCCCGGTGGCGATCCTGATCTGGGCGATGATCTTTCCCATGATGCTGCAGATCGACTTTACCTCGGTCCTCGGCGTGCGCCGCCAACCCAAGGGACTGTTGATCACCACCTCGGTGAACTGGCTGATCAAGCCGTTCAGCATGTTCGCCATCGCCTGGTTCTTCCTGATGGTGGTGTTCGCCCCGCTGATCCCCGCGGAGCGCGCCAGTGAGTACCTGGCCGGCGCTATCCTGCTGGGCGCTGCGCCCTGTACCGCCATGGTCTTCGTCTGGAGCTACCTGACCCGAGGCGACGCCGCCTATACCCTGGTGCAGGTGGCGGTCAACGACCTGATCATGCTGTTCGCCTTCGCCCCCATCGTGGTCTTCCTGCTCGGCATATCGAATATTCAGGTGCCCTGGGACACGGTCATTCTGTCGGTGGTGCTGTATATCGTCATCCCGCTGACGGCCGGCTATCTGACCCGCCAGGCGCTGATCAAGCGGCGTGGCAGCGAGTGGTTCGACAGCGTCTTTATGAAACGTATTGGCCCAGTGACGCCGGTGGGATTAATTATCACCCTGGTGCTGCTGTTCGCCTTCCAGGGCGACGTGATCATCGCCAACCCGCTGCATATCGTGCTCATCGCCATCCCGCTGATCATCCAGACCGTGCTGATCTTCTTCATTGCCTACGGCTGGGCCAAGGCGTGGAAGGTGCCCCACAACGTGGCCGCCCCCGGGGCGATGATCGGCGCCAGCAACTTCTTCGAGCTTGCCGTGGCGGCGGCCATCGCGCTGTTCGGGCTGCAGTCGGGGGCGGCGCTGGCCACGGTGGTAGGCGTGCTGGTGGAGGTGCCGCTGATGCTGGCCCTGGTGCGCATCGCCAACAAGACCCGACACCACTTCCCGACGGCCGACACCCGCGCCGCGCAGGCCTGAAGCCTGGCCCTCCGTTCGACACGTTGAACCGCCGCACTTGGCCCGGGCGACAACAGCTTCTAGTCTCGGTAGACGTTCCCTTGCCTGGCCCCGACATGCACCCGCAACGCGCCCGACTGCACAATGAGCTCCACGCCCGGCCCTCGATCTACTTCGAGGATCCGGCGCATCTCCACCACTACGCCTTCCTCGACGAGGACGGCATCGCCGCGGACATTCTCGAGCGGATCGCCGAGGTGGCAGGCAAGACCCCCGACATCGAGGCCGCCCAGGAGATTCTCGATCTCGGCGACCAGACCCTGAAATGGGAGCGCCATACCGAGTTTTTCACCCTCACGCTGCTGGTCCCGCGCCCCGAGCGCGGCGAGCAATGGCCATCGCCCCCGCCGCTGCTCGCCGACATCGTCGCCAAGCACAGCCGGGCGCTGATCAATGCCAGCCTGATCCTGGTCGAGGCCGAAGCCACCTGGGGCGGCGACGCCGAGGCCTACGGCTTCCGCGACCCCGCCGGCTCGAGCCTGGGCGATGGCGGGGCCACCGTGTGGAGCGATTTCCGACTCACCGCGGCGGGCGTGAACCGGCTACTGCTGATCAACCGCGGCCTGAATGCCTTTCGCCTGGGGCGCATGACCCGCCGGCTGCTGGAGATCGAGACCTACCGCATGATGGCGTCGCTGGCCCTGCCGGTAGCCAAGCAGATGAGCCTCGAGCTGCACGATTACGAGCTCGAGCTGGGCGAACTGTCGCAGCGTAATACCGAGGACAAGCAGACCAGCTACCGGCCACTGCTGGCGGCGATCTCCGCGCTCTCGGCACGCCTCGAGCATAGCGGCGCCCGCTCGCGGCAGCGCTTCAGCGCCACCGAGGCCTATGCGCGGATCGTGCTCACGCGCATCGAGGAGCTGCGCGAGGAGCGCTTGGGCGACCGACCACGCCTGGGGACCTTCGTGCTGAGGCGCTTCCGGCCGACGGTGCACTACTGCGCCGCGATCAACCAGCGCCAGCAAGATCTGGCCCAGAGCGTGGCGCGGCTCAACGATCTGCTGCGGACCCGCGCGCAGGTCGAGATCGAGGAGCAGAACTCCGCGATCCTGCACAGCCTCAACGAGCGCACCAGCAGCCAGTTGAAGATCCAGAAGGCGGTCGAAGGGCTGTCGATCATCGTCATCAGCTACTACCTCTTCAGCCTGTTCAAGCTGGGGCTGCAAAGCCTCGATGCCCTGGGGATGGTCATCGAGCCGATCGTCGCCGCTGCGGTGCTGGCCCCGTTGGGGGTGGGGATCATCGGCCTGCTGGCCTGGCGCATACAGCGCGTCAAGAATCACTGACCGCTAAGGCGAGTGTTGATGCGCGAGCGCATGGAGCGCCACCAGGCCTGGATCTACCTTGCCTTCATCCTGGCCGGGCTGGCACTGGGGCTGTGGCAGCCGTCGCTGGCGGCGATGCTCGAGCCACTGCTGTGGCCGCTGCTCGGTACGCTGCTGTATGCCACCTTTACCCAGATTCCGCTGACCCACATACGCCGCGGCGTTAGCGACTGGCGCTTCATGGCCGCGCTGCTGCTGGGTAACTTCGTGGTGATTCCGCTGCTGGTGGGGGCCGGCATGGCGCTGCTGCCGCTGTCGCCGGCGGTGCAGGCGGGCGTCCTGCTGGTACTGCTGGTGCCCTGTACCGACTGGTTCATCAGCTTTACCCACCTCGGCAAGGGCGAGGTGGGTCGCGCCATTGCCGCGGCGCCGTTGCTCTTGCTGGTGCAGATCGTCGCGCTGCCCGCTTATTTATGGCTGTTTCTCGGCCCGGGCTGGTTCCAGCTCGCGCTCAGCACTCAGCTACTCGGCGCCTTCACCGGGCTGATCCTCACGCCGCTGGTACTGGCCTGGCTGACCGAGCGCCTCGCCGAGCGCCAGCCGGTGGCCAGGCGTGCGGTAGATAGGCTCGGCCTGCTGCCGGTGCCGCTACTGGCGCTGGTGGTGCTGGTGATCGCCGCCTCCCAGGTCAACAGCGTGGTCGGTCTCGGCGGGGTGCTGCTGCAGGTGCTGGCGATCTTCATCGCCTACCTGCTGTTCGCCGCCCTGCTCGGCAAGCTGCTCGGCCGCGGGTTCGGCCTGGCCCCGGGGCCGGCACGCACCCTGACCTTCAGCTTCGGCACCCGCAACTCCTTCGTGGTGCTGCCGATTGCCCTGGCCCTGCCCGAGGCGTGGCAGGCCGCCGTGGTGGTGATCGTCTTCCAGTCGCTGGTCGAGCTGTTCGGCATGGTCGCCTATCTGCGCTGGGTGCCGGGGCGGCTGATTCCTTCACCGACCGAAGCGTAGCCTCAGCACAGTGCCGCGCGGCGCTCCGGGCGATTGCCCATCGCCGCCAGCCGCGACAATCCGGCCTGAATACGCTGGCGGTCGCCTTCGGCGGCGGCGGCCAGGGTAGTCAGCGCCCACTCGGGCAAACTGGGCGCCAGCCGGTAGTAGACCCACTGGCCGTCTCGCTGGTCGACCACCAGGCCGCAGCCGCGCAGCTGGGCCAGGTGTCGCGAGACCTTGGGCTGCGACTCCTTGAGCACGTGGGTCATCTCACACACGCACAGCTCGCCCTCCTGCTGGATCAGCAGTATCAGCATCAGGCGAGTGTCGTCGGCCAGGCATTTGAACAGGCGTAGCGGTTGCATGGTGACCTCACTTCATCATCTCGGTTATATCGTCGTAGTCTACCCGAGCGCCCTAATTGACGGCGGCGGTATCGGCCTGGCGCGGCAGCGCCAGGGCCATCAAGGCGCTGGCGGCGACCAGCCCCGCCGCCACCCACAGGCAGGCGCTGAGGCCGTGGGTCATGTACAGCCAGCCGGAGAGCAGCGTGCCGATCAGCCGGCCCATGGCGTTGGCCATGTAGTAGAAGCCGACGTCCATCGACACGCCGTCGGCGCGGGCGTAGTGCACGATCAGATAGCTGTGCCAGCTGGAATTGATCGCAAACAGCACCCCAAAGGCCAGCAGCCCCGCCACCAGCCAGCCCACCGCGGTCAGCGGCAGCAGCGCCAGGGCCACGCCAAGCAGCGCCAGGGCCGCGGCCCAGCCGGCGGTGATCACCCGCGCCTCGCCGCTCATCAGCCGGGTCAGCCTGGGCGCCTGGGTCTGCACCCCGCCGTAGCCGATCACCCACAGCGCCAGCAGCCCGCCCACCGTCCACTGGCTCCAGCCGTGCTGCTCGTAGAGAAACACCGGCAGCGCCACCACGAACCACACGTCTCGGGAGGCGAACAAACACAGCCTTGCCGCAGACAGCACGTTGACCGCCCGCGACTTGGAGAACACCTCGGAGAACTTGGGTTTGACCTTCTGGCGGCCCAGGTCGGCGCGCAGCCGCCACAGCGACAGTCCCAGCACGCCGCTGAGCATCACCGCCATGGCCAGTACCGCACCCTGGAAGCCGATCAGCGTCAGCAACAGCCCGCCGAGAAAGAACCCCAGCCCCTTGAGGGCATTCTTGGAGCCGGTCAGCATCGCCACCCAGCGGTAGAGCGCGCTGCCGGCGCTGGCGCTCTCCTTGGGCACCAACACCTTGACCGCGCTCTTGGCGCTCATCTTGTTGAGGTCCTTGGCGATCCCCGACAGCGCCTGGGCGGTCATCACCCATACCACCGTCAGCATGCCGGCCGGCACCAGCAGCATCGCCAGGGCGACGATCTGCAGGCCGAGGCCGACGTTCATGGTGCGATTGAGCCCCAGCCGCGCGCCTAGCCAGCCGCCCACCAGGTTGGTGACCACGCCGAACGCCTCGTAGAACAGGAACAGCATGGCCACTTCCAGCGGCGAGTAGCCCAGCTGGCTGAAATAGAGCACCACCAGCATGCGCAGCGCACCGTCGGTGAGGGTGAAGGCCCAGTAGTTGCCGGTGATCAGCAGGTACTGGCGCACCTCGAAGGGCAGCTGCCTGACCCGCTCTAGCAGCGACATCGCCTCAGCCACGGGCCACCTGCGCGCCGCCGACCTTCAAGGCCAGCTCGGCGGTGCGGTTGGCATAGCCCCACTCGTTGTCGTACCAGGCGTAGAGCTTGAGCTGGGTGCCGTTGACGACCATGGTCGAGAGCGCGTCGATGATCGCGCTGCGCGGGTCGGTGCGGTAGTCGATGGAGACCAGCGGCCGCTCCTCATAGCCGAGAATGCCGGCCAGCGGGCCGTCGGCGGCGGCCTTCAGGGCGGCATTGACCTCCTCCACCGTGACCTCGCGCTCGAGCTCGAAGACCATATCGGTGAGCGAGGCGTTGGCCAGCGGCACGCGTATCGCGTGGCCGTTGAGCTTGCCCTCGAGTTCGGGGAAGATCGCGGTGATCGCCTTGGCCGAGCCGGTGGTGGTGGGAATCAGGCTCATGCCGCAGGCCCGCGAGCGGCGTAGATCCGGCTTTTGTGGAGAGCTCGGGGCATCGAGAATGGTCTGGGTGTTGGTGATGTCGTGCACCGTGGTCATCGAGCCGTGGCGAATGCCGTAGGTCTCGTGGATCACCTTGACCACCGGCGCCAGGCAGTTGGTGGTGCAGCTGGCCGCGGTGACGATGCGATGTGTCGCCGGGTCGTAGAGGTCGTCGTTGACGCCGACCACCAGGTTGAGCACCCCCTGCTCCTTGACCGGGGCGCTGACCACCACGCGCTCGACGCCCTGCTCGAGGTAGGCGTTGAGCTTGTCCTGCGTCTTCATCTTGCCGGAGCACTCGATGGCCACCCGGCAGCCGGACCAGTCGCTGTCGCCGAGCTCGCGGTTGGCGCTGAAGGCGATGCGCCGGCCGTCGATGACGATGGCATCCTGCTGCGCCACGATGCCCTGCCCCGGCGACCAGTGGCCGTGTACCGAGTCGAATTCGAGCAGATGGGCGAAGGTCGCGGCGTCGCCGCCCGGGTCGTTGATGCGCGCGATCTCCACCGCGCCGGCCTCGACGCTGGCCCACAGGCTGCGCAGGGCCAGGCGACCGATACGCCCGAAGCCGTTGATGCCAATGGTTACGCTCATGCTTTTCTCCCACCAATCGTTACAATATCGCTACTGACATATATGCAAAATACCATATATGTAGCGACCGAGAAAAAGCCGCACTCGGCGGCCTGCCTGCGGGGCTGAACTTGCAGAACAGCCCCGCCTGGCGTTCAGGCTTAGCCGTAGCGGCCCGTAATGTAATCCTCGGTCTGCTTCTTCTCGGGCTCGGTGAAGATGGTGTTGGTCTCACCGAACTCGACCAGGTCGCCGAGGTACATGAAGGCGGTGTAGTCCGAAACCCGCGCCGCCTGCTGCATGTTGTGGGTGACGATGAGGATGGTGTACTGCTCCTTGAGCTCGTGGATCAGCTCCTCGATCTTCAGCGTCGAGATCGGGTCCAGCGCCGAGGCCGGTTCGTCGAGCAGGATCACCTCCGGCTCGATGGCGATGGCCCGGGCGATCACCAGGCGCTGCTGCTGGCCGCCGGAGAGGCCGAAAGCGTTGTCGCCGAGCCGGTCCTTGACCTCGTCCCACAGCGCCGCACCGCGCAGCGAGCGCTCCACCACCTCGTCGAGCACCGACTTGTTGTTGACGCCCTGCAGGCGCAGGCCGTAGGCGACGTTCTCGTAGATCGACTTGGGAAAGGGGTTGGGCTTCTGGAACACCATGCCCACCTTGCGGCGCAGCTCGGCGACATCCACGCCGCGGGCGTAGATGTCCTCGCCGTCGAGCAGGATCTCGCCCTCGACGCGGCAAATATCGACCAGGTCGTTCATGCGATTGAAGCAGCGCAGCAGGGTCGACTTGCCGCAGCCCGAGGGGCCGATAAAGGCGGTCACCTTGTTGGCCGGGATATCCAGGTCGATGCCCTTGAGCGCCTGGTCCTTGCCGTAGAACAGGTTGAGGTCGCGCACCTTGAAAGTGGTCTTGCCCATGCCGCGCATGGCGTCACGATGGCTGGCGGTGGTCATGGCTGACGTCATGGTAGTCATCTCTCGCCTCTTGAGTATCGTGGCGACGGCCCAGGCCGCCGCCATGCAGTCGGGTTGGCGTCAATCGGACGCGGCGCGGTAGCGTTCGCGCAGCCGGTTACGGATGCTGATGGCGGTCATGTTGAGCACGATGATCAGGATCACCAGCACCAGTGCCGTGGCATAGACCAGCGGCCGCGCGGCTTCGACGTTGGGGCTCTGGAAGCCGACGTCGTAGATATGGAAGCCCAGGTGCATGATCTGGCGATCCAGGTGCACGAAGGGGAAGCTGCCATCCACCGGCAGCGTCGGCGCCAGCTTGACCACGCCCACCAGCATCAGCGGCGCCACCTCGCCCGCCGCCCGGGCGATGGCCAGGATCATGCCGGTCATCATCGCCGGGGTGGCCAGCGGTACCACCACCTTCCACAGCGTCTCGGACTTGGTCGCCCCCAGCGCCAGGCTGCCCTGGCGCACCGAGGAGGGAATCCGCGCCAGGCCCTCCTCGGTGGAGACGATCACCACCGGCAGGGTCAGCAGCGCCAGGGTCAGCGAGGCCCAGATCAGCGCCGGCGAGCCGAAGGTGGGCGACGGCAGGCGGTCGGAATAGAACAGCTCATCGAGGGAGCCGCCCAGGGTGTAGACGAAGAAGCCCAGGCCGAACACCCCGTAGACGATGGAGGGCACCCCGGCGAGGTTGTAGACCGAGATCCGGATCAACTTGAGTAGCGGCCCCTGCTTGGCGTACTCGCGCAGGTAGATGGCCGCCAGTACGCCGAAGGGACTGACGAGCAGCGACATCAGCAGCACCATGGTCACGGTGCCGAAGATCGCCGGGAAGATGCCGCCGGCGGTATTCGCCTCGCGGGGCTCACCGCTGACGAAGGCCCAGAACTGCTGCACATAGGCCGCCGCCTTGGCGCCAGGGCTAAGGCTGTTGGGCTGCACCGCGCGCACGATCTCGCCGACATTGATCTCGACCTCCTCGCCACCGGCCACGCTGGCCACCAGCACGTCCCGGCGGCTCGCCTGTCGCAGTACATCGAGCTCCTCGCGCAACACCTGGAACTCCGCCTGCAGCGAGGCGCCTTCGCTCTCGATGCGCTCCAGCGCATCGGCGAGTGCCTCCGGCGCGATATCCGGATCACGCTGCAGGCCGCGCTGCTGCAGGCGCAGCTCCTCCATGCGCTCGCTGATCAGCCCCACGTCGCGGCGCTCGATGCGACGGATCTCGCGAAACAGGTCATTGCCGCGGGCGATGCGTTCCTGCAGCGCGTCCCACAGCCCCTCCCCCTCGGCGACCACCTCGCCATCTTCGAGGAGGCGCAGCGGATAGCCGAAGAAGTCCCCCCACTCGCGACGCTCCAGCACCATGGCGTCGGGGGGCGTCTGCCATTCGCTCATCTGCAGTTCGGGATACCAGGCAAAGTCGCGTCCGGTGACGTCGCGATTGCCCTGCTTGATCAGGTGGCGAGTCACCAGGTCGCCCTCGCCCAGTTCCGGCGGCACGGTGATACCGGCATCCCGCGCCACCTGTACCGGAATGGTCTGGGAGCGCACGTGCTCGCCGACCACCATCTGGCCCAACCCCAGCTCAGGGTCACCGACCTGAAACTCGACGATCTCGGCCGGCCAGAAGTGGCTGAGGCCGCGCACGGCGATCAGGCCAATCAGGCCCACGACCATGATCACGGAGATCGCGACAGCGCCGGCATTCAGCCAGATCCAGGGGGCGCCGCTCTTGTACCATTGTTTCATCATTGACTCCCGGGATTAGGGAAACACTGCATAAATGTCTGCGCGTGCGAATCACTGCGTTGCGCGGTGCTCGAAATCCTCACCTATACCCCATAGGCTCCGGTTTCTGTGCTCCGTGCGCCTTGTGCTTCATTCCGCTCGCCAATTTATTCAGCGTTTCCTTAGAGGCTGCTGTAGCGCTTGCGCAGGCGCTGGCGAATGATCTCGGCCAGGGTGTTGACCACGAAGGTCATGGCCAGCAGGACCAGGGCGGCGAGGAACAGCACCCGGAAGTGGCTCGAGCCCACCGCGGTTTCGGTCAGCTCGACAGCGATATTCGCCGACAGGGTGCGCATGCCCTCGAAGATATTGAAGTTCATGATCGGGCTGTTGCCGGTGGCCATCAGCACGATCATGGTCTCGCCCACCGCACGGCCGAAGCCCATCATCACCGCCGAGAACATCCCGGGGCTGGCGGTGGGCAGCACCACGCCCAGCACCGTCTGCCAGCGGGTGGCACCCAGCGCCAGCGAGCCCTGGGTCAGGTGACGCGGTACGTTGAATACCGCGTCCTCTGCGATCGAGAAGATCGTCGGGATCACCGCAAAGCCCATGGCGATGCCTACCACCAGGGCGTTGCGCTGGTCGTAGACGATGCCGATGTCGGTCAACCACTGGCGCATGTTGCCGTCGAACAGCCAGATCTCCAGGTGCGGGCTCATCGCCACGCAGAACCAGCCCACCAGCAGGATCACCGGCACCAGCAGCGCCGCTTCCCAGCCCTCCGGCGCCAGCCGACGAATACCCTCCGGCAGTCGGCTCCAGGCGTAGGCGAAGGCCAGCATCGCCAGCGGCATCAGCAGCAGCACGCTGAACACCGCGGGCAGGCTGCCCTCGATGAAGGGCGCCAGCCACAGACCGGCGAGGAAGCCGAGGATCACCGTCGGCAGCGCCTCCATGATCTCGATGGTCGGCTTGACCTTGCCGCGCAGCTTGGGGGTCATGAAGTAGGCGGTATACACCGCTCCCATCAGCGCCAGCGGGGTGGCGAACAGCATGGCGTAGAAGGCCGCCTTGAGGGTGCCGACGGTGAGCGGCATCAGGCTCATCTTGGGCTCGAAGGCATCGGTGGAGGCGGTCGACTGCCAGATATAGCGCGGCTCGCTGCGTCCCTCGTACCAGACCTTGCCCCACAGCGACGACAGCGAGATGTCCGGGTGGCGATTCTGCACCTCGGCGCGCTGCAGCTGGCGTTGGTCATCGACGATCAGCGCCATGGTGTTGACCGGTGAAACCGCGACCCGGCTCAGCGGCCCCTCGGTCATGCGGGCCTGAAAGACATCCTGCCCGGCGGTGGTGTGGTGGATACCGAGGTAGCCCTGGTCGTCGCCGACCAGAAATCCGTGGCGGTTGTACTCCGGCTCGATATGGGTAATGGCGCCCTGGTAGCGGGCGAAGTCGCGGATGTGCTCGAGGCTGTGCTGCCCGCCGCTCTGGCGCACCGGAAAATATTGACGCACCTGGCCGTCGCTGGTCCCGGCAATGATCGACACCGTGCCGTTGAGATAGGCCATCTTGGTGACCTGGCCCTGGTCGGTGACCTGCACGGCACCCAGGTAGTCGACGCTGTCGAGGTTGCCGATGTCGTAGTGGTGGACCCGGCCAGCGTCATCGCCCACGTAGAGATGGCGGAAGCGGCCGTCGATGAGGATCTGGCGCGGCTCGCCGTCGAAGGCCGGCAGCGTGACCGTGTCCTGCTCGATACTGACCTCGCCGGTCATCAGGTTCTCGCGCCGCTCGAACGAAGCCAGCAGCAGCTCGCCGTCCTCGGTGGCCGCGGCAATGTAGGTGCCGCGATCGCTGACCTGCACGCCGAGCACCTCGATGGCACGCCCCTGCTCGTCGAGGGTGATCGGCTCATCGCCCAGCGGCAGCGCCAGGTCGGGCTCGATATGGCGCAGGTTATCGGGATAGGAGAGTTCGTACTCCAGTACCCCGAGCGACACCTGGCCGTTATCGAAGCCGTAGGCCACCGCATTGGCATTGGCGACGGCGGTGGCCACCGCCGTGGTGGTCGCCTGCTCCGGGATCGGCAGCGCGAACTGGGTGCGGATGGCACCGTCCTCGGTCTCGAAGAAGGTGACGTTACCAAGCTGGGAGAAGCTGGTACCCAGCTGGTTGTAGCGCTCCAGGCTCAGGTGCACCAGTTCGTCGTCTGCTTCGACACCCGGCACGCTGTAGCTGGCCTGGGGGTCGACCGTGGCGGAACGGAACAGCGGCGCCACTTCGGAGAACAGGTAAACGAAGATCATCGCCAGGGCGGCGACCACGCCGACCCCGGCAATGCCGATGCCGTAGCGTGACAAGTGATCCTTGAAGGCGCGCCGCTTGCGCTGCCGCTCGCGCTGCTCGGGTGAGGGCAGCAGCGAGCGCCGCCCGCCCGGGGCGATCTGGCGGCGTGATGGTGACTGGGAAATGTCATTCATGATGGATTGGCAGTCCCGGCGAGTGCGAAAAGGTAGGGCAAGCGTAAGGGGCATAGATGACAGATCCGTGACAGCGCGGCCCCTCATGCATGCGAAAGGGGCGCCGAAGCGCCCCTTGTATGGCCAGCTGAATCATTCGGATCAGTCGAGGCCCAGCTCACCGCGCACGCGGCTGGCCACCGCCTCGGGCAGCGGGATGTAGCCGTCACGATGGGTGACTTCCTGGCCCTGACGCGACAGGATCATGCGCAGGAACTCGGCCTGCTGCGGATCCAGGTCCTCGTTGGGGTGCTTGTTGACGTAGACCATCAGATAGCGCGCCAGCGGGTAGTTCTCGTTGTCCACGCTATAGGCTTCTTCACCCTCGTCACGTGCTACCGGCACGGCACGCACCTGGGAGGTGATGTAGCCGATGCCGGAGTAGCCGATGCCGTTGACCGACTCGCTGACGCCCTGCACCACCGAGGCGGAGCCCGGCTGCTCGTTGATCGAGGCCTTGAAGTCGCCGCCGCACAGGGCATTCTCGGCGAAGAAGCCGTAGGTGCCGGAAACGGCATTGCGGCTATAGAGGGTGAAATCGCGGTTCTCCCAGTTGCCGTCCAGCCCCAGCTGGCCCCAGCGCGTGATGTCCTCGTCGTAGCCGCAGCGGCGGGTATCGGAGAAGATCGCGTCGATCTGCGGGATGGTCAGGCTCTCGATGGGGTTGTCCTGGTTGACGTAGACCGCCAGGGCGTCGATGGCCACCGGCACCATGGTCGGCGGATAGCCAAAGCGCTCTTCGAACTCCTGGATCTCGGAAGAGCGCATCTCGCGGCTCATCGGACCGAACTGGGCGGTGCCCTCGGTCAGCGCGGTCGGCGCGGTGCCGGAGCCGGCGCCCTGGATCTGGATGTTGACGTTGGGATAGAAGCTAGCGAACTCTTCGGCCCACAGCGTCATCAGGTTGTTCAGGGTATCGGAACCGATACTGATCATGTTGCCGGAGATACCGCTGACGGTTTCGTACTCGGGCAGTTCGGGATCGACATCTGCCATGGCGTGGGTCGAGATTAAGGAGGCGCCGATGACGGCAGCAGCCAGAACCTTGAGTTTCATGTTGATCTCCAGATATGCGCAGCGAAGTTGGCCCGGTGGCCTTATCCAGCCATGCCCTGCATGACCGATGTGCAAGCGCACTATAGAAATCCCGCATGACACTCACGTGACACTCGCGCCGCGTCGGCGCCTTTTTCAATGAAGCTTTTGTGACAGCGGCTAGAGCAGCAGGCCCAGCGCCGCCAGGGTGGAGAGCGCCATCGACGACCAGGTCAGCGCCCGGCGGTCGAAGCGGTGGGCGCAGGTATTGGCCAGGGCGTTGCCGACCAGCAGCCAGGGGAACAGGCTGACGGCGAGCAGCAGATGCCAGGCACGAATCTGCCCGGCCAGCGCCAGGGCCAGCAGCGTCATCAGCGAGCTGCAGATGAAGTAGGCGGCGAGATTGCCGCGCGCGCTGTCCGGCGGCAGGCGGTGCATCAACATGGCGATGGGCGGCCCGCCGATCGCCGAGACGGTGCCGAAGATGCCCGACAGCACCCCGGCCACGAACAGGCTCACGCGATTGACCGGCAGGCTGATCTTGAGCAGGCTGACCGCCACCGCGCTGAGCACGATCAGCGCAATGGCGTTCTCGAGCAGCGCCAGCGGTGCCGCCAGCAGTAGCCAGATACCCAGCAGCGTGCCCGGCACCCGCCCCACCAGCGCGGTGCCGATGAAGGTCACGCGCACCTCGTGGCGATACTTGCCGACCATCATCAGCGACACCGTGAAGCCAAACAGCACCAGGATCACCGGTACCAGCCGCGGCTCCAGCATCAGCAGCAGCGGCGCACCGATCACGGCCAGGCCAAAGCCGGTGGCACGCTGCACGAAGGCCCCCACCAGCAGCGTGAGGCCGCAGCCGACCCACACCAGCGGCGCCACGTCGAGGACGGCGAACAGCCCCTCAGGCATCCGCGCGGCCTCCCACCAGCCAGCGCAGCGCGACATTGCCGAAGATCGACACCCCGAGCATGGTCAGCACCATCGGCCACAGGTTCTCGATCTCGAAGGCGCTGACCATCACCCCGGCGAGACCCGCGGCACCGAACTTGATGCCGCCCATCACCGCGGTCGCCGTGGCGCTGATATGGCCGAAGTGGTCGAGCAGCGACGACATGGCATTGGGGGTGATCAGCCCGACCATGCCGGCATAGATCATGATCAGCGGCACCAGGGTATACAGCGAATCGAGCCCCAACACGGTGACCGCGACCAGCGCGGTGGCCGCGCCCAGCTGAATGCCCAGGCCCAGGTACATGTTCTGCTGCGGGGTGCGCTTGCCGCGCAGCAGGCGGATATTGACCCAGTTGGAGAGCGCGATCACCACCACGTTGACACCGAACACCAGCGGGTACATCGCCGGCGACAGGCCAAAGTACTCGAGATACAGAAACGGCGAGAAGGTCACGAAGGCGAACAGCCCGGCAAACGAGGCCGCCACCGCACAGATATAGCCCATGCCCTGGCGATGACGCAGCACGCTGGCATAGTTGGCCAGCACCTGGCGCGGGCTGGCCGCCGGTAGACTGGGATCGCGGGTCTCGGGTAGCTGAGTGCTGAGCAGCCAGATCAGAAACGCCGCGTAGGCCGCCAGGAACACGAAGATCAGCCACCAGTCGGCGAGATACAGCAGCCCACTGCCCACCACCGGTGCCACCAGCGGCGCCAGCATCATGATCATCGCCATGGTCGACATCACGCTGGCCGCCTGGCGGCCGCTGAAGCAGTCGCGCACGATGGCCGCCGAGTTGACCACGCAGGCGCCGCCGCCCAGCGCCTGAACGAAACGCCAGACCAGCAGTTCAGAGAGCGACCCCACGCTGGTGATCATCAGGCTGGCCAGCATGAATACCACCAGACCGCCGATCAGCACCGGCTTGCGACCCAGGCGGTCGGAGAGCGGCCCAAACACCAACTGGCCAAACGCAAAGCCGAACAGGAACACGCTGATCGACAGTTCGGTACGGTGAATGCTGGCCCCCACCGACGCCGCCAGCCGCGACATCGCCGGCAGATAGGCGTCAATGGCAAATGGGGCCAGCGCGGTATTCGCCGCCACCAGCAGCGCCACGCGACGAGCATCGAGCGTCACAGTGCCTCCTGATGCAGGCAAGCCGCACAGCCCGCCAGGGTAAAAAAGATAGGAGGCTAAGCTTAGCACTTCATTCGGCTAGGCGCAGCGGCGGCACGGTTGGTAGAGTAGCGGCAACGGCTTTCATCACGCACAGGAATCAGGCCCATGGATCAGGATAAACTGTCACAGCTAAAGAGCATGACCACGGTCGTCGCCGATAGCGGCGATATCGAAGCGATTCGCCGCTTCAGCCCTACCGATGCCACCACCAACCCGTCGCTGATTCTGCAGGCTGCCCAGCAGCCCGAGCGCCGCGCCCGGCTGGCCGAACTGGCCCGCCAGAGCGTCGATATCGATGACGCCCTGGACGCCGTGGCGGTGGAAATTGGCAGCGAAATCAGCGCCCTGGTGCCGGGCTACGTCTCCACCGAGGTCAGCGCGCGGCTCTCCTTCGACACCGATGCCACCCTGGATCGCGCCCACTCGCTGATCGAGCGCTATGCGAAATACGGCGTCGGCCGTGAGCGGATCCTGATCAAGGTCGCCTCCACCTGGGAAGGCATCCGCGCCGCCGAGCAGCTGGAGCGCGACGGCATCCATACCAACCTGACCCTGCTGTTCAGCTTTACCCAGGCCCAGGCCTGCGCCGATGCCGGGGTCACGCTGATCTCGCCGTTCGTCGGTCGTATCCTCGACTGGCACAAGGCCCAGCAGCCGGACGCCGACTTCAGCGGTGACAACGACCCCGGGGTACGCTCGGTCAAGGCGATCTATGAGCACTACAAGGGTCACGGCTACAAGACCATCGTGATGGGCGCCAGCTTTCGCAACAGCGGCGAGATCGAAGCCCTGGCGGGCTGCGACCGGCTGACCATCTCGCCCAAGCTGCTCGAGGAGCTGGCCGCCGACCGCGGGCCGCTGAGCCGCCGGCTGGTGCCCCTCGATGCCGAGACCTCGGCCCCCGAGCCCCACGACGAGGCGGAGTTCCGCTGGGCCATGAACGAAGACGCCATGGCCACCGAGAAGCTGGCCGAGGGGATCCGCAAGTTCATGGATGACCAGCGCAAGCTGGAGAAACTGCTGGGTGAGCTACGCTGCTGAGACGCCGCGCCTCGAGCCGCTCACTTGAGCGGCTCGGTGTCGCGCTCTAGCTGCTGGGCTTCGAGTAGCTCCACCAGCGGCTGGAATTCCGAGCGATTGTGCTCGTTCATGCGCATCAGGATACGGTGCGCCTCGAGGATACGCTGCTGGAGATCGGCCTCGTCGGCCTCGATCTGCGGCAACTCGTCGAGCTCACGCGGCTCGCTGAGCGGCGCCTCGACCAAAGTAAAATAGTGGGAGAAGCCCATCACATCGAGCATGCGCTGCACGTCGGGATGGTCGGCGACAATCGTCGGTGGTTGTTCGACCTTGCCCTGCACCGCCATGGCCACCTTGGCGAGAAAGCCCAGCGCGGTAGAATCGACGTTGCTGGTATCGCGCAGGTCGATCATCACCGCCTTGAGCCCAGGTGTCTCTGCCAGCCGCTGGACTTGATCGTCCAGGGTTGCACATAGCGTCAGGCGCACATCACCACATAGCTTGAGCACGAAGACACCGGAATCGAACGCCGCCTTCAGTCGCCCCTCATGCATCATCATCGTCAAATCCGCTCAACGTCATGATCGTCAGGTCATCCGGAAGCTCATCATGACCCGGGGCACGCCCGTCAACGGCATCGTCGTCGTTTTCCGGCACGTCACCCAGCGACAGCTTCCCCCTCAGTGCAGCCACATCATCACTGGTCTGCACCAGACGCTCGAGTTCCTTGAGCCGACTATCGAGCCCGTCACCGGGCAAGCACTCCAATACCCCATCCGAACATAACCAGAGTCGGAAGTTCTGTGCGAGCTCGCAACCTAGCGTGGGGTATTCCACGCCCGGAAACAAGCCCACCGGCATGCCTTCGCCGTCGAGCAGACGCAGCCGACCGCCGCTGACCAGCATCGGCATCGGCAACTGGGCACCGAGAGAATAGTGCAGGTAGCGACGCTGGCGGTCAATCACCCCGACGAACAGGGTCGCATGCTTGCCGATGCCGGCATCCAGCAACTCGCTGTTGAGCGCCCTCAACCAGCGCGCCGGCAGCTGCTCCGGGTTGTCACCATCCCACTCCGCCAACCAGTGATTGCAGAGGTACTTGAGCAGCACCGTGACGAACGCCGAGGAAGCGCCGTGCCCCGAGACATCGGCAAAGTAGAACACGCTGTAGCGCTCGTCGAAGCGATGGAAGTCCAGGAAGTCGCCGGACAGGTAGAGCGATGGCGCCAGCCAGTAGTCGCAGCTGACGCCATTGAGGGTCAGCGGGCGATGCGGCAGCAGCTTGCGCTGAATATGACCACCGGCCTGCTGGTCGAGACGCAGCATTGCCAGGTGCGTCTCGAGGTGTTCATTGAGATCGGCGAGCCGCAGGCGGTCGCGCTCATGCTCCCGCGCCAGACGGTGGTTGTCGATCACCTTGTCGATCATCCTCCGCAGCACGTCGCCATGCCGCAGCGGCTCGACGATGTAGTCGACCAGGCCGACATCCACCGCCTTGATCAATTCGGCGTCCAACCGCTCGTCGCTGACCACCAGCGTCGGCAGACGCACCGAGAGCGCCGCCCACTGGGTGGGTGGCACGGCGCGCACATGCGCTACCGCCAGCAGGGTATGGTCGGGGAGCTCCTCCGGGTCGGCGACGGCAACGACCGCAAAGTGCCCCTTGGCAATCATGTCGGCCAGCGCATCACGCTCCGCCCCTGGACGGTCGATGACGCCAATCAAGCGCTTTTCACTGGCCATACACCACCTTCAGTCGGCGAAGTCGTCATCGGCGAAGTCGTCATCATCGAAGTCGAAATCGAAGTCGTCGCTGGCGAAGGGATCATCACCCAACTCCCCGTCGCTGATCTCGAAGCGGCGCTGCTGCAGGTAGGAGTCGCGGATGAAGCTGTAGCGGTCGCCGCGAATCATCTCCTCGAGGTCCAGCAGGCCAGCACGCATATCAACGACCCGCAGCGCCGTCAGCGCAATTTCGAGTTCTGCATCATCCAGGTAGTAGAGCGGGTAGGTCAGCATATCCGCTGGCAGACCACCGGCATCGCGCAGCGTGCTCGGGCCCAGCAAAGGCAGCATTAAGTAACGCGACTCCTCCCATCCCCACACGGCCAGGGTCTGTCCGAAGTCCTCGTCGCGCCCGGTGATCTCCATGTGCGTCGCAAAATCCCACAGCCCGCCGATACCTACCGTGGTATTGATCAAGAAGCGCGTTGCAGCGATGCCGGCATTGCCCGGCTTGCCCTGCAGCAGGCTGTTGAGCGCGGTGCGCGGCTCGCCGAGGTTGGAGAAGAAGTTGCTGACGCCGGTCTGTACCGGCTGCGGGGTCACGGTGTCGTACCCCCGCGCCACGGGGCGCAGCACGGTGCGGTCGAGGGCATCGTTGAACACGAACACCCGGCGATTGAAGCCCTCCCAGGGGTCATCCGGGTTGCGCTCCTCGATGGTCTGAGCGCCTGCACAGCCGGCCAGTACCAGCGCCAGCATCAGCACCGTTGCCAGGCGCATGCTGGCTGCCAGCTCGTTTCCCCACCCGCGTCCCTTGCCTTGCATCATGTCACCCTGTGGTTACCGCTATATTGTAGATGGTTGATTACAGCCTGCGTACCACCACGCTGCCGGCACTGTAGCCGGCCCCGAACGAACACACCACCCCCAGCTCACCGGCCTGCAGGTCGTCGCGATGCAGATGGAAGGCGATGATCGAGCCGGCCGAGCTGGTATTGGCGTAGCGATCGAGGATCACCGGCGCCTCGGTCTCGCTGGGCTCGCGGCCCAGCACGCGCCGCGCGATCAGGTCATTCATATGCCGGTTGGCCTGGTGCAGCCAAAGCCTGGCCGGGGTGGTGCCGGCCAGCCCCAGGCTCTCGAGGTGCTCGCTGATCAGCGCTGCCACCATCGGGCAGACCTCCTTGAACACTCGCCGCCCCTCCTGGATGAACAGCTTGTCCAGTGCCTGCGGGTCGCTGTCGGTGACCCGGTTGAGGAAGCCGGCATTGTTGCGAATCGCATTGGAGAAGCGCGTGGTCAGCCGCGTGCCGAGGATCTCGAAGCGCCGCTCGCTGCGCGCCACCTCGGCGGACTCGACCACCACCGCGGTGCAGGCATCGCCGAAGATGAAGTGGCTGTCGCGATCGCGGAAGTTGAGGTGCGCCGAGCAGATCTCGGGATTGACCACCAGCGCGCGACGGATGCTGCCGGCACGGATGGCGTTATTGGCCATGTCGATGGCGAAGGTCGCCGAGCTGCAGGCCACGTTCATGTCGAAGGCGTAGCCGCCGCTGCCCAGCGCCGCCTGCAGCTCCACCGCCACTGCCGGGTAAGGCCGCTCGAGATTGGAGCAGGCAACGATCAGCAGGTCGATCTCGGCGGCTTCGACGCCGGCGGCGTCGAGCGCCTGCTGCGCGGCGGAAAGACCCATCTCGCACTGGATGGAGGGCTCGTCGTTGCCGCGCTGAGGCAGCCTGGGACGCATCCGCTCGGGGTCGAGGATGCCCTCGGCGTCGAGCACATAGCGGCTGTGGATCCCCGAGGCCTTGACGATGAATTCGCTGCTCGAGTGCTGCAGCGGCTCGCGCTCGCCGGCGGCAATGGCCTCGGCATGTAGCGCGTTCTCGGCGTCCACCCAGCGATTGAAGGCCGCCACCAGGGCATCGTTGTCGATCGCCTGGCTGGGGGTGAAAAGGCCGCTGCCGGTGATCACGGCTGAGGTCATGACATATCTCCTGGCGACGGCTTAGAGACTACTGCCATCGCCCTGTAATGGTTAATGGTGTCGGCCGGTGATCTCGGCCCAGCGCCGCGCCAGGCGCTTGGTGGATACCGGCATCAGGGTGCCGAGCTGCTGGGCGAACAGCGACACGCGCAGCTCCTCTATCCACCAGCCAAACTCGTCGAGGTCAGGGTCGCTGGCGCCGGCGCGACGAGTCGCTTCACGGCGCTCCTCGAGGCGGCGCTCGAAGTCCTGGACTTCATGCATCAACATCTGGTCGCGGTTGCGCTCGCGGGGTGCCTTCTCGAGGCGAATCTCAGCGGCCTGCATATAGCGCGGATAGTGCTCGAGCCAGGCCCCGGCGTCGCTGACGAAACCGGGGTAGACCAGGCGCTGCATCTGCGCCTTGAGGTCACTGTAGACCAGCGCCAAAGCGAAGCTGAGGTTGCCCTTGAGCGCCTTGGTCACCGCCAGATGGCCCTTGAGTGCCTGCTCCAGGGTCGCCACCAGCGCCTCGGCGTGGGGCACCAGCTCGGCGCGGCTGGCCTCGAGGCGCGCCTCGAAGTCGCTGCGCGAGCGCGGCAGCGGGTCCACCGCCACCACCTGCTCGACGCTGGCGAACACCACGTCGTCGACCAGCTGGCGCTTGCTGCCGACCTTGGCAAACAGCAGCGCACAGCGCTCGAGCCCCTTGAGACGGGCGATATGCCGCGCCTGGTCGGGCAGACGCTGGATCGCCAGCTGAGCGACCCCGCGGCGATGCGCGGCCAGGGCCTTGTCGGGGTGGTCGAACAGCTCCACGGCCAGCGTATCGCCCGTGGCGACCAGCGCCGGATACGCCTCGACGCGAATCCCCGCCTGGGTGGTGACCCGCGACGCCGGTAGTGGTTGCTCGGGCAGCGACTCGACCGCTTCACTGGCGCCGCCGGCGTCGGCCAGTGCGCGGGCGCCCTGGCTGGCCGCCTCGCTGAAGCGTTCGATCAGCGCATCCAGGTCACGCCCCTCCCCCAACACCCGGCCGTCGTGGTCGACCACGCGCAGGTTCATGATCAGGTGCGGCTCGAGCTGATCGTAGCGCCAGTCATCGGGTGACAGGCGCAGCCCGGTCTTGACGCGCAGGAACTCGCCCAGCGCCGCGCCCAGCGGCACGTCGTCGGGCACCAGCGCCTCGAGGGCGGCGTCCACCCAGTCGGGGATCGGCACCACCTGGCGGCGCACCGCCTTGGGCAGCGACTTCATCAGCGCAATGCACTTCTCGCGCCGCAGGCCCGGTACCAGCCACTCGAGGCGTGCCGCCGGCAGCTGCGCCAGCATCGCTGCCGGCACCGTCAGGGTCACGCCGTCGTCGCCAGCGCCGGGCTGGAAGTGGTAGGCCAGCGGGTAGCGCACCCCGCCCAGCAGCAGCTCGTCGGGGTACTGCTCGACGGTGACGTCGCCGGCATCGCGGGCCATCAGCGCCTCGCGGTCGAACTTGAGGATCGCCGGGTCGTCGGCCTCGGCCTGCTTGCGCCACGCCTCGAAGCCCTTGCCGTTGATGATCTCGGCCGGCAGTCGCTGGTCGTAGAAGTCGAACAGCGCCTCCTCGTCGACCAGGATATCGCGCTTGCGGGCACGGTCCTCGAGGTCTTCGACCTCGTCGATCAGCGCGCGGTTGTGGGCGAAGAACTCGCCGCGGGTGCGAAATTCGCCCTCCACCAGCGCGCGGCGGATAAATATCTCGCGGGCCTCGCCGGGAGCGATCGGACCGTAGTGCACCTTGCGCCGGTTGACGATCGGCAGACCGAACAGCGTTACCTGCTCGAAGGCCACCACCTGGGCGCGCTTCATCTCCCAGTGCGGCTCGCTGTAGCTGCGCTTGACCAGATGCCCGGCCAGCGGCTCGATCCACTGCGGCTGGATGCGCGCCACCTCGCGGGCGAACAGCCGCGAGGTCTCGACCAGTTCGCCGGCCATCAGCCACTTGGGCGACTTCTTGGCCAGTCCGGAGCCTGGGTGGATCACGAACTTGCGGTTGCGCGCGCCGAGGTACTCGCGGTTCTCGGTGAGCTGGCCAAGGTTGGAGAGCAGCCCGGTGAGCAGCGACTGATGCAGCTTGACCGCGCTCTCGCGGCGCGCCTCGGCACGCTGTTCCGGGTCGTCATCGGCGCGGCGCGGCGCGGCCGGCGGCACCTGGATCTCCATGTCGCGCAGCAGCTGGCGCAGCTGGCGGAAGGTGTCGTGCCACTCGCGCAGGCGCAGGTAGCTCAGGTAGTTGTCGCGGCACCAGCGCCTGAGCTGGTTGCCGGAGAGTTCGTCGCGGGCCGCCTCGAAGCCGTGCCACAGGTTGAGCCAGGCGACGAAGTCCGACTCCGGGTCCTGCCAGCGGCGGTGGGCCTGGTCGGCGGCCTGGCGCTTGTCCGCCGGCCGCTCGCGGGGGTCCTGCACCGCCAGCGCCGAGACCACGATCAGCACTTCGCGCAGCGCGCCCTGCTCGGCGCCGGCCAGCACCATGCGTGCCAGCCGCGGGTCGATGGGCAGCCGCGCCAAGCGCTTGCCGGTGGCGGTCAGGCGCTGGGCCGCGTCCACCGCCCCCAGTTCGAACAGCAGCCGGAAGCCGTCCTTGATGAAGCGCGCGTCCGGCGCATCGACGAACGGGAAGGCCTCGATGTCACCGAGCCGCAGCGACAGCATCGAGAGAATCACCGAGGCGAGGTTGGTGCGCTGGATCTCGGGCTCGGTGAAGGCCGGCCGCGCCAGGAAGTCCTCCTCGGCGTAGAGCCGGATGCAGACGCCCTCGGCGATGCGCCCGCAGCGCCCCTTGCGCTGGTCGGCGCTGGCCTGGCTGACCGGCTCCACCGGCAGGCGCTGGACCTTGGAGCGGTAGCTGTAGCGGCTGATGCGCACCAGCCCCGGGTCGATCACGTAGCGGATCCCGGGCACTGTCAGCGAGGTCTCGGCGACGTTGGTCGAGAGCACGATGCGGCGTCCGGCGTGGGGCTGGAAGACGCGGTTCTGCTCGGCGTTGGAGAGCCGCGCATAGAGCGGCAGTATCTCGGTGCCCTTGAGGTCGGCGCGGCGCAGGGTGTCGGCGGTCTCGCGGATCTCGCGCTCGCCGGGCAGGAAGATCAGCACGTCGCGGGGGCCGTGCCACCAGCGCTTGTCGCGCTCGATCTGCTCGATCTCCTCCACCGCCTGCAGGATGCCCTCCTGCAGGGTGCGGTCCTCCTCGTCGTCGGCGTCGCGCACCAGCGGCCGGTAGTGCAGCTCCACCGGGTAGGTACGCCCCGAGACCTGGACCACCGGCGCCGGGCGGTCGGGCTCGCCGAAGTGGGCGGCGAAGCGCTCGACGTCGATGGTCGCCGAGGTGATGATGATCTTGAGGTCGGGACGGCGCGCGGTGAGTCGCTTGAGGTAGCCGAGCAGGAAGTCGATGTTGAGGCTGCGCTCGTGGGCCTCGTCGATGATGATCGCTTCATAGCGACTCAGATCGGGATCGTGCTGGGTCTCGGCCAGCAGGATACCGTCGGTCATCAGCTTGATCAGGGTGCGCTCGTTGCTCTGGTCGCTGAAGCGCACCTGGTAGCCGACCTGCTCGCCGAGCGGCACCTCTAGCTCTTCGGCCAGGCGCGTGGCTACCGAGCGCGCCGCCAGCCGGCGCGGCTGGGTGTGGCCAATCAGCCCGCGCCGTCCCAGTCCCAGCTCCAGGCACAGCTTGGGCAACTGGGTGGTCTTGCCCGAGCCGGTCTCGCCGGCCACCACCACCACCTGGTGCTCGCGCAGCGCGGCGAGAATATCGTCGCGGCGCTCGGCCACCGGCAGCTCGGGTGGGTAGCGTAGGGTGACCGGCTGGGCACGCCGCGCGGCGACCTTGCTCGCCGAGGCATCGATCAGCCGCTCGACCTCGCCGAGGCCACGATCCACCGGCTTGCCGTCCCGCGCGCGCCGCTCGAGCCCGGCCAGGCGCTTGCCCAGGCGCACGGCGTCGCCACCCAGGCAGTCACCCAGCCGCGCCTCGAGGTCGCGCAGACGAGTCAGGTCGGGGGATGCAGTGGAGCGGGAAGCGGTGGTGCTCAAGGCAGCCTCACAGGTTGAAATGACACTGCCCGCCCCGGCAGTGCCGGAGCGGGCAGCATAGTGTAACGCTTGGGGCCTGGCCGCGCCTAATTCAGGGCGCCGAACCAATCCAGCAATGCTCGGGACTGATCCGGCGATAGGCCTACGAGGAGGCGCTGTAAACCCATCCCTGGGCGCTACCTTGCGCCATCCATGGCGCAAACCTCCTCTTCGGCCTATCCCCGGCGTCCCTCGCCGTAGGCAGTGACATTCGCGGCGATCAGGCGCTCTGCTCGGTCTCCTGGTCACGCAGCTCGCGACGCAGTACCTTGCCGACGTTGGTCTTGGGCAGCTCATCGCGGAACTCGACGAACTTGGGCACCTTGTAGCCGGTGAGCTCCTTCTTGCACCACTGACGCAGGCTCTCGCCGTCGAGGTCCTGGTTGCGCGACACCACGAACAGCTTGATCGCCTCACCGGCATCCTCGTCGGGCACCCCCACCGCCGCGGCCTCGAGCACGTCCGGATGGCCCGCGACCACGTCCTCGATCTCGTTGGGATAGACGTTGAAGCCGGAGACGATGATCATGTCCTTCTTGCGATCGACGATCTTGACGTAGCCATCCTCCTGCAGCACGGCGATATCGCCGGTGCGAATCCAGCCATCGCTGTCCATCGCCTTGGCGGTCTCCTCGGGCAGATTCCAGTAGCCCTTCATGACCTGCGGCCCCTGCACGCACAGCTCGCCGGCCTCACCGTAGGGCAGCGCCTGACCGTCGGCGTCGATCACCTTGACCGTGGTACCGGCCACCGGCTTGCCGATGGTGCCGAGCTGGATGGCATCGACCGGATTGAAGGTGACGATCGGCGAGGTCTCGGTCATGCCGTAGCCCTCGGCGATGGCACAGCCGGTGACCTCTTCCCAGCGCTGGGCGGCGGCCTTGGTCAGCGCCATGCCCCCCGACACCGTGAGCTTGAGCCGCGAGAAATCGAGCTGCTTGAAGTCGTCGCGGTTGCACAGCGCATTGAACAGGGTATTGAGGCCGATGAAGCCGCTGAACTTGATGCTCTTCAGCTCCTTGACGAAGTTGTCGAGATCGCGAGGATTGGTGATCAGAATCGAGTGGTTGCCGGTCTCGACCAGAAACAGGCAGTTCACGGTGAAGGTGTAGATGTGGTAGACCGGCAGCGGCGCGATCACCGTCTCCTGGCCGTCCTTGAGCGCCGGGCCGATCGCCGCGCGGGCCTGCAGCATGTTGGCGACCAGGTTGCGGTGGGTCAGCATCGAGCCCTTGGCCAGGCCGGTGGTGCCACCGGTGTACTGCAGCGCGGCGACGTCGTCGGGGGTACACTCGACGTCCTTGTGCGAGAGGCTCGCGCCCTTGCTCAGGACGTCGCGGAAGCCCACCGCGGTGGGCAGCGAGTAGGCCGGCACCATCTTCTTGACGTACTTGACCACGGCGTTGATCAGCAGACGCTTGGGGAAGCCGTGCATGTCACCAAGCTCGGTGACCAGCACATGCTTGATCTCGGTACGCTCGAGCACCTTCTCCAGCTTGTCGGCCATGTTGGCGAGGATCAGGATCGCCTTGGCGCCGGAATCCTTGAACTGGTGGGCCATCTCGCGCTCGGTGTAGAGCGGGTTGGTGTTGACCACCACCAGGCCGGCGCGCATGGCACCGAACACCGCCACCGGGAACTGCAGCACGTTGGGCAACTGGATGGCGATGCGATCGCCGGGCTCGAGGCTGGTTTCATGCTGCAGCCAGGCGGCAAAGGCCTGGGACTGCTTGTCCAGTTCGGCATAGGTCAGCGTCTGCCCCATGCAGGTGAAGGCCGGCTTGTCGGCGAACTTGCTGGCCGACACCTTGAAGACGTCCATCACCGACGCGTAGTCGTCGAGGCCTTCCAGGGCCGGGCCATTGAGTACCGGGGCAGTGGCGTGCTCGCTCATGGGCAAATCTCCGCTATTCAGATAGATCGACACCCTGTCGACTCTTGTTGTCCGTCAAACGATCGCTTGAAACTAACGTTGGAACATGACAGGTCGCGGTGTCAAATGCCATGCCACTTTAGGCCAGCATTACCCCAAGCCTATGGTTTATTGGGCGGTTTCGCCATTGTCGAGGAAGCGGGCAACGATCTCGCCATCGCGCCACACCAACAGCTCGCCGGGCAGCATGCGTACCCACTGCTCGTTGTCGGTGAGCGGCTCGGTGGCCAGCACCGAGACCACGTCGTGCTCGGTGGTGTGTTCGACGAAGTCGACGCTGAGCTCGGCATCCGACAGCTGCGCCTTGCCGAACGGCGCGCGCCGGGTGATATGCGCCAGCTTGGTGGAGCAGTAGGCGTAGAGATGGACGCCGTCGGAGAGCAGCAGGTTGAACACGCCGAGGCCGCGCAGCCGCCCGCAGAGCTCGTGCAGACAGGACCAGATCGCCTCGGGCGACGCCGGCAGGTCGTCGAAGCGCCGGCGCAGTTCACCCAGCAGGAAGCAGAAGGCGTGCTCGCTGTCGGTGCTGCCCACCGGGCGATACACCGCCAGCGGCAGCGACTGCCAGCCCTCGAGCTGGCCATTGTGGGCATAGCACCACTGACGCCCCCACATCTCGCGGGTGAAGGGGTGCGTATTGGCCAGCTGCACCTGGCCGACGTTGGCCTGACGGATATGGCTGATCACCACGTGGGACTTGATCGGGTAGTCGCAGATCAAGCGTGCAATCGGCGAATCCACCGAGGGGTGGGGGTCGCGGAAGTCGCGGTAGCCGCCGGCTTCGTAGAAGGCGATTCCCCAGCCGTCACGGTGCGGCCCAGTGCCGCCCCCGCGATGCAGAAAGCCGGTGAAGCTGAAGCAGATATCGGTCGGGACATTGGCACTCATGCCCAACAGTTCACACATGCGGATCCTCTCGATGCGTTGGCCGCCGCCGGGTACGTGACCAGCCGCCCAGCACCAGCAGCGCGATCAGTGCCGCGGCGAGCCCTGCTGCCCAGCGCAGGCTGCTGTCGGCGTCCAGGCCGAGCGCTTCACCGGCCCGCTCGAGGCGTGGCACGGCCTCGCGCCAGAGTGCCTGAGCCTGGCGCGGCAGCTGATTGATGGCACTCACCAGGCGCTCGACCAGATCGGGCTCGGTTGCCGGCTCGGGCTCCTCCGCGGGCAGCGCCTCGAGCGTTTCGGCTTGCAGCGCGGCGCTGTCGGACTGGGCAGCATCGACGCCGATGCGCGCCTGGGGGTTGAGCACCAGCCGCGGCAGGCTCAGCTCGAGGCGCTGATCGTCGAGGGTCACCGTGGCGCTGAGCAGCAGCGGCAAGCGGGTGTCGTCGGGCAGCTCGGGGAGCGCGATCTGCCACTGACGCTCGTTGTGCGCCTCGACCGCCAGCGCCTCGCCCTGCAGCTCGGCGCGAATCTGCGTGTTGTCGACGTTGAGCTGCGGGTGCTCGGCGCGCAGGCTGACACGTGATACCGCGTCATCGACCTCGGCGGCAATCGCCGGCAGCACGTTGACCGCCTGCACCCGCTGGCGCTGGAAGCGCACGCTGTGGGCGTCGATCACCAGCCGCGCATTGCCGGTCAGTGCCGGCGCCGGCAGCACGCCGCGGAAACGCTCATCGTCGGCCGCCAGGCGGGTCGCCGCCTGAACGTTTCCCATCAAGTCCTGGAGCTCGGCGCGCAGGCGCAGGTCGTCGGGCCAGGCCGGTGCGGCCAGCACCTCGCCGTCGAGGTCGAGCCAGGCCTCGATCGGCACCTCGAACCCCTGATAGAGGGTTGCCGGCAATTCCGCGCTGCGCAGCGTCAGGGTCGAGGCCACGCTGACGCGGCTGTCGATCGTGATCGGGCCCTCGACGCGCCACTCGCCCTCGGCGGGTGACGTTACCGTGATCAGGTCGAAGCGCGGCTCGCTCTGCCAGCGCATATCGTCGGGATGGTCGTCGCGGCTGTAGCGCTGGCCATCGGGGCCGATCAGGGTCAGCGGCGGTGAGTCGGGGTCGTGGAAGAGCAGCGCCGAGAACGACTCGACCTGGTCGTCGATATTGAAGCGCCCCTCTTCCAGCGGCACCCGGTCGCCGGGAAAGATACGGTCGAAGATATCCAGAAACGCTCGCAGCAGCTCGTCGGGAGACTCGGCCAGGGCGGCCAGGCCTCCGCTGCGCTGCGCGAGCAGCTCGACCAGCGGCAGGTCGGCCTCGGGAGAGAAGGCGACGGCGTGGATGATCACGCCCTCCTCAGCTAGCTGCGGGGTCAGCTCGTCGCTCAGCCTTCGCTGCGATGCCTCGTCGCGGGCCTGCTTGTCCTGGCCGGCGGCGGGCAGATCGATCATGCCATCGGTCAGCAGGATCAGGTGGCGGGTACCGTTGCCGGCATCGTCCGAGGCCTCGCGCACCGCCGCCTCGATATCGGTGAACTGCTGATAGTCGACCAGCGCCGGTCGCAGCGCCAGCGCCTCCCGGCGCCACTCGGCATCGACCGGGGCGACGGGCAGCGGGTTATCGACCGACTCGCCGAAGGTCCAGATGCCGCCGTGGATGTCGCGGGGCAGTAGCGCCACCAGCAGCTCCAGGGCGCTGGCGGCCAACTGGTCGGGATCGTTATGCCGCATGCTGCCCGACACATCGATGACCACCCTCACATCTGCCGCCTCGCTACGCTCGGCACCGCGCTCGATCAGCAGCAGCGGCGGCTGGCCGCTTTCGGTGGCAAACTCCACCGTCGGCTGTGCCATCAGCGGCATTGCCACGGCCAGCAGCCACCACAACCCCAGCTTCAACACAGCGCGCATGACGCTTCCTTAGCCGATCACCGGCTCCCGACGCTCGCTGGTGGGTGGCCGCTCGGCGCGTTCAGCGGGCGCCTTGCGCGCCTCGACGGGCTCGCCGCCGCGGCCCAGCAGCCACAGCGCCACGCCTGCTACCGCCCCAAGCCCAATGCCCAGCACCAGCAGAATAAGCGCGGTGGTCATGGTGCCGCCGTCGCGCTGCAAAAAGGTAATCCCGGCGACGACCACGGCCGGGGCGAAACCGGTGTAGAATTCGCCCTCCTCCAGCATCGGCAGTCGAAAGCGCGTCGGCATCCACAGCGCGCCTGCCACGGTCCCGACGATCACCAGCCTGGGTAGGCGCGGCAGGAAACGGACCGCCATGTAGCCGGTGGCCAGTACCACCAGCGACAGCACCGCGTAAATCAGCCAGAGTAGGGGCATGGAATCGGATATCAGCATCGAACTCTCCAGACCTGCGTCGGTCGCGACGCAGTGTTGCAACATTCATACTCCATTATGGTACACCGCACCCGATGAAAGCACAGCTGCTGCGTCATAATCTGCTCAACCAGGCAGCCGACTCGCCGGTTGCCGCCTACCGGCGCCCCGACGACCCCCTCTGGCACTGGCTGGAAGCGCGCGACGACCCACGGGTCAGCGCCTTCCTGGAAGCCGCCAACCACGAGTGCGACACCTGGTTCGCTCCGCTCGGCGAACTCACCGAGGCGCTTTATCACGGTCACCTGGCACGCCGCGAGCTGGCCGTCAGCGGCCTACCCACGCCCCTCGACCATTACTGCTATTGGAGCGAGACCGCCGCCGACGCCGACTTCCCGCGCTGGTGGCGCTACCCGCTCGGGCAGCCCGAGTCACGCCGCTGCTTTCTCGACCTGGAGGCCCGCGCCGCCGAGCATGACTTCTTCGAGCTCGGCGACATGGCGCTCTCCCCCGACGAGCAGTGGCTGGCGTGGAGCGAAGACACGCGCGGCGACGAGACCTTCGAACTGTGGCTCAAGCGCCTGCCGGACGGTACCCCGCGACGGGTACTGGAGGAGATCGGCCCGGAGCTGAGCTGGGCCGAAGACAATGCCACCCTGCTCTTCACCCGCTACGATGCCACCCAGCGCCCCGACAGCGTGTGGCGCCTGAGCCTCGATGCCACGGGCCGAGCCGGCGAGGCCAGCCTGATCCTGCGCGAGGACGACCCGGAGTTCTGGCTGGGACTCGGCAAGACCCGCTCGCGGCAGTGGCTGGTACTCGAGTCGGCCTCCAAGGACACCACCGAGTGCTACCTGATTCCCGCTGCCGCGCCGGCCACGCCGCCGCACTGCTTTCGGCGCCGCGAGAGTGGCGTCGAATATGCGCTGGACCATCGCCCCGGGGTCTTTTACGTGCTTCACAACCGCGAAGCGGTGCATTTTCGCCTCGACAGGGTCGAGGAGAGCGCCGGCCTCGACGATCAGGCGACGCCCGCCTGGCAGCCGCTGCTGGCTCACCGCGACGACGTCACCCTCGAAGGGGTGGATGCCTTCAGCTGGGGACTGGTGGTCACCGAACGCGATCATCAACAGGCCCAGGTCCATCTGCGATTGCTCGAGCTGGATACCGCTCACGTCGCCAGCCGCGACGAGCGACTACCGCTGCCCGAGGCGCCATGCAGCCTGATGCTCGGCGATATGCCGCACTTCACGGCGCGCCGCCTGCGGCTACGCGAAGAGTCGTTCACCCTGCCGGTGCGCTGGCTGGAGCACGATCTCGACAGCGGTGAGCGGCGGCTGCTCAAGGAGCAGCCGATTCACGGCTCGCTGCAGCCCGATCGGCTGGCCTGCCGTCGGCTGTGGGCCACCGCCCACGACGGCGAACAGATCCCGGTTTCGATCGTGGCCCGCGTCGACCTGCTCGGTGACACGCCGCTGCCTACCCTGCTCTACGGCTATGGCGCCTATGGCGAGGTCCTCGACCCCTGGTTCTCGGTGGCCCGCCTCGAGCTGCTGGAGCGCGGCGTGGCGTTCGCCGTGGCCCACGTGCGCGGCGGCGGCGACCGCGGCGAGCCGTGGTACCTGGCCGGCAAGATGGAGCACAAGGAGAACAGTTTCCGCGATTTTCTGGCCGCGCGGGACGCCCTGGCCAACACCGGGCTCAGCGACCCGGCGCGCATCGCCGCCTACGGCGCCAGCGCCGGCGGCCTGCTGGTCGGCGCCAGCCTCAACCTGGCACCCGAAGCCTTCTGTGCTGCGGTCCTCGACGTGCCCTTCGTGGATGTGCTGCGCACCATGGAGAATCCCGACCTGCCGCTGACCACCGCCGAATACACCGAGTGGGGCAATCCCGACGAGCCGGCCGCCCGCAAGCGTATCCGCGACTACTCGCCGCTCGACAACCTCGCGCCGCTGCCCTACCCCAGCGTGTTCCTGCAGGGCAGCTGGCACGATTCGCGAGTGCCCTACTGGGAACCCGCCAAGCTCTACGCTCGGCTGCGCGAGCTGGGCAGCGCACGCGGGCCTGTGCTGCTGCGCAGCGACATGGCCGCCGGCCACGGCGGCGCGTCGGGGCGCTTCAAGGCGTGGCGCGACGGTGCTCGCCAGGACGCCTTTATTCTCTGGGCGCTGGGCATGGTCGAGGAGTGATGGTGGCGGGATACATCGAGGCCCGCGGGGGGCGGGAAAACCGCCGTGCCTAGCCGTCGATCGGCAGGATGGCGATGATGTGCTCGTCGTAATCGGCCTCGAGCACGTCACGCTGGGAGACCGCGAAGCTGGCCACGCTGATGCCCTTGCGGTGCATGCGGCGGCCGTCACCGCTGATCAACGGGTGCCAGCGCGCCAGGCTGCGCCCCTCGGCCAGGCGCCGATAGGCGCAGGAGCCCGGCAGCCAGCGGAACTCGTCGATCCGCGCCGGGGTGAGCTGAGTGCAGTCGGGCACCCGTTCGAAGCGATTGGCGTAGTCGCCGCAGCGGCAGCTGTCGATATCGAGCAGCTCGCAGGCCACGTTGAGCACCGCCAGGTCGCCGCTGTCCTCGTCCTGGAACTTGAGCAGGCAGCACTGACCGCAGCCGTCGCACAGCGCCTCCCACTCCTCGTCGGTCAGCTCGTCGAGACGGTAGCGCTCCCAGAACAGTTCACGCATCTTTATATTCCCCCGGCGCCCGCGGCGCTCAATAGCGTGATTGCGTCGGCGTGCGGTAGAGATCGAGCAGGTACGGCTCCTTGGCCGGAGGCATCTGCAGATAGAACCCCTTCTCGGCGATCTGCGCCATGACCTCGCTAGCCTCGGCGCGCGCCAAGCGCTTGCCGGCGGTGAGCAACATGGTGGTCACCGGCAGCGGCGTGCCGAAGTGCTCGAGCAGCTGCTCCGGCACCTCGGTGAGCCCCTGGCGCTTGTCGACGTAGAGATACAGTTCGTCCTTGCGCGAGCTCTTGTAGATCTCGCATATCAGTTTGTCGGCACTCATGCCCCCTCTCCTTCTGACAGCGCCGCGGCCAGGCCTGCCGCGAGCCGCTCACCGCGCCAGCCATTCGGCAGCGGCAGCGGGTGACCCTGCAGGTCCGCCGCGACCACGGCTTCCAGGTCGCGGCGGCGCATCAGCACCTCCGGCGCCACCCCCAGCGCGTCGGCCTCGGCGGTGACGACTCGCTTGAGCGCCTTGAAGCGCTTCTTGAAGGCTCCCGCCAAGGGCGATGGCAGCGCTTCCGGCAGGTCGCTCTCGTCGACTCGCCGCGCCTCGCCGACCAGCGCCAGCAGGGTGCCGCCCTCGCGCTTGACCAGCGTCGGCTTGACCCCTTCGATGGCGGCCAGCGCCTGGCGATGCTGCGGCAGCGCCTCGGCGACGGCATACAGCAGCTTGTCGTTGACCAGCCAGCCGCGTGGCAGGTTGCGGCGCCGCGCCTCCCCTTCGCGCCAGATGGTCAGGCGCCGGTAAGCCTCGATCTGGCGCGGCGTGAGCCGCCACAGCTGGCGCTGACGCAGGTACCACTGGCCGTCGGCGTCGCCGCTGCGACCCGCCTGGGCCAGCAGCTCGGCGCAGTCGGCCTCGAGCCACTCCAGCCGGCCCAGCTCGACCAGCCGCGCGCGCTGCTGCTTCCACACCTCGAGCAGATAGACCACGTCGAGTGCCGCGTAGCGGCACTGGGCCTCGGAGAGCGGCCGCTCGAGCCAGTCGGAGCGGGTCTCGTCCTTGGGCAGCGTCTCGCCGGTCCAGTGTTCCACCAGGCGTTGGTAGCCCATCGCCGGGTCCTCCCCGAGCAGCCCCTGCGCCAGTTGAGTATCGACCAGCGGCGCGACCAGCACATCCGCCCAGTTGCGCAGCACCTCGAGGTCCTCGCTGCTGGCATGCAGCAGCTTGAGCGGCCCGCCGGCCAGCAGGTCGCACAGTGCCGGACTGGCGTCGAGGGCCTGGGGATCGATCAGGTAGACCGCCTCGCCGGCGCTCAGCTGCAACAGCGCGGGGACCGGATGAAAGGTCGACTCACGGAAGAACTCGGTGTCCAGCGCCAGGGTCTTGGCCCCGGCCAGGTCGGCACAGGCGGCGTCCAGCGCCGCGGGGGTATCGACCCAGCGAATATCGAGGGTGGCAGGGGTAGGCATAGTCAGGGGGTGTCCTGGCCGCGGGGCGGCTCAATCACTTTGAAATGGCAGGCGGCCGTTGAAGGCGCGGCTGAGGGTGCCGCCGTCGACGTACTCCAGCTCACCGCCCATCGGCACGCCGTAGGCGAGACGCGAAAGGCGCAGTGGGCGACCGTCGAGCTGGGCAGCAATGTAGTGCGCGGTGGCCTCGCCCTCCACGGTGGGATTGGTGGCCAGAATCACCTCGCTGACCGCCTCGGCGTCGATACGCGCCTCGAGCTGGTCGAGGCCGATATCCTCGGGGCCGATGCCGTCCAGCGGCGACAGGTGGCCGTGGAGCACGAAGTACTGGCCCTGGTAGCCGCCGGCGTCCTCGATGGCCAGCATGTCGGCCGGCGACTCGACCACGCACAGGATGCTGTCGTCACGGCGCGGGCTGCGGCACAGCCCGCAGACCTCCTCTTCGGTCAGGGTACGACAGCGCTGGCAGTAGCCGACCTCGTCGAGGGCCTGGGCGAGCACCGCGGCGAGCCGCTGGCCACCCTCGCGATCACGCTCGAGCAGGTGCAGCGCCATGCGCTGGGCGCTCTTGGGCCCGACCCCGGGCAGCACCCGCAGCGACTCGAGCAGACGATCGACGAGCGGAGAAAAACTCATCAGAACGGCATCTTGAAACCAGGCGGCAGATTGAGGCCAGCGGTGGCTTCTTCCATCCGCTCCCGGGTCGTCTCCTCGACCTTGCGCACGGCGTCATTGACCGCGGCGGCGAGCAGGTCCTCGAGCAGCTCCTTGTCCTCTTCCAGCACGCTGGGGTCGATGTCGACCTTGCTGACGTCATGACGCCCGTTCATGGTCACCTTGACCATGCCGGCGCCGGCCTCGCCGGTGACCTCGGCCTTCTGCGCCTCTTCCTGCATGCGCTGCATCTTTTCCTGCATTTCCTGGGCCTGCTTCATCAGGTTGCCCATTCCGCCTTTCATCATGGCTCATGCTCCTGGATCGAAGTGATCAGCGCGCGGCCTCGCCGCTGCGCTGCTGTGGGGAGACCGAGGCTTCCAGCAATCGGGCACCGAAGGCCTCGCGGAGTTCCTGTACGTGGGGGTCGGCCTCGAGGGACTTGACCGCGGCGGCGTGGCGCTCGGCGTTGAGGCGGTCGGCCATGGCCCGCGGCGTCTCGATGCCGGGCGGCAGCTCGCCGGGCTCGATGCTGACGCGCCGCGGCACGCCCAACTCGAGCAGCGCCTTCTCGAGTCGCTCGACGTGAACCTCGGCGTTCATCGCCGCCTGGCTGGGGTCGAGCCGCAGCTGCAGGCGCTGGCCGTCGTCATGCTCGACCAGGCAGTGGGCGGCGAGATTGCGGGTCAGGCCGCCAAGCCCGAGATCATCGAAGCGTGCTAGCCAGGTGGCGTGATCGAAGCCGTCACCATGTTCGACGCCATGCGGCCGGGGCTCGGCCGGTGCCGCGGGCTGGCTCGCCGGCGACTCGGCGGGCGCCGCGGCGATATCCTGCGGGGCCGCGGCCGGCTCGACTGGCGCTGCAGCGACCGGCTCACTGGCCTCGGGCAACGGCACCGCGTCGGCCTGCTGGGCAGGCGCTGCGGCATGCGGCTCGAGCGCCTCGTTCATCGCCGCTGCAGCAGCAGGCTGGGCCGGGGTGTCGCTGGGCAACTCCCAGGGCGGCGGCTCCACGCTCGGCGGCGCGGCGGCAGCTGCGGTCTCAGCCTCTGGCCGGGGCTCGGCCGCGCCTGGTGACGGCTGCGGCGCCTCCGCCGCGCTGGGCGCCGGAGGCGACGACTCGGCAGCGGCCGGCGGCGCCTGCGGAGGAGCGGGCTGGCCCTGCTGCGACAGCGCGCCGCTGATCGGCAGCGGCGTGCTGGCCGGCTTGGGCACACCCTGAGGCCGGAAGGCCAGCATGCGTAGCAGGGTCATCTCCAGCGCCGTGCGGGCATCCGGGGCGTGATCCATGTCGCCCCGGCCCTGCAGGCCGATCTGGTAGTAGAGCTGCACGTCCTCGGCGGTGAAACGCGCCGCCAGCGCCAGCAGGGTCGCGCGGTCGCCGTGGCCGTTATCCAACGCATCCGGCACCATCTGCGCCACCGCCAGCCGGTGCAGGGTGCCGACCAGGTCGTCGAGCACGCCGGCGAAGTCGGGGCCCTGCTCGGCGAGGGCCGCCACCTCTGCCAATATACGCGCGGCATCGACCTCGGCCAGCGCCTCGACCAGCGCCAGCAGGTGGCGATGATCGAGGGTGCCGAGCATGGCCGCGACGTCGGCCTGGCGAACGGCTCCCTGGCCGAAGGCGATGGCCTGGTCGGTGAGACTCATGGCATCGCGCATCGAGCCGTCGGCGGCGCGCCCCAGCAGCCATAGCGCCGACTCGTCGAAGCCGACGTCCTCGGCGGCCAGCACCTTGCCGAGGTGCTCGACGATGCGCTCCGGCGGCATGTTCTTGAGCGTGAACTGCAGGCAGCGCGACAGCACCGTGACCGGCAGTTTCTGGGGGTCGGTGGTGGCGAGCAGAAACTTGACGTGGGGCGGCGGCTCTTCGAGGGTCTTGAGCAGCGCATTGAAGCTGTGGGTCGAGAGCATGTGCACCTCATCGATGAGGTACACCTTGAAGCGCCCCTGGGTCGGTGCGTACTGCACGTTGTCGAGCAGTTCGCGGGTGTCTTCGACCTTGGTCCGCGAGGCGGCATCGACCTCGATCAGGTCGACGAAGCGGCCCTCGTCGATGGCGCGGCAGCTCTCGCACTGGCCGCAGGGGGTCGAGGTCACCGCGCTATCATCGCGGCCGCCGGCAGTGCAATTGAGGCATTTGGCGAGAATCCGCGCCAGGGTGGTCTTGCCCACGCCGCGGGTGCCGGTGAACAGATAGGCGTGGTGCAGGCGCCCCTGGTCGAGGGCATTTACCAGCGCACGCTGCACGTGGTCCTGGCCGACCAGCTCATGGAAGGTGCGCGGGCGCCACTTGCGGGCCAGTACCTGATAGCTCATTGCGGGCAGAATCCTTGCGGCCGGGTTCACGACGAAATAGGCGCCAGGCCGAGGCCGGCAAGCGCTGTCATGACAGGGCCTTCATTCTAGCGGCTGGGGCTCGCAGGGGAAAGCGACGCTGCCAGGCAGCCGGAACCGACCACCCAGAATGGAGGCGGCCCCCGACAGCCGCATCCCGGCACACGCATCCACCACTACCGTTGCTCCCTTCCGGGCCTGGCGGGGTTCGCAGTTTAGCGTTGCGGGAGGACCGACGAGGGCCACCATAGCGTTCGACATCGAGCATGCCATTCACAGCGAATGAGCACGCCATCGGGCCGAGCGAGGCGCACTATAACAGCGCCCCCACGGCCTCGCAACCGCAGCGACGCCCATGGAACCCTTGTCCCCCATCTGCGTCCCAGCCCCACGTTATCCACGCTGCGGTGATGGCCCGCTGGCTATCAAGTTCGTGTCACAGCGTGTAGCGTATAACGTCATGTTCAACCAATTTCCAACGGAGGCACTACCATGACCAAGGATCCCAACAAGGGCTATATCGCACTTCTGGGCTGGAGCTTGAGCGCGGTAGAAGCTGCCGAAAACTTCGATCGCCGCTACGTGGTGGTGGCCCCGGACTGGGCCGAGGAATATTGCCAAAAACACGATATTCCCTACGTATCGTGGAACTTCGAGCGCTTGAACGACCGTTCCATGGAGATTGCCGAGACGCTGCAGGAGATGGGCGTCGACGTCGCCATCCCGCTGTATGAAGAGACCGTCGAGTGGGCCGGGGCAATCAACTCGGTACTGCTCGACAACCCGCGTCTCTACGGCCAGTCGCTGCTGCTACGCGACAAGGCGCTGATGAAGCGCCGCGCCCAGCTCGGCGGCATCCGCGTTGGCATCTTCGAGGAAGCCCACGACAAGGAAGACGTGGTGCGCTTCCTCAAGCGCGTCAATCAGACCCTGCTCAAGCTCGACGGCGACCCCAACGATCCGATCCACCTCAAGGCTTTCGACAAGGCCGGCTGCCTGGGCCACCGGGTGATCCGCACCCCGGACGAGGTCGATTCGATCCCCGACGAGGAATTCCCGGTGCTGATGGAATCCCACCTCGATGGCTGGGAGTTCGCCGTCGAGGCCTGGATCCACGACGGCAAGATCGTCTTCCTCAACCTCTCCGAATACGTGACGCTGGGCTACTCGGTGTTCGTCCCGGGCTCGCCGGAGCTGGAGCGCTATCGCCCCCAGATCACCGCGCAGATCGAGAAGCTGATCAAGACCTTCGACATCGAGTTCGGCCTGATTCACCCCGAGTACTTCGTCACCAGCGACGGTGAGATGTACTTCGGCGAAGTCGCCTACCGCCCGCCGGGCTTCAAGGTCTTCGAACTGCTCGAGCGGGTCTACGGCTTCAACGCCTACCAGGCCTCGATGCTGGTGTTCGACCCCAAGGCCAGCGCCGAGGAGGTCAAGGCCTTCTTCCCCAAGGAGGTCGAGGACGCCAACGGCTACGCCGGCTGCTTCGGTGTCTACCCGCGTCGCCGCGTGGTCAGCCGCCTGGAGATCCCCGAAGAGGTCGAGGACCATCCCTACTTCGAGTCCCACGAACTGACCCCGCCGATGGAAGAGACCGTCACCAAGCGCACCGCGTTCGGCACCCACTGGGGGCTGATCTACTTCAGGGGCGAGGATCCTCATAAGCTGCGTGACCTGCTCAAACACCAGGAGGATCTGGACTTCTATGTATAATCCCTGGCAGAGACCGGGATAAGGAGTCGGTGTGACCGAGCACCCTGAGACAAACAGTGCACTAGCGTCCACGCCCGACGTGGACAAACTCAACGCCCTGCTGGCCAAGCTGGACGAAGCGACCGAGTTGCTCGATACGGCCCGCGAGTTCGCCAAGCCGGGCAAGCTGGGGCGGGTGCTCGATACGGCGCGCCGGGTGATGATGCAGCCCGGCGGCTGTGCGGCAGTGGAGGCCCGCGCCGAGGCGCTTGAGTCGGCCGGGGTGTTCCTCGGCTCAGACTGGGCCACGCCGCAGTATCTGGTGCCCTCGCTGACCACCTATGCCCTCAAGAGCGCCGACCCCAACAGCGTGGTGATCGAGTCGCTGAGCGAACTGCGCCTGCTGGCAGTGGCCATGGGCGACTACCAGCACGCACTGATCTCCGCCGAACAGGCCCACCACTACCTGACTCAGGTCATGGCGCTGAACCTGTGGCTGCTGTTCGGCGCGCCCAGCGAGGCCGAGCGCGAGACCCAGGGGCGGCTGGCCCAGCTGCCGCGGCGGCTGTTCCAGCACCTCGCCGAGCGCATCGGCTACGAACATATCGTCGACCAGTTGATCGACGAGATCTGGCGGATCCTGCGCCAGCGCCCGCTGCAGGTCGAACCGGTCAAGCAGATGATCACCCAGATCGCCATCTGCCAGGCCAATCCGGCCATCGACCTGGGCTCCAGCGGCCAGGGCGCCGACCGCCTGGTCAGTTCGCTGTTCGGCCCGACCCAGGCGTGCCGCGAAGACCCCGGCCTGGAGGTCTACCGCGAGCGGCTGGAGAGCATGGACCAAGCGGCCCTGCAGTACGAAGCCAGCGGCTTCGCCCGCGCCATGCACGATACCGGCCTGGTGTCGCCCTACCACGGCGTGCTGATGCGCCACCTGCTGGAGCACAGCGACCACCTGCTGGCCGAAGCCATGGGCCTCTCCTCCACCGGGCGCGACTGCCTGATGTGCTATCGCGAGCTGGTCCACGCGCTGATTCGCAGCGGCATCTATCCGGCCACGCCCCAGGCCATCTACGGCCTGGCGCTGATGCTCGAGCGCGGCATCCTCTATCAGCCCCCGGTGGCTCCGGCGATGTGGCGCCAGTTGGGCTTGACCCTCTCGCCGTGGTCGCAGGAGCGGCTCAACATGGCGCACGGCGATGCGGTATCACCGCGCGCGCGGCTGCTCGAGGGCGTGATGTGCATGCTGGGGCTGCCACTAGGCGTCGGCCAGGGCAACAACCCCACCTGCCAGTCGGCCCGTGCGCTATCGATGTGGGCCTACAACGACCCCGACTACCTGCTGCAGATGGTCGCCTGGGCGGCGCGTGACGATGAAATCATCATGCACTTCGAGGGTCAGCCGATCTCGTCCCGCGAGAGCCTATCCGGGGTCGCCACCGAGCTGCCCATGGATCTCGACGCGGTATCGCTGCTGGTGGTCCCCCACCTCGACCGTATCTACGCCGAGATGGGCCGGCGCTGCATCGGCCGCGAGGGCGACCCGCACCGCTGGGTCAACCCGGAGTTCCACGGCTGGTGGTCGGGGCGCGGCTTCCGTATCAACGTCGACGTGGCCACCGGCCAGCTGGAGGGCCTCGAGGACTTCCTGCGCCACTTCTATGCCGCCTATCACCCCTACTACAACGGCAACCAGCCGCTGATTCACCCGCAGCCGGCGGGTATCGCGGTGACCGATAGCGCGGCACGCTTCATCGGCTGGCACGCCATCACCCTGCTGCGGGTCAATCTCGATCCGCAGGACGTGATGCGGGTCTATTTCTACAATCCCAACAACGACAGCGGCCAGGACTGGGGCGACGGCGTCAAGGTCAGCACCGCCGGCCAAGGCGAGCGCTTCGGCGAGGCCTCGCTGCCCTTCGAGCAGCTCGCCTCAAGGCTGTATATCTTCCATTTCGACCCGCTGGAGCGCGGCGAATTGGCCACCATCACCCAGCAGGAGCTCGACCGGGTGATCGGCCATGTGCACCGCAGCTGGGGCGCCGACCGAGTGCCGGCCACCGACCTGCAGGCCAGCCCCGGGCTCGACGGCGGCTGATCACTGCTTGCCCGGCGGCGGCGCTGCCGCCCGCCGGGCAGTATCATCACGGGGCAGCGGGTAGCGCCGCGCCAGATAGCCGGCCCAGAACGGCGCCACGACCATCAGTGCCACCATGCGCAGGATATGGTGGAAGGCCACGAACACCGGGTCGATATCCAGCGCCACGGCGAGTATCGCCATCTCGCCAATGCCCCCCGGCGCCAGCGCCAGCAGCGCCACGTCCCGCGGCACCCCCAACAGGCGGTGGATCAGCTCGGCGAACACCGCAAGTACCAGCAGCGCCAGTAGCGTGGCCAGCGCAGCCTGCCACAGGTACTTGCCGAAGCGGCGCCGCGACAGGCCGCGAAACTTGCAGCCGATCGCGCTGCCCAGCCCCCACAGCATCACGTTCATGCCCCACTCCGGCAGCTGCAGGCTGGCCAGGTCGGTGCCCGAGAGCAGCGCGGCGAACGCCAGCGGCGCCAGCAGCGAGGCACTCGGCAGGCGCAGCCAGTTGCCCAGCGGTATCAGCAGCGGCAACGCCAGTAGCATCCACAGGTGCGCTGCCGGCTCGCTGGCGGCCGCCTGGGTCGGCGCCCCGCCCTCATAGGCCCAGAACAGCGGTGGCAGCAGCAGGATCACCAGGATGATACGCAGCGACTGGGCGACGGCGACCCGCTGCGGGTCGCCGCCGCACTTCTCGCCGAGCAGGATCATGGTCGGCATCGCCCCGGGGGCCGAGGCGAACCAGGCGCTGACCGGATCGAAGCCGCAGCGCCGGTACCAGGCCGCCGCCACCGCGGTGGACGCCGCCACCCCGACCAGCAGCAGCGCCGCCGACAGCGGCCAGTCGAACACCCGCTCGGCCAGCTGCGGGGTGACCTGGCTGCCCAGCACCAGGCCCATCACGCCGAGGAAGGCCTCGCGCAGGCCCTCCGGCACGCGCACGTCGATGCCACGCCCGGAGGCCAGCAAGTTGGCGACCAGCGGCCCCAGCATCCACGGCAGCGGCAGGTTGAGCAGCGCGAACAGCAGCCCACCCACAGCACCAATCAGCAGGGCACGCAGCAGGGCCAACAGTGAGGCATGCGACACCCGACACTCCTTGATTAACCGGCTAACGAATCCCCAGTATTACACGTTCGCCGCCAGGCGTTGACAGGGGGGGCTATAATCGACGCCCAACCGCTCCAGGAAACCGCCATGCCGCGTCTCGATCAGCTACTCGTCAGCCAGGGTCTGGCCCGCACACGCACCCGCGCCCAGCGCCTGATCCGGCACGGCCGGGTCAGCCTCGAGGACGGCGGCCGTGTCTTGAGCAAGCCCGGCGAGAAACTGGCCGACGACGTGCGCCTGCGGGTCGAGGCCGACCCAGAGGAGCGCTATGTGTCACGCGCTGGCCTCAAGCTCGAGGCGCTTCTCGAGCACCTGGGCCTGCGCCTGGAAGGGCGCGTGGTGCTGGATGTGGGCCAGTCCACCGGCGGCTTCAGCGACTGCGCGCTGCAGTTCGGTGCGCAGCATGTGATCGGCGTGGAGGTGGGCCACGGCCAGCTCGACCCGGCGCTGCGCGACGACCCGCGGGTGACCTGCCTGGAGGGGCTCAACGCCCGGGCCATGGCCGGCGATGCGCGCCTGGCCGCAGCCCTCGCCGCCCAGGCGCCGGCCGGCCTCGACTGCGCGGTGATGGACGTGTCGTTCATTTCGCAGACGCTGATCCTGCCTCAGCTGGCCACCCTGCTGGCCCCCGGCGGCGAGCTGCTGAGCTTGGTCAAGCCGCAGTTCGAGGTCGGCCCCGGCGGCGTCAATGCCCGCGGCATCGTCAGCGAGCCGGCGCGCTACGCCGAGGTCGAAGCGCGCATCCGCAGCTGCTGCACGGCCCACGGCCTGTGTATCCGCCACTGGCAGGAGAGCCCGCTGCGCGGCGGCGACGGCAACCGCGAGTTCCTGCTGCATGCGGTGCGCGAGGCTGCACCGCAGGCGCTCTGAATAGCGCCGCACGTCGATGAGCGTCAGGCGTCATCTGCTCGGTTGATCAGCGCTTCCCGGGTGGCGAAGTCCTCCTCGGCGATCTGCGCGTCGAGAAAGTCGAGCAGCGCCCGCACTGCCGGCAACAGCCCCCGGCGGGAGGGAAAGACCGCGTGCAGAATCCCGCCCCGCGGTTCCCACCCCGGCAGAACGTCGACCAGCCGACCCGCCCGGATATCCTGAGCCCCCACCAGCAGCCCCAGCTTGACCACCCCGAGCCCCTCCAGCGCCGCGGCATGCAGGGTCTCGGCGCTGTCGGTGACCAGCCGCGGCCGATGAGGGACCTGCGCGCGGGCGCCGCCGGGCCCTATCAGGTCCCAGCAGTGGCGATGGTCGTACTGCTCGAAATCGAGGCTCGGCAGTCCGCCGAGATCTGCCGGGCTACGCGGCCGTGATCGCTCGGCGAACAGGCCGGGAGCGGCCATCAGCCGCTGGGGGCTCGACGCCAGCACCTTCATGGTCAGGTCGCTGTCCTCCAGGGGCGGAAAACGCACCCGAATCGCCAGATCGAAGCCCTCCTTGACCACGTCCACGCGCCGGCTGGTGGCCTCCACCTGCACCTCCACCTTGGGGCACTGCGCCATGAAGCGCACCAGCAGCGGCGTGATCAGGTAGTGCAGCACGCTGGGCGAGCAGCTCAACCGCACCGTGCCCTGGGGCTCGGCGTGATGGCGCTGGATCAGCTCCTCGGCGGCCTCCGCCTCCACCAGCATGGCCAGGCAGTGGCGATAGTAGGCCTGGCCCAGCTCGGTGACCGAGAAGTGGCGGGTGGAGCGCTGGATCAACCGGGTGGCGAGGCGCTCCTCGAGCTGAGTGATTCGCCGGCTCAGCTTCGACTTGGGAATGCCCAGGGCACGTCCGGCCGGGGCGAAGCCGCCATGATCCACTACCTGCACGAAGTAGTAGAGGTCGTTAAGGTCCTGCATCCTGCTGTCCTATTATTGAAACGCTGAGTGTTATTTTAGCCATCTACCGGGTTTTTTGTTCATGAAATAGGCTTTCTGTTATCGGGGAAACGCTTCCCTCGCTCTAACAGGAGTCCCTTATGAAGAAGATTCAAGCCGTATACGGTGCCCCACACGGCCACTGGGTCGGCGATGGTTTTCCAGTGCGCTCCCTGTTCAGCTACGACCGCCTGGGCGCCGAGCACCTCAGCCCCTTCCTGCTGCTCGACCGTGCCGGCCCGCATCGCTTCGGGCCGACCCGGCACGCGCGCGGCGTTGGTGCTCATCCCCACCGCGGTTTCGAGACCGTGACCCTGGTCTACCAGGGGGAACTGGAGCACCGCGACTCGGCGGGACATGGCGGCCGGATCGGCGAAGGCGACGTGCAGTGGATGACCGCCGGTGCCGGCATCGTCCATGAGGAGTATCACGCCCCGGCCTTCGCCACAGAGGGCGGCACGCTCGAGATGGTGCAGCTGTGGGTCAACCTGCCGGCCCGCGATAAGTCCGCCCCGCCGGCCTACCAGACCCTGCTCGACGGCGAGATCCCGCGTATCGACCTGCCGAATGAGGCCGGACAGGTCAGGGTGGTGGCGGGCCGCTATCTCGATCGAGAGGGCCCGGCGCGCACCTTTACCCCGATCAATGTCTGGGACCTACGCCTGGTGGCCGGCAGCGATGCCCAGATCGAGGTTCCCGAGGGCCATACCACCCTGCTGGTGTTGCTCGAGGGCACGCTGCTGGTCAACGGCGAGCGCATCGTCCGCGACGAGAGCGTGGTGGCCTTCGAGCGCCGCGGCGAGGCCCTCCACCTGGAGGCCAACAACGACGCCAAGCTGCTGCTACTGAGCGGTGAGCCCATCAATGAGCCCGTGGCGGGGCAAGGCCCCTTCGTGATGAATCACCAGGCCGAGCTCCACCAAGCCTTTGCCGACTTCCACGCCGGGAAGTTCGGCAAGCCGAGGGGCGCATGAGCTGACGAACGCGCCCCGTGCTGCCCGGCGATGGTCGCCGGGCAGTCCCCGACGACCTAGAAAGGAGAACGAGCATGTCCTTTACCTACAACCGACTCGACAAGGACGACGTGGCCCTGCTGATGGTGGACCACCAGGCCGGCCTGCTGTCCCTGGTTCGAGACTTCAGCCCCGACGACTTCAAGAACAATGTCCTGGCCCTGGCCGATATCGCCAAGTTCTTCGACATCCCCACCATCCTCACCACCAGCTTCGAGGATGGCCCCAACGGCCCCATGGTGCCGGAGCTGAAGGAGATGTTTCCGCAGGCGCCCTACTTCGCTCGTCCGGGCCAGATCAACGCCTGGGACAACGAAGAATTCGTCGCCGCTATCAAGGCCACCGGCAAGAAGCAGCTGCTGATCGCCGGGGTGGTCACCGAGGTGTGCGTGGCCTTCCCGACGCTCTCGGCCCTGGAAGAGGGCTATGAGGTCTTCGTGGTCACCGACGCTTCAGGCACCTTCAATCAGACCACACGGGAGGCCGCCTGGGATCGCATGTCCCAGGCCGGCGCCCAACTGATGACCTGGTTCGGCGTGGGCTGCGAGCTGCACCGCGACTGGCGCAACGATATCGAGGGCTTTGGCGGCCTGCTGGCCGGCCACCTGCCCGCCTACGCCAACCTGATGCAGAGCTATAACCAGCAGAGCCAGCTGGGCTAGGCAACGACCGGCCAGGGCGGATCCCGCGCCCTGGCCGTGTCATTGGTCTCGCAACTATGCTCGCTCCCTGCCAACAGCTGTAAGGGCCTATGCTAGAAGGCCGAGCCTCTCTCCTTATTGCCCACAGGAATCCCGGACCATGAGCAACCTCGTCAACCAGCGCGAGCTCGCCAGCTCCCTCGACTGCCCGGTCGTCGACGGCAAGCACCAGGTGCAGCATGTCCCCCCGCATAGCGCCGAGGTAGGCGGCATCCCGGTCAACCGCGCCCTGCCCCGCCGCCAGCGTCGCTTGATCGGCGCCTGGTGCTTCCTCGATCATATCGGCCCAGCCGACTTCGCGGCAGACGACACTGGCCTAAAGGTCGGCCCCCATCCGCATATCGGCCTGCAGACCTTCACCTGGATGCTCGAGGGCGAGATCCTCCACCGCGACAGCCTGGGCACCGCCCAGGTGATCCGCCCCGGCCAGGTCAACCTGATGACCGCCGGCCGCGGTATCAGCCATACCGAAGAGTCACGCGCCGGCGAGGCGACCCTGCACGCCGCCCAGCTATGGATCGCCCTGCCCGAGGCGGATCGCGCCATCGAGCCACGCTTCGATCACTACCCGGCCCTGCCGCGCTGGCAGGAACAGGGCGTGGAGCTGACCCTGCTGGTGGGCGAGCTTGCCGGCCATCGGGCCCCGACCCTGACCTTCTCGCCCTTGATGGCCCTGGACCTGGCCAGCCCCGTGGGCGGCCCGTTGCGCCTGGCACTGCGCGAGGAGTTCGAATACGGACTGGTCGCCTTGGAGGGTGGCCTGGAGATCGATGGCGACGCCTTTGCTACCCATGAACTGGCCTATCTGGGCCGCGGCCGCACCGAGGTGACGCTGACGCTGCCCGCCGGCGGCCGGGTCCTGCTGGTGGGCGGCGAGCCGCTGGGCGAGGAGATCCTGATCTGGTGGAACTTCGTCGGCCACAGCAAGGCCGAGATCGTCGAGGCCCAGCGCGACTGGGAGGCCGGGCACCCTCGCTTCGGCAGCATTCCTGAATTCGACGGCCCGCGGCTGACCGCCCCGGCGCTGCCCTGGAAGACCTGACCCGCTTCTCGCCGCCGCCAGCCGAGCCGCGCCTAGCGGCCGTCGCCTTCGATGTCCCCGGGATCGCCCTTGGCACCCGGCGGCGGGAAGTCGGGGTTGGTGACCTGCCCGGCGGTCGCGCTCTGGACCTTCTGCGCCCCGCCGCCGCTGCGATGCAGCCAGACATCGAGCTGATTGAAGGCGATATCGATGCCGTGCTCATCGAACAGCTCGCCGACCCGGCAGTTGATCTCGTCGGTGGCATAGAGTCGATCGCCCAGCGCATTGACGAAGATGCGCAGCTCGAAGTTGAGGGTGCTGTCGCCGTAGTCCATGAAGAACACCTGCGGCTCGGGGTCGCTCATCACCCGCGGGTTCTCGTCGGCGGCCTGGCGCAGCAGGCGGTGCACCAGGCGATGGTCGGAGCCGTAGGCAACCCCGTAGTTGAGCACCACCCGCGTGACGCTGTCGGACAGCGACCAGTTGATCAGCTGGTCGGTGACGAAGGTCTTGTTGGGGATGATGATTTCCTTGCGGTCGAAGTCGGTCACCGTGGTGGCACGGATCCGGATCTTGCTCACCGTGCCGGTGAGGTTGCCGATGGTGATGGTGTCGCCGATACGCACCGGCCGTTCGAAGAGGATGATCAACCCCGAGATGAAGTTGGCGAATATCTCCTGCAGCCCGAAGCCCAGGCCCACGCCCAGCGCCGCCACCAGCCACTGCAGCTGGCTCCAGGCCACCCCCAGGGTGGCCAGTGACATCACCAGGCCGGTGCCGACGATGGTGTAGGAGAGCAGCGAGGTGATGGCGTAGGCACTGCCCTGCTTGAGGGTCAACCGCGACAGCACCATCACCTCCAGCAGCCCCGGCAGGTTGCCGGCCAGCATCAGCGTCAGTGCCACGATCACCAGCGCAGCGACGATGTCGGACACCGACACGGTGCCGGCCACCAGCTCGGGACTGTCAGCATCGGTCGCCTCCCAGATCGCCACCTGATCGAGGTAGCCGAGTACCGACAGCAGATCGGCCCAGACCACATAGAACAGTGCCGCGAAGCCGATCAGCAGGATCAGCTTGGATAGCCTCAGCGACTGCTGATTGACTTGCTGCATGTCGAGCGGCGGCTCCTCGACCACCTCCAGCCCGCCTTCGGCGCCCTCCTGCACCTGGGCACGCCGCCGCATCAGCGCCCGTCGATAGGCCAGCCGGCGGGCCGCCACGGCCAGGCCACGCACCACCGCCGCCTCGACCAGTATCCACAGCCCCAGCAGATAGAGCGTGATCACGAAGCGCCCCACCAGGCTCAGCGCGGTGTACTCGTAGCCGGCAACGATCAAGCCCACCAGCAACAGGGGTACCAGCGACAGGGCAAGCCCCACCAGCAGCCGGAACAGCTTGACGCCAAAGAAGGGGATATGCGCCAGGATCAGGCGCGCCATCAGCACGCTCATGGCCACCAGGCCGCCCACCAGCAGTGCCAGTGCCAGCGGGCGCGAGGCCAGGGTCACCTCGGTGTCGCGTACCAGCGGCGTGATCAGCAGCACCGGTACCAGCGCCACACCCAGCCACTGCAGCAGCCGACGCAAACGCCCCGCGTAGCCGGCCGGCCAGTAGAAGTGACGCATCGCCACGCCGTCAGTGACCAGCAGGCGTCGCGCCCAGGCGATGGTCGCCCAGGCCAGGGCCAGGTGCCACAGGGCATAGCCCAGGGCGACGGCGATGCCCTCTCCGCCGGCCACCAAGCCGGTGCCCAGCCCTGCCAGAACCAGCGACACCGGCAGCGCCAGCAAGGCGTTGAGCGCCACCGCCTGTGGGGTGTGCCCCTGGCTGTCGCTGCGCAGCCGGCCGATCTGCTCGTTGAGCAGTGCCAGGCGTGCGCGCAGGCGGCGCCGCGCCGCCAGCAACCCCGCGGCGATTGCCAGCAGGGGTAGCCCCAGCAGCGCCTCGAGACTCGGCAGCCGCCAGCGCTGGGGCAAGCCTTGGCGCCACTCGCCCTCGTGCCATTCGAGCACCAGGTTGGAGGGCAACTGGCGCAGCCACTGCCAGCCCAGCGGCCGGCTGTTGGCCACCCAGAATAGCTGCTCGTCGATGGTGGCACGCAGCGACTGGGCATTCTCCAGCAGCTGCTGCTGGTTGAGCTGCAGCTCGATGCCGGTACTCAGCAGCTCACCGTAGGTCTGCTCGAGCTGGTCGACCAGCTCACGTCGCGACTGGTAGAGGCGCTGCAGGGAGTCGACCAGGCCCTCGGTCACCTCCACACCGGCCTCTTCCAGGCGCTGGTTGGCCAGCCGCTCGCCCTGGCGCAGCAGGTCACGCTGGCGCCCGAGGTCGAACTGGCGCAGGCGCAGGTCGGCGATCTCATCCTGCAGATCGCGGCGCACCGGGACCTGCGGCAGCGACTGGCGCTGCTCGCGCAGGATCCGCGACAGCAGCAGGCTGCCACGTACCGCATTGATCTGCTCATTGAGGCTGCGCTGCAGCTGGGTGACCTGGTCGAGCTGACTGCGCACCGTGATCGCCTCACGCAGCAGGTCGTTGCGACGGTCGTTGGCACGCAGCAGCTCCAGGCTAAGATCGCGATTGACCTGCTGAGCGCGCTCCAGCACCGGGTGCCCGGCGGCAATCAGCGGGTCGTCTCGCGCCGCATCGGCAATGGCCTGCTCGGCGGCCAGCCGCCGCTGACGATCGATCACGCTCTGCAGCAGCATCAGCAGGCCCTGTTGATGCTCGACCTGGGCCGTCAACAGCTCGTGCCGCTGCTGGGCGAGTTCGCGCAAGCGGGTATTCGAGCCCAGCTCGCGCTGATGAAGGTGCAGCTCGCGCTCGGCCAGCTGGCGCTCGGCGCGCAGCGCCAGCGCACGCGGGTCATCGTCGGGGATATCGCGCCCGGCCAGTTCATCCAGCGCCCTGCGCGCCTGCTCGGTGCGCTGCATGGCATCAGAGATGGCCTGCTGAGCGCGCTCCGGCAGGGTCTGAGCAGCCAGCAGCTGAGTATTGACCTCGGCCAGGCGATCCTGCAGGCGCTGCAGTTCGCCAAGCGCTGCCCGCTGACGCTCCTCGAGTTCGGCCAATGGTCGATCGTCCAGGTCTGCGGCAGAGAGTTCGATCACCGCCTGCTCTTCGTCGACCCGCTCACGCTCGAGGCGCATCAGCTCGGCGGGAGCATCCTGCAGCCGGCGATCGAGCGCGGCCAGGCGCTCCTCGACTTCCGCGAGGCGCTGCAGTGCATCGATGGCATCGGCGAGGCCATCGCGCCGGCGCTGCTGAGCCTGACTGAGACTCTCCCCCTCTTCGGGTTCGAGTTCGGCCAGCTGGGCCTCGAGTTGCGCCACGTCGGGTAGCTCGGCGTGCGCCACCAGCGGCCAGCACAACAGCAAAAGCAGCAGTGCCCCCAGCCATACGGGTGGGGCATAACGAATGGCAACGGTGCAACGACAGATCACGGCATTCTCCGGGCGGAACCGATAGCGGCCCAAGGGCAGATTCTGGGTCCCAGGCCGCGCCAAGGCAATCTCTTTGCAATCCCATGCTTCGGCAGTTGACTTGGCCCCCGGGCATGGTAGAACGGTGGCTCGTACCCCCCTTTTTTGAGCACTCGTTCATGACCCCGCTTCGAACCACTGCCAGCGTCGGCGCCACGCTGATCATCCTTAGCCTGGTGACCACGGCAGGGGCCCACGCCGACACCCGGCGTGCCGAGATCGAAAACCGCATCGACGCCCTGCAACAAGAGCTGCAAAGTCTGCAGACGGAGCTCGAGACAGTGCCGGATGATGGGCCCGATGCCTATCAGCCAGACATCGACCAGACCGCCGTGGACACCCTGCTGCAGGCTCAGGAGCGACGCGAGCTGGAGCGTGAATCGGACCGCAATCCGCTGGCCATTACCGCCCATCGGCGCAACTACCTGCTGCCGGTAAGCTATAACACGCGGCAGAATCCCGAGAACTTCCGTTTCATCAGTGCAGACAACGGCGTCGACGATGTCGAGGTCAAGTTCCAGTTCAGCGCCAAGGTCAACCTGATGGAGGGGCTGTTCGGTGACCGCGCCGATCTCTATTTCGCCTACACCCAGCGCAGCTGGTGGCAGGCCTACAATTCGAATGCCTCGTCCCCGTTTCGCGAAACCAACTACGAGCCCGAGGCCTTCTTGAGCTTCGACAACGACTCGCAGCTGTTCGGCTGGACCAACACCCGTAATCGCCTGGCCTTCAACCACCTCTCCAACGGCCGTTCCACCGACCTGTCGCGCAGTTGGAATCGGCTCTATCTGGAGAGCACCTTCCAGCGCGGTGACTGGGCCGTCACGGTGAAACCCCACTGGCGGATCCCCGAGTCGGACGGTAACGACGACAACCCCGATATCGACCGCTTCATGGGCTACGGCGACATCGAGGTAGCGCATCGCTTCGCTAACGACCATGAGGGCAGCATGCTGGTGCGTGGCAACCCCAGCGCCGGCAACATGGGCTCTCAGATTGACTACTCCTGGCCGCTGTTCGGCAACATTCGCGGCCACGTCCAGTACTACGTCGGTTACGGCGAGAGCATGATCGACTACGACAACTCCAACCATCGCCTCAGCCTCGGCTTCAGCCTCAACCCGCTGTTTGCCGGGCGCCCGGAGTTGTAGCGCAGCCGACCCTACGTCTATAGCAGATAAGTAGCACCGCTCGGAACTGTTCCGTCGACAAGCCTACGAAGAGGCGCTGTAAACCATCCCTGGGCGCTACCAACGCCATCCATGGCGTTGAACCTCTTCTTCGGCTTGTCCCCGGCGTTCCTCGCTCAGTGGCAACTGCCTCCACGGCTGATTGAAGTCGCATGGCTACCTGCTATGCTGAGGGCGTCATTCACCGTCAAAGGAAGACTCCAATGGCAAGCCGCAAACCGAATACCGATGCCAGTACCGAGCAGCTCAAGGCTGACCTCCATCACCTCACCCAGACCATCGAGGAACTGGTCAACGCGACTGCCGACGACTCGCGCAGCAACATCAAGGAACTCCGCGAACGCGCCGAGAAACGCCTGCACGATACCCGTGACCGCCTGGAAGCCCGCGGCGAGCGCCTCTACGGCGAAGCTCGCGATACGGTGCGAGATCAGGTCGATGTGTGTGACAAATACGTCCACGACAATCCCTGGTCTAGCGTAGGCATCGCCGCTGCGGCGGGGATGGTAATCGGCCTGCTGCTCGGGCGGCGCTGATGCAACACGGCCAGGGACCGGCCGAGCGGCTGTTCGGCGCTACCAAACGGCTGATCGCCAGCCTGCTGAGTAACGGCGAGACGCGCCTGCGCCTCGCCGTGGTTGAGCTCGAGGAGGAGCGCGCACGGCTGGTCACCCTGCTGCTGTTGGCGGGCATCAGCCTGCTGATGGTGATGCTGGGACTGACCGTGATGACGCTGTTCGTGGTGGTGCTGTTCTGGGAGACACACCGTCTGCAGGCAATTGCCGCCAGTGCCGTGGTGCTGCTCGGCGGCGGCCTGGGGCTCGCCGCCTGGGTCGTACGGTTGGCCAAGCGGCCCACGCTGCTCAAGAGTACCCTCAAGCATCTCGCCACCGACCGTGCGCTGATGGAGAGTTCTCGTGACGACTAAGCCCCCCTCTGCTCGCCAGCTGCGCCGCCAGCGCAAGGCCGCACTGGAGACGCAGATCGAACAGCAGCGCGTCGACCTGATGGTCGAATCGAGCCGCTGGCTCGGGGCGACGCAGCAGATCGACAGTACCTTTCAGCGCTTCAAGCTGCCCACCTACACCCTGGGCGGCCTGACCCTGCTGGCCAGCGCACGCCACCCCCATGCCCTGGTGCGCTTCGCCCAGCGCGGCATTGCCGGCATACTGCTGCTGCGTCGTGCTCAGCACCTCTTCCGCCTGGTCCGCCGCTAATCCGCTAATTGCAGGCTTCCAGTAGTCGCGCTGCGCTCAGAGCGACTGCCCGCAGGCCACCCCCGACGCCCACGCCCACTGGAAGTTATAGCCGCCCAACTCGCCGGTGACGTCGAGCACCTCGCCAATGAAGCGCAGCTGCGGCATGTCGTTCACGGCGAAGGTCTTGGAGGAGATCGCCTGGGTATCGACGCCGCCCATGGTCACCTCGGCGGTGCGCCAGCCCTCGGTGCCGGCCGGTTTGAGTCGCCACGCCGACAGGCGCTGCTGCCATGTCTCCAGTTGGGCGTTGGAGAGCTCGGCCAGGGTCGGCGACTCGCCGTACCACTCGCCCATCGCCGTGGCCAGGCGCCGGGGTAAGTGCTCACTCAGCCAGGTCATCAACTGTCGACGCGGCGTCTCGCGCCGCGCCGCGGCCAGCGCCTGCGCCACGTCGAGATTCGATAGCAGGTCGATCTGCAGCTCGTCGCCGGGCTGCCAGTAGCTCGAGATCTGCAGCATGGCCGGCCCCGACAGTCCGCGATGGGTAAACAGCAGTGGCTCACGATAGTGCCCGTGGCGCTGGCCGTCGCGGCGACAGTGAACGCTCACCTCGCAGGCCACCCCGGCAAGCTCGCTGGCGCGCGCCTTCCACTGCGAGGTGAGGGTAAAGGGCACCAGCGCCGGGCGCGTCTCGGTGACCGTCAGGCCGAACTGGCGGGCGATATCGTAGCCGAAGCCGCTGGCGCCCATGGTCGGAATCGACAGGCCTCCACAGGCCACCACGACCGCCCCGGCATCAATAGGCCCTTGCGAGGTAAGCAAGCGCATACTCTCACCGCGGCGCTCGATCCCGGTGACCGAGGTCTTGAGCGCCACCTCGGTGCCGGCCCACTCGCACTCGGTGAGCAGCATGGCGACGATCTGCTTGGCCGAGTCGGCGCAAAACAGCTGGCCGGGGGCCTTCTCGACGTACTCGATGGCGTGGCGCTCGACCAGCTCGACGAAGTGCTCGGGCCGATAGCGCTTGAGCGCCGAGATACAGAAATGCGGATTGCCGGAGAAAAAGTTCGCCGGCGAGGTCGCCATGTTGGTGAAGTTACAGCGCCCGCCCCCGGACATCAGGATCTTCTTGCCGGCCTTGTTGGCATGATCGATCACCAGCACCCGCCGCCCGGCGTAGCCGGCGGTGAGGGCACACATCAGGCCGGCGGCACCGGCACCGATCACAACAACGTCGTAGGTCATGGGCAGGCGGGCTCCCGTGCATGGCCTCTTGGTGAGGCGCGTTGGCTCAGGCGCGGCATTCTAGCAAGCCCGTCAACTGGCGTCGCCCCGCCACGTTGAGCGCGACCCAAGGCGCTGTGATAGGTTGAAGGTGCACCGCACACACACGCAACGATCAAGAGGATATCTCATGACGCGCATGCATCGACGGTGGCTGGTTGCCGGCACGCTCGCCTCAGGCATGACGTTCGGCCTTGCCGGACTGGCCATGGCCGACGACTTTCCCAGCGAACCGCTGACCATGGTGATTCCCTTCGGCTCCGGCGGCAGTACCGATATTCAGGGCCGGGTGCTGGCCAACGTGCTGGAAGATGAGCTCGGCCAGCCGGTCAACGTGGTCAACCAGCCCGGCGCCGGTGGCGGCGTGGCACTGACGCGCCTGGCCAACAACAGCGACGAGGGCTACACCTTCATCTATGGGCCCTCCTCGCCGATTACCTTTGGCCCGCTGGCGACCCCCACCGACTACGCCATGGACGACTTCCGCTACGTCGCCAGCGTATCGCTGGCCCAGGCCGCCATCGTCACCGGCGAAGACCGCCCCTTCGGCGACAGCTGGGAGGACCTGCTCGAGTATGCACGCGAGAACCCCGGGGTCAGCTACGCCACCCAGACCGCCCAGGACCGGCTGATCATCGACTATATCGCCGAGCAGGAGGACCTCGATCTGCGCGTCGTGCCCACCGAAGGTGGCTCGGGCATGGCCCCGCTGATCCTCTCCGGCGACGTCGACTTCGGCTACAGCGGCGGCACCCACTCCGGCTACGCCGACAGCGGCGAAATGCCGGTGATGCTGAGCCTGGCCGCCGACCGGCTGGTTGCCTTCCCCGATGCGCCGACGCTGGTCGAGGCCGGCTACGACATCACCCCCGGCGACATCCTGATGGCGATAATGCCTGCCGATGTCCCCGATGAGCGCGCCGAGCGTCTCGAAGAGGCCTTAGCCAACGCCACCGAAGACGAGCGCTTTATCGAAGTCACCGAGGAGCGCCTGCTGCTGCCGGTGGATCACATGGATGAAGCGACCCTCAGCGACACCCTCTATGGGCAGGCCGAGGCCTTTGCCGCGTTGATCGAGGAGATGGGCGGCGTAGAGGAGTAACCCACGCCTTTACAGTTGCACCTGCCGCCTCCCTCGGGAGGCGGTTTTTCGTTTATGGAACCTTTCTTCTTGTACAGCTTCTGTATAGCATGGCAAAACCTCATTCTTATCACATTTACGGCCAGAGTGATAAGTAGCCTAATGACAGGGGGAGCACAGGAGGTGCGCCTGCCGACTCATCGACAACGTAGAGACACCATGACCCGGATATCGATGGCGCCTCGCGCCTGGCTGACGCTTGCCCTGACGCTCTCCCTGTCCCTTTCCAGCGCTATCGCCCTTTCCGACGAGCGCACCGCGGTGATTGGCGCCCGTGCCGATCAGCAGCGTTGGTCCGACCCGCTCGAAGCGCTCGGCACCCTGCGCGCCGACGAGAGCGTGACGCTCTCGGCCACCGTCACCGAAATCGTCAGCGCGCTGAATTTTATCGACGGCGAGCAGGTAGAAGCTGGTCAGTTGCTGGTGCAGCTCGACGATAGCGAAGAGCAGGCCCAGCTGCGCGCCGCCCAGGCGCTGCGCGACGAGCGCCGCAACGCCGTTTCGCGGGCATCACAGCTGGAGTCGCGCAACCTCGGCTCGCGGGCCGACGTCGAGGACAGCCAGGCGCGCCTGCGCCAGGTCGAGGCCGATATCGAGGCCATCGAGGCGCGCCTGTCCAGCCACCGCATCCGCGCGCCCTTCGACGGCGTGGTGGGCTTTCGCAATCTCAGTACCGGCGCGCTGGTCACGCCGGGCATGGAGTTGGTGACTCTCGACAAACTCGACGTGGTCAAGCTCGACTTCAGCGTGCCCGAGGTCTACCTGGCGATCCTGCGGCCCGGGCTGACCCTGCGCGCCCATAGCGTGGCCTTTCCCGACGAGCGCTTCGAGGGCGAGGTCGCCAGCATCGGCGCCCGAGTCGACCCGGTCACCCGCAGTGTCCAGGTGCGCGCCGAATTCGACAATCCCGACCTGATACTGCGCCCCGGCATGCTGATGGAAGTCGTGCTGCAGCGCAGCCCGCGGGATGCCGTGGTGGTCGCCGAGAGCGTGCTGGTCCCCAGCGGCGAGCGGCAGTACGTGATGCTCATCGACGAGAGCGACGACAACCGCATCAGCCGCCATGAGATCGTGATCGGCGAGCGCCGCGCCGGCCAGGTGGAAGTACTCGAAGGGCTCGAGCCCGGCGATCTGGTGGTCGGCCACGGCGTGCAGCGCGTCCGCGACGGCGATCGCGTCAGGCTACTGGGCATCGCCGACGACGAGCACTCGATCCGCGAGATCCTCGAGCAACATCGCGGGGATGATGCCTGATGCGCCTCTCGGATGTCTCGGTTCAACGCCCGGTACTGGCCACGGTCCTCGCCCTGCTGATCGTGGCCTTCGGCTTTCTGGCCCTCGAGCGCCTGCCGCTGCAGGAGTACCCCGCCATCGACCCGCCGGTGGTCAGCATCGACACCCGCTACCCCGGCGCCTCGGCCAGCGTGGTCGAGACGCGTATCACCCAGGTGCTGGAGGATCGCATCGCCGGGGTCGAGGGCATCCAGCTGATCACCTCCTCCAGCGAGGACGGCCGCTCGCGGATCAATATCGAGTTCGGCCTGGAGATGGATATCGATGCCGCCGCCAACGACATCCGCGACCGTATCTCCGGCGCCCTGCGCAACCTGCCCGACGAGGCCGACCCGCCCGAGGTGCAGAAGGCCGACAGCAGCGAGGACGTGATCCTGTGGCTGAGCCTCTCCGGCGAGGACTTCAGCATTCCCGAACTGACCGACTACGCCAACCGCTATCTGGTCGATCGTTTCTCGGTGCAGCCCGGCGTGGCCCGGGTGAGGGTCGGCGGCGGACGCGACTACGCCATGCGCGTATGGCTCGACCGCAACGCCCTGGCGGCGCGCGACCTCACCGCCGGCGACGTCGAGAATGCGCTGCGCGCCGAGAACGTCGAGCTGCCGGCGGGTTCCATCGAGTCTGACGAACGCCAGTTCGTGGTACGGCTGCCGCGCAGCTTCGCCACGCCGGACAACTTCCGCGCCCTGGCGCTGTCGCGCAGCGACGACTATATCGTGCGCCTGGGCGACGTGGCGCGCATCGAGATCGGTTCGGTGGAGGACCGCTCGGTGTTCCGCGCCAACGGCGTGCCGATGGTCGGGCTGGGCATGATCAAACAGTCCACCGCCAACGTACTGGAGGTCTCGCAGGGCGTCACCGCCGAGATGGAGCGCCTGCAGGACACCCTGCCCGAGGGCATGGAACTGAGCATGAACTTCGACTCCTCGGTGTTCGTCTCCGGCGCCATCCGGCAGGTGGTGTTGACGCTGTTCATCGCCATGGGCCTGGTGGTGGTGGTGATCTTCATGTTCCTGGGCAACCTGCGCACGACCCTGGTGCCGGCGGTGACCGTGCCCATCGCGCTGATCGGCGCTTTCATCGCGCTGGCCGCGCTGGGCTTCTCGATCAACCTGCTGACCCTGCTGGCGCTGGTACTCGCCATCGGCCTGATCGTCGACGACGCCATCGTGGTACTCGAGAACATCAACCGCCGCATGCAGGCCTATGGCGAAACGCCGCTGGTGGCCGCCTTCCGCGGCACCCGTCAGATCGCGTTTGCCGTCATCGCCACCACCCTGGTGCTGATCGCCGTGTTCGTACCGCTGAGCATGCTGCAGGGCGACATCGGCCGGCTGTTCTCGGAGTTCGCCCTGACCCTGGCCGCCGCGGTGGCCATCTCCAGCCTGCTGGCGCTGACCCTGACGCCGATGATGGCCTCGAAGATTCTCAGCCCCAACATGCACGAGGGCCGACTGGCCCACGCCGTGCAGACGCTGCTCGAGTTCAGCCAGCGGCTCTATCGGCGCATGCTGCTCGCGGTACTCAAGCTGCGCCTGCTGGTCCTGGCGCTGTTCATCGCCCTGGTGGCGGGTACTGGCTGGCTGGCCAGCATTCTGCCCAACGAGTACACCCCCCAGGAAGACCGCGGCAACTTCATCATCCTGGTCAACGGCCCCGAGGGCGCGACCTTCGACTACATCATGGACTACATGGACGAGATCGAGAGCCGCCTGGAGCCGATGGTCGAGTCGGGTGAGTTGGAGCGAGTAGTGATCCGCGCGCCGCGCGGTTTCGGCAATATCGAGAACTTCAACAACGGCTTCGTGATCGTCAACATGGCCGACTGGGGCAGCCGCCGCAGCGCCTGGGAGATCATGGACGAGGTGCGCGCCAAGCTGCGCGACCTGCCCGGGGTGACGGCCTCGCCCGTCATGCGCCAGGGCTTCGGCCAGCGCATCCAGAAGCCGGTGCAGTTCGTGCTCGGCGGTGGCACCTATGAGGAGCTCGCCGAGTGGCGCGACATGATGTTCGAGCATATCCGCGAGCACAATCCGCGGCTCACCGCGCTGGACAGTAACTATCAGGAGACCCAGCCACAGCTGCGCGTGGACATCAACTACGAGCGCGCCGCTTCGCTGGGGGTTACCGTGACCGAGATCGGCCGCACCCTGGAGACGCTGCTTGGCGGGCGCAACGTGACCCGCTACGTCGACGACGGCGAGGAGTACGACGTAATCCTCGAGGGCGATCGCAGCGCCCAGCGCAGTGCGCGCTCCCTCGACAACATCCAGGTCCGCTCGCAGCGCTCCGGCGAGTTGATCCCGCTGGCCAGCCTGGTCACGCTGACCGACTTCGCCGGCCCCAGCACCCTGAGCCGCTTCAACCGGGTACGCTCGATCACCCTCGAGGCCAACCTCGCGGGCGGCTATCCGCTCGGCGAAGCTATCAACTACCTGCAGCAGACCGCCGACGAAATCCTGCCGGCCGAGGCCCAGACCGACGTCGATGGCCCGTCGCGGGACTTCCAGGAGGCCAGCGGCGCGACCACCTTCCTGCTGCTGCTGGGGGCGCTGGTGGTATTCCTGGTGCTGGCCGCACAGTTCGAGAGCTTCGTGCATCCCTTCGTGATCATGCTCACCGTGCCGCTGGCGATGAGCGGCGCACTGCTCGGGCTGTTCCTCACCGGTCAGTCGCTGAACATCTACAGCCAGGTGGGGCTGGTCATGCTGATCGGGCTGGCGGCCAAGAACGGCATCCTGATCGTCGAGTTCGTCAACCAGCTGCGCGACCAGGGCGTGGCCTTCCAGGAGGCGCTGGTCGACGCCGCCGTGACGCGTCTGCGTCCGATCCTGATGACCGCGGTGACCACCATGGCGGGTTCCGTTCCGCTGATCATCGGCAGCGGTGCCGGCGCCGAAACGCGCCTGGTGATCGGCACCGTGATCATGTGCGGGGTGGCGGCGGCGACACTCTTTACGCTGTTCGTGGTACCAGTGGCCTACGATTTGCTGGCGCGCAACACCGGCTCGCCGGGTGACGTACAGCGCCGCCTGCAGCGCGAGATGGACGACCACCATACCGTCGCCGCCGACACGCACTAAGCGACCGGCTGCTATGCTGCTGTTGAGCCCCGCCCCGGCATCCTGCGGCGGGTCCAACAGGAGGGCATGGGATGATCGAACTACTTCCGTCAGGCGCCGCCCATCTGGTCGCGATGCGCGTCAGCGGCCGCGTCGATGGCAACGATCTGCAGGTCATCATCGACGCCATCGAAGAGACCAAGCGCCAGCAGCCGCGCATCAGCTTCTACGTCGAACTCGACCAGATGCGCTGGATGACCGCCACCGCGCTGCTGCGCGATATCGGCTACGGGCTGACCCAGTTGAGTGAGCTATCGCACTATTACCGCGCCGCGGTGGTCAGCGACAAGCGCTGGGTAAGGAGGCTGGTGCGCCTCGAGGATCGGCTGTTTCGCTCGCTGGAGATGCGTGTCTTCCCTACTCGGCAGCACGCCACCGCGCTGGAGTGGGCACGCCACCGGCCCGAGGCACCCGAACCTGCCGTGGCGGGCGCCACGGCAGTCTGAGAGAAACCGCCAAGCAGCGGCTGGTGCGGCGCTCAGCAGTCGCCGAGCCGCTCGCCTTCCATGCTGGTGTTCATGACCATGTCGCCCATCGGCGTGGTGGTCTCGACCCGCATGTCGCCTTCCATGCGCTCCTCGAAGTAGCGCATCTCGCCCTCGACCATGGCTTCGCCGCCTTCACCCTGGCACGACATGCGGTAGCTCATGCGCTCACTGCTGGCCTCCTGCTCGAGGAACTCGCAGCCCTCTTCCTCTTGCACGAAGGCGTCGTTGGCCTCATCGATGGCATCCTGGGTGAGGCACTCACGGTGGGTATCGGTTTCATCGGGGATCGGGAAATCACCCTCCACCGTAGTGGTGCTGGTGAATTCCCACTCGCCGGGAGTGAGATTGGGGGATTCCGCCAACGCGGCGAGGGGAACAGCGAGCAGCGCAGCAGACGCCAGGGCGCGTAACAGCATGAGAGACAACCTCCGAAGCAGTGAATGACGCCTTGTCGCAAGGCGCAGGGTCTCGACAGCTTAGCCCAGGCGTACCACCATGCAAAAGCGCACACCCACAAAAGTAGGGCCCAACCGCATGCGGCCGGGCCCTTCTCAGCGTCGCGCTCCTTGCTGCCTCCATGGGCGTCCTGCCCATGCATCCCTGTGCTAATGCACCCTCCTGGTGCGTCTTCCCTGACCGAGCGACTCCTTGCTCAGTGGCCACCACCCTCGCATGCTTAGCGTGCCATTAAGCTAACCCAGGTTAAGGAGTGGCAAAAAAACGGCTGATCGTTGCTGCGCCGCTTCAGAAAAACGTCAGTCCGACCTGGAACAGCCGCTCCACGTCGCGGATACGGCGCTTGTCGACCACGAACAGGATGACGTGGTCGCCGGACTCCACCACCACGTCGTCGTGGGCGATCACCACCTCCTTGCCGCGCACGATAGCGCCGATGGTGGTGCCGCTGGGCAGGTCGATCTCGTCGATGGTGCGCCCCACCACCTTGGACGAGCGCGAGTCGCCGTGGGCGATCGCCTCGATGGCTTCGGCGGCGCCGCGGCGCAGCGAATGGACGTTGACGATGTCGCCGCGCCGCACGTGGGTCAGCAGGCTGCCGATGGTGGCCTGCTGCGGCGAGATGGCGATGTCGATCTCGCCGCCCTGCACCAGGTCGACGTAGGCGGCGTTGTTGATCAGCGTCAGCACCTTCTTGGCGCCCAGCCGCTTGGCCAGCATCGACGACATGATATTGACCTCGTCGTCGTTGGTCAGCGCGCAGAAGATGTCGCAGTCCTCGATGTTCTCCTCCAGCAGCAGGCGCTTGCTGGTGGCGCTGCCGTGCAGCACCACGGTGCGGTCGAGGCGTTCGGAAAGGGTCGTACAGCGCTCCAGGTCGTGCTCGATGATCTTGACCTGGTGGCTGTGCTCGAGGTTCTCGGCCAGGCGCTCGCCGATATGCCCGCCGCCGGCGATCACCACCCGGCGGAAGTCGCGGTCGAGGCGGCGCAGCTCGCTCATCACCGCGCGGATGTCGCGGCGGGCCGCAATGAAGAACACCTCGTCGTCGGCCTCGATCACGGTGTCGCCGCGCGGGATGATCGGCCGATTGCGGCGATAGATGGCCGCCACCCGGGTGTCGACGTTGGGCATGTGGCGGCGCAGGAAGCCCAGCTCCTGGCCGACCAGCGGCCCGCCGTAGAAGGCCTTGACCGCCACCAGCTGGGCCTGGCCGCCGGCGAACTCGAGCACCTGCAGGGCGCCGGGGTATTCGATCAGGCGGCGGATATGGTCGGTGACCACCTGCTCGGGGCTGATCAGCACGTCGATGGGCACCGCCTCGTGGGCGAACAGGCCCTTGCGGGTGAGGTAGGCGGTGGCGCGCACCCGGGCGATCTTGGTGGGGGTGCGGAACAGGGTGTGGGCGACCTGGCAGGCGATCATGTTGACTTCGTCGGAGTTGGTCACCGCGATCAGCATGTCGGCGTCTTCGCAGCCGGCCTGGCGCAGCACCATGGGGTAGGAGGCGGGGCCCGACACGGTGCGGATATCCAGGCGGTTATGCAGGTCGCGCAGCCGCCCGCCGTCGGTATCGACCACGGTAATGTCGTTCTCTTCGTGGGCGAGATGCTCGGCCAGGGTGCCGCCGACCTGTCCGGCACCGAGAATGATGATCTTCATGAAGGAGTCTCCGTCTTGCCTATCGAGCTTCGGCCGTCATCGGGCTCGACCAGCAAGCGATAGCCGATACCGGCTTCCGTTTGCAGCAGCACAGGCGCCCGCGGGTCATCGCCGAGCTTGTGGCGAAGCTTGCTGATCACAATGCGCAGGTAGTGGGTATCCTCAACGTGGCTGGGCCCCCAGACCTCACGCAGCAGCTGGGTCTGGGTCACTACGCGACCGGCGTGTCGGCACAGGCGCTCCACCACCGCGTACTCCTTGGGGGTCAGGTGCAGGGGAGCTCCATCACGCCATAGTCGCCGCACCATCAGGTCGATCATCAGGTCGCCTCGGTGGTAACACTCCCTATCCCGCGGTAGTGAAGAGGCCTGGTAATGGCGTAGCAGGGCGCGAATCCGGGCCAGCAGCTCCTGGATCCCGAACGGCTTGGTCACATAGTCGTTGGCGCCGTGGTCGAGCGCCCAGACCTTCTCGGACTCATGCCCGCGTACCGATACCACGATCACCGGCACCTGGCTGCGCGCCCGCAGTCGATCGAGCACCACCTGGCCATCCATGTCAGGCAACCCCAGATCCAGCAGCACCAGATCGGGCGCCTCGTCGAGTGCCAGTGCCAGGCCGTCATGGCCATTCGCCGCCTCATGAATGACGAAACCCTGGGACATCAGACTAATGCGCAGGAAGCGACGAATCTGGGGCTCGTCGTCGATGATCAGAATACGTTGCGGCTCAGTCGCCATGTTCGTCGCTGGCCTCCGCGGCTTGGGGAAGTGGAAGGTGCATCACGACCCGCGTGCCTCGGCCGTCGGGACCCGGCAAGGCGACGACACTACCGCCATGCGCCCCGAGCATGCCGCGACAGATGGCCAGGCCCAGGCCGCTGCCATGGCGACCGCGATCCCCCTCACCGCCGGTGATGAACATGTCGAAGACTCGCTCACGCAGGTGTGGCTCGATGCCCGGCCCCTGGTCGGTCACCGAGAGCCAGAGATCGTCCGCAGAGAGTCCCGCCTCGATGCGCAGCACACCGCCGGGAGGCGAGAAGCGCGCAGCATTCTCGATGACGTTGACCAGCGCCTGCTCGATCAGCGCCGGGTGCACATAGAGCAGCGGCAGGTCGGCAGGCCAATCACGCTGTACCTCCAGCCCCTGCAGCATTGGCCGCAGGCGTTTGAGCGCGCTGGCCACCAGATCATCCAGCGAGATCCAGTCACGCTCCAGCTTGAGACCGCCCTGCCCCAGGCGAGTCATGTCCAGCAGGTTCTGAACGTAGCGATCCAGCCGTTCGCTTTCGCTGAGAACGCCATCCAGCAGCTCGATACGATCCGCGTCGCTGAGCTGCTCGCCAAGATCGCGCAGCGTGCTGGCCGAGCCGATAATGGAGGCCAGCGGCGTTCTCAGATCATGGGACACCGAGGAGAGCAGCGCCGAACGTAGCCGCTCGTTCTCCTCGGACAGCCTTGACGCTTCAAGGTCGGCGACCAGCCGAGTACGCTCCAGGGCCAGCGCCAGCAAACGCATCATGGCATCGATATGGCTTTCCTCATCCGGCGAGGGAAGGCGAGCACGCTGGCCGAGGGCCAGGCCGACCAGGCCCACCAGACGCTCCTGCTCCAGCAACGGGATCACCTGCCAGTCGCTATCCATCGGCTGCTCGGTGCCCTTGCCGCTGGGGCGCCGATGCAGCCGACTCCATGCCACCGCCGTTCTGCCACCGGGATCCAGCGCAGCCCCTTCCGGCGCCCGCCGGGTCACCGCCGGCTCGCCGCTCTCGTCAACGACGTCAAACATGACCACCGCGCAGCCGAGCCAGCGCATCAAGGATGATACCCCCACCTCTTCGACGTGCTGCTGGTGGGTGGCCATGGCCAACTCGCGAGAAAACGCCAGCAGCTGATAGGTCTGTTCGCGGCTGGCACGCAGAGCGAGCAGGCGTTGGCGAGCACTGCCCGCGAGCTGTCCCACCACCACCGCGACCAGCAGGTAGACCACCACGGTGACCACCTGGTCCTGCTCGACCATGACCAGCGAGCGACGCGGCTCGGTGAGGAAGAAGTTGAAAGCGACGAACCCCAATGCCGCTGCCAGCATGGCCGACCGTGTCCCCGCCAGGGTGGCGCTGACCAGGACCGCACCGAGAAACAGCAGTGAGAGATTGCCCAACTCCAGCCAGGACTGTAGCCCGGCAGCGAGGCCCAGGGCCGCCAGGGTCGAACCGGCGGCAATCGCCGGGTCGCGCCAGCGCCAGACCAGTTGATGCCGACGCGGGCGGAAACGCGGCCGCTGGCGCGCCTCGGCCGCCACCACGAGGTCGAAAGGCCCGCCAAGCCGGGCCAGCCGCTCGGCTACCGGCCGCCGCCAGAATCGCCAGCCCGAGGGGCGTCCATGCCCGACCAGCAGAGTAGTCACCTGCAGTTCCCTGGCCAGCACTGCCAGCTCCCGGGCACGGTCCGGGCCCACCACGACCCGCGTATCGCCCCCCATCCGCTGTACCTGAGCAAAGTCTCTCTCCAGCATCTGCCGCCGCTCTGGCGCCTCGCGTCCGCTATCGACATAGACGGCACACCAGTTGACCCGATCGCGTACCGCGATACGGTAGGCCATACGCACCAGCGCCGCATCCTCGGCCCCGCCGCTGAGCGCCACCAGCAGACGCACAGGCGCCAGGCGTTCCGGGGCCGCTGGTACCGCTCTTGCGCGCTCTTGCATATTCGCTCTCCGCATTGCCTCGGTGTTCCTGCTAGCGCCGCCAGAACATCGGGGTCATCAATACCAGCACCGTCAGGATCTCCAGCCGCCCGAGTAGCATGCCCACGCACAGCAGCCACTTGGCGGCGTCCGGCAACGGCGCGAAGTTACCGGCAGGGCCGATGGTATCGCCAAGGCCCGGACCCACGTTGGCCACGGCGGTGGCCGCTCCCGATAGCGCTGTCGTCATGTCGAGCCCCATCATCGCCAAACCCAGCGCCAGCCCGGCGATGGTCAGGAAGAAGAAGAATGAGAAGGCGACCACGCCCCGGGTGATGTCATCGGTGATCGGCTGGCCGTTGTAGCGAGTGGTAAAGACCCCATTGACGTGGATCAGATAGCGCAGCTGATTGCGCAGCAGGATGCTGGCGATCTGGAAGCGGAAGATCTTCATGCCACCGCTGGTGGAACCGCTACAGCCTCCGACAAAGGTCAGATAGAAGAAGGCGACGAAGGCCAGCGCCCCCCAGGTACTGTAGTCGTCCGACGCATAGCCGGTGGTGGTCACGATGGAGATCACATTGAAGGTGACATGGGTCAGCGCCTCGAAGGGCGGGGTGCCGAGCCACATCCGCCAGGCGGCGAGACACAGGATCACCACCACCAGCAGCGCCAGCAGGCCCTGGACCTGTTGATCCCGCCACAGCGCCAGGCGCGAGCCGCGCAGGAAGCGAATGTAGAGCACGAAGGGCATTGCCCCCATCAGCATGAACAGCGAGCCCATCCACAGCAGGTGGGGCTGGTCGGCGTAGGCGCCAAAGGAGGCATCGGAGTTGGCAAAGCCCCCCGTCGCCACCGAGGTCATGGCATGCACCACGGCGTCCAGCGGCAGCATGCCACCCAGCCAGTAGGCCAGCATGGCGAGCAGGGTGAAGCCCACGTAGACAGACAGGGTCGCCTTGGCGATGCCGCCGGTGCGCGGCATCACCTTGTCGGACCAGTCCGAGGACTCGGTATGGAAGAGGCGCATGCCGCCCACCTTGAGGAAGGGCAAGATGGCGATCCCCATCACGATGATACCGATGCCCCCCAGCCACTGCATCATGCCGCGCCACAGTTTCAGGCCGTCGGAGAGCGACTCGATGCCCTCCAGGACGGTCGAGCCCGTGGTGGTGATCGCCGAGACCGACTCGAACACCGCATTGGTGAAGGAGAGCTGCGGCGCCCCCAGCACCAGCGGCAGACTGGCCAGGGTGCTGATGCTGACCCAGCTCAGTGTCGTGACCAGGAACATCTGCCCGGGCTTGAGATAAAACTCGGTGCGAAGCGTCGCCAGCCAGCTAACAGCCGAGGCGCCCAGCACGATACCCATGGACTGGGCGAATGCTCGCGCATCGGGCTGCTCCTCGATGACCAGCACCAGCCAGGGCACGGTCATGAAGACGGCCAACACCAGCCACAGTACCGACAACACCTTGAGGATCGGCGCCCAGTTGCGCCACTGCTCCTGTATCGCCTGCCAACGCTTCGCCATGCTCACGTTCCGCCTCTCGCATCGTCTTACCGGAGCTCGATGACGGCCATGGCACCACAGGCTGTGCTAAAAAATCCGTAAAAAAATGCCCCCACGACCACTGCCCACTTCTTTCGCAGGGGGCCGCTGCTATCCTGAGGGCACCTTTACCAGAACCCGACAGGTAATGACCCAGGATATCCTCGACAGTGGCCATCTACTGGTGGTTGGCGGCACCTTGATCGCCGTAGTGGTGTGCGTGTTGCTGCACTATGAAGTGTCAATACTGCTCAGTCGCAGCATGGAACACTCGTCCAACACGCTGCGGCGACGCTTCCTCAGTCTGCTGTTTGGGCTGCTGGCAGCACATATCGCTGAGATCTGGATATTTGCCTTGGCGACCTACCTGCTGCTACAGCATCCGCTGACAGGAGGCCTGACCGGGTTTGACAGTGTCGACCTCTTGGACAAGGTGTACCTGTCGGCGATTACCTATACCACCCTGGGGTATGGCGATCTGGTGCCCGATGGGCCGATTCGCTTTCTGATGGGCACCGAGGCACTGACAGGTTTCATGCTTATCACGTGGTCGGCGTCGCTGACGTTCCTGGAAATGCAGAAGCACTGGTCGGTCGGCAAGTGAGCCTGGGGATAGCGTCGAGGCGTGCCTAGGCCTCTGAATCGTCTGCCTGGTTGCGCTATGATGCTGGCTACCTGTTGCCATAGTGCCTGTCGGGCGTTGACTACTGGAGTACCATTGCCATGGCCGAGACCTCTCCCGATCAGGGCAACAACCCATCGGCACCTGCGTCGCGCATGCAGCGTCTGGCCGCCGTCCGTCCGCGGCTGCTGTCTTTTGCAAGATTGCACCTGCGCGACGGCGCCATGGCGGAAGATACCGTGCAGGAGGCGCTGATGGCGGCCATCGAGAAGGACGCCAGCTTTGCGGGGCGCTCCGGCTATGAGACCTGGGTCTTCGGCATCCTCAAGTACAAGATCCTCGACGCGATGCGCGCCCAGAAGCGCCGGGGAATTTGGCAGCCGCTCGAGGAGGATGGCGACGATGACGTGATCGACCGCCAGTTTCAGGCCAATGGGCGCTGGCATCAGCATGCCCGCCCCGCCAACTGGGGTGAACCGGATGCTGTCTTCGAGAATGAGCGTTTCTGGCAGGTGTTCGATGCCTGCATGATCGCCCTGCCGGACAACGTGGCGCGGGTCTTTTCGATGCGCGAGCTGATGGGCCTTTCCACCGCCGATATCTGCCAGGAAATCGGTATCAAGGAGAACAACTGCTGGGTCATGCTGCACCGCGCACGGCTGCGCCTGCGCAGCTGCCTCGAGAGCGGCTGGTTGAAGGAGGAATCGACATGATGATGTGCCAGGGCGCCACTCGCCTGATGTCGCTCAAGCAGGATCGCAGCCTGTCCTTGCAGGAGCGCATGTCATTGAAATTTCACTTGATGATGTGCGATCCGTGCCGCCAGTGCGACAGGCAGTTTGCCCTGCTGCACGAGGTGGGAAGCCGAATCGAACACGACCTCGCGCGTGACGACGCCAGCGACGACTGATACGGCGGTCTGGAGTCGCTCAACGGCTTGCGCCTGAAGCGTCCCCGCGCCTAGGTCGCCGTCGCTTCCCGCTGCCAGTGCCTGAGCGTCGACGGATGGACGCCAAAGTCCTCGGCTATCGCCACCCCTTGCTGCTCGGCCAGCAGGCCGATGATCGCCATATGGTGAATGGTGTGGCTGGTCAGAAAGGCAAGCTCTCGCTCGATGCTGGTGCCGAGCATCAGCGTGTCATCCCCGACGGGATAGTGCAGGCACGCCGCCTCTCGCTGGGGGGCAAAAGCAGCCAGCAGGGCTTCGAGATCATCCAGCCGATTCGCTGCCTGCTGCGGCCACTGTTCGAGACGCGCGTCACGGCGGCGATGCTCGTAGTCGATAACGCCCGCATCCGGGCCGAGATTCAGCAGCGCCTCGACGTGGTCGATGACATGCCGGACGTGCTTGCCAAGCGTATGGCGGCCCTGGTGGCCAGCCGGTTGCTGATACGTCTCTGGCGCAAGCGCAGCAACGAATTGCCTCAGCTGTGCCAAGGCCAGCAGGTTCTCGTCGATAAGCGCCTGCTCGGTGGTGCAACCTATCGGCTCGTTGATGGACATGGCGAGTTATCCTGTGGTCGCGTAGAGGTTAGCCGCGCCGGCGCCAGGGCGGCGTCCGGCCCGGCATGTCGCAGGATTAGCCTTCGGCTTCTGCCTCGGCCTCACCTTCTCCTTCTGCTTCGCCTTCGCCTTCCGCTTCGGGGTCTGCTTCAGCGTGAGCTTCGGCGAGCATCAGCGGCGCTTCCTGCTGGCTACCCGTAACCCCTGCGCCGGGAGTGGCGTCGTCGGCAACGGCCTGAAAGGCCGCGCCGCTGGCGACCAGCACCAGCGCCGGCGCAGCATAGCCGAGCTGGCGACTGAGCCGACTCAGCAGGCTTCGGCGTTTTTCGTCTTGCAGTGTCATGATCATGACCTCCATGGTGACGAGTGAGCGGCATGCGATGGCATGCCGCCATGCAGCGGCGACAACCTATAGGGTTGACGCCCGTAGGGCGCCACCATCCTGAGACGTCGGCGCCTTCTGCTCGGTGAGTCCTTCGAGTTCGTTGAGCCAATGCGACAGCGCCGTGAACGCCGGCATCTGCTGCCCGAAGGCGCGACGCGAGAGCCCGTTTAACCACGCATGGAGAGCCACCACGCTATCCGCGTCGACCGGTGCCTCGTCGTCGAAGACGCCGCAGGGCAGCAGGTCGCCAAGCGCGTCGAGGACAGAGATCTCATTCAGCTCGCGAGTGTCGCCGTCCCCGCCGCGGCATAGCACAGCCTCGAGGGCGATGGACTCGGGCACGCTTACCAGCCCAGGGCTGATGATGTCGGGGATCGGCAAGCCGAGCGGCTCGACCCGCGGCGTCGCGCCGAGAGTCAGGCGTACACCGCGCGACAGCACGCCATCGGTTGCCGAGACCAACTGCTGTGCCACCTCGGCACCTTCGACGATGGGAAACAGACACAGCACGCCGGTGCCACGCGGCGTGATCAGCAGGCCCGCGTCGAGCACCAGGCGATCCGGCAGGCAGGCCTGGCGCATCAGGTAACTCAGCAGTGCCGGCCCAAGCTGAGCCAGCGTCAGCCGCCCGGCGAAGATTTCACCGCTGGCGGCCAGGCTGTAACCCGCGGCCTGCTTGAGCACATCGAGGCGCGGCAAGCGCAGCGCCGAGGCATCGCTGAGCGGCACCAGCGCGCCAGCGAACAGCGCCGTCAGGGTGTCGCGGGCGGGCGCATGGTGGACATGCAGCGCCCACTGCTTGCTATCGAAGCCCAACTGCAATGCCTGGGACTCGCCATGCGCCGCGGGTGCCGGCACCGCAACGGCCACTGTGTCTGCTGACTCCGGCGCACCGCGCTGACACAGCAACCCTTCGCGGCACCAGCCTGCCAGGCTGGCCCAGACCTCATCACGCAACGCTGCGTGATTCACATCGGCAGCACCTGCGGAGCGAGCCAGCTCGTCGGCAATGCTGTCGGGATCGAGTCCCTCGCTGGCCAGTAGCCAGATCAGGGCCGCGCTGTCGTTGGGCCGGTAATAGCGGTGGGTATGAGTGGCATACAGCGCCAGCTGATCGTCGTCGAACAGCTCTGCCACATGGCGGCGCATCAGCTGCGGCCGGGCCACCCGCGTGCCGCTCATCGCGTCGGCCAATGCAAGGTCGGCTGCCCCCGGCAGCGAAAAATAGGGCAGGTAGCGTTCGGGCTCGCTGGCCGGCAGCAGGCGCCGAAAGCCACCGGCACGGCGCTGTTCCGCCTGCGCCTCGGCCAGCAGCGAGGCGTGGCCCTCACCGCTGGCCGAGGCGGGCTCGGCAACCCCGAGCAGCGTGAGCATATCTCTCACCAGGCTACCCTTGACCTCCTCCTCGATCACACCGCCGCTCTCCGGCGCGGCAAAGGTGCCGAGCGAAGGGCTCAGGTTGCACTCCAGAATCCACGGCTTGAGGTTATCGTCCACCAGGCAGTCCAGCCCCAGCAGCTCATAGCAGCCGCGCGGGTCGGCGCTGGCCTGGGCGGTGCGCTGCTGCATGGCGTCGAGCGCCGAGATGACGGTCAAGGCAACCAGATCCTCGATCTTGGCAAACAGAGACGCATCATCGTGGCCCTGCTCGCGCAGCCAGTGGCGATAGCGCTCGAGGTCGATGAACTCGACCGCCACCTCGGCCTCGGTGTTGAGCGCATTGATGTCCGGGTTAGTCAGCTGGCTAAAGGGATTGTCGGCATCGTCGGGGTCCCAGGGTTCGGAGGCCAGCTTGGCGAAGCCCTGGTGATAGAGGTATACGCGCAGTGGTTCGAGTGACGAGATCAGTACGTAGAGTCGCAGCACATACTTGTGGCCGCGGATGGTGTGCGGGTTGCCCAGGTACTCCTGTACCAGCCAGTCCGGCATCAGCGGCGCCTCTGCCACTTTCTGCAATACCCGCACCCCCTTGCCCTTGGAGGCATTGGTGGGTTTGAGGATCCAGCGCTGCGGCGGCGCCTCTCGCGCAGCGGCCTGCAGCGCATGGTAGTCGTGAGGCATGACGTACGCGCGCGGGAAGAATGCCAGGCGCTCGGCCCACTCACTGTCGGCGCCGTGACTCTCCTGGATGCGCTGGCGCAGCGTCGCCAGGCTCGCATGCAGGCGGCTTTTGACCGTTAGCGCCGCGTTGCCCGGGAAATGATTCATACGACGCCGCGGTGATACCCGGCGAAACTGCTTGGCGTCTGGCATCCCGGTGATCCAGGCGGCCTCCCAGTGGTCTTCGTCACCCTGCTGCCAGCCCAGCGGCTCCAGCGCCTCGCGAAAGAAACGATCCTGCTCGTCGGCCCGCTTGCCGCCCAGCCAAAACCGCCGTTGCGGCGAACTCTGCTCCGTCATCGCGCTGCCCTCATTTGGCTACGTCGCTATGTCATGCACTACCTGCATCCTGCTCACTGTGTCGTCGCCACACGTCGGTCCTTACAAGCCCAGATGTCAGACGGCCTCGCGACGGGGGCGGCGATGAAAGGGAAGGCGCCTGCCTTCCCCTTCATGCATGGCGTCAGGTATCGCAGTTGTGCCCTGTGCTGTTGCCGGCGAAGCGCTGCTGAGCATCGACCACGTAGGCCGATAGTGCCGCCAGCTCTTGCGACTCCCAGTCCAGCGGCTCGGCCTCCATCGGAGCGATCATGCAGAGCTGGACCATCTCGTCGGCATGCACGCGCTCCATGGAGAACATGTCCATGCCCATGGCGACCTCATGGGGGTAAGGGTCGTTGAACGTGTCCTGATAGCCCGACAAGCCATCGGCACCGTGGCAGCTGGCACAGGAGAGGCCATTGGTACTCAGCGAGGTGTCGTTGAACAGCGCCTCGCCTCGAGCGATCAGCTCGGCGGGGTTATCACCCGACTCGTCATAGCCCGGGGTGTAACCCTCGGGGCGCTCGACCGCGGATCTGTCGTGGTCACCCGCCTCGGCTTCCCCTTCGGCTTCTCCCTCGGCTTCGGCTTCCCCTTCGGCTTCGGCTTCCCCCTCGCCTTCGGCATGCGCCTCTGCCAGCATCAAGGGTGCTTCCTTGCCGCTGGTATAGGCACTGCCATCGGGCGTCTCGCCGGCCACCGCTTGAAACGCCGAACCACTTGCTACCAAGAGCAGTGCCGGCGCGGTATAGCCAAGCTGACGGCTGAGTCGACTCAGCAGAGTGCGACGCTTCTCGTCTTGTATTGTCATTGTTTGACCTCCTCGATCACGGATGAGCAACGGCTGCGTCTGCCGCTGCAGCATGGCGCTACACTCGGCGACAAACGGGCATAGACAGCCAAGTCGCTTGTGACGCCATACCCGCTTGGTCAGCGCCATGCCCGGATCCTTACAGTGCGTTGCAATGTCCTGGCGCCGTGCACCTCTTGAAATATGGACCGATCGGTACTAAATTACCAATATGACACGCGGACGCCCCATAGCCTTCAGCCCCGACCAAGCGACCAGCGCCGCTATGCAGGTGTTCTGGTCACGAGGCTACGACAGTGCTTCGACACGCGACCTGCTCGACGCCATGCAGATCTCGCGCAGCAGCCTCTACCAGGCCTACGGCAACAAGGAGCAGCTGTTCCTCGAGGCGCTGCGTCGCTATCGGGCTAATTTGCTCAGCCGCCTCGAGCGCCGCCTGGCCGCCGCTCCCTCTGCCCGGGCCTTCATCGAAGGGCTGTTCGTCGACACCGCCGCCGAGGCGGGCAGCGAGCGCGCCGCGCTGGGCTGCCTGATCTTCAACTCCGCCAGCGAGCTGGGACAGCGAGAAGGCCTGGCCGCGGAAGAGGCCAGACGCAGCCTCAACGCCATCACTGCGCTGTTTCAGCAAGCGGTCGTCTCGGCCCAGCAGCAGGGGGATATCGACGCCCAGCGCGACGCCAGGGCGCTGGCTACCTACCTGACGATGGGCATGGCCGGGCTACGCACCCTGCTCAAATCGACGAGTGATCGGGCCACCACCGAAGCGGCCGCTCGACTCTTTCTGGAGCCGCTTCACTAGCGGCTATTCAGCGATAGACCTAGCGGAAGAACACACTTCTTAGTGCCGCTATTTTTGAACTAATCGATCCACATATGGCACGACCCGTGCCATCGACTGAAAGGAGTCATACCCATGTCTGCAGACTACAAGATGCAGCTTGCCCCCCAGACCCTCGACAACGCCGACGACCAGGCGCGCCCTCTGCTCGAGAAAGCCAATGCCAAATTGGGCTTCGTGCCGCACATGTATGAAGGTATGGCCAAGGCGCCCGGCGTTCTTAGCACCTATCTGCACGGCTATGAGCTGTTCCGTGAGGCGTCGGGTTTCGCACCGCCCGAACAGGAAGTGGTGTTTCTGACCATCAGCCGTCTCAACGGCTGCGGCTACTGCATGTCGGCACACAGCATGCTGGCCGACAAGATGTCCCAGGTGCCGGCCGATGTGCTCGAGGCCATCCGCACCGACCAGCCGATCCCCGATCAGCGCCTGGCGGCCCTCAGCGCCTTCACACGGGTCATGTTCGAGACTCGCGGCAAGCCCAACGATGCCGACGTCAAGGCCTTCCTCGACGCTGGCTTCGAGGAGCAGCAGGTGCTACAGATTGTATTGGCGCTGGCGGTGAAGACTCTCTCCAACTACGCCAACCACGTCAACCATCCTGACCTGGATGACGCCTTTGCCAGCCACGCCTGGCAGGGCTGATACGCTGCGCCATGCCCGCGGCCACTGGCGGCGGGCAAGTCACCCCATGCCTGGAGGTACTCGCCATGTTCCGCACGCTTATCCTGACACTTGCCACCCTGTGGTTTTCAGCACAGGTTCACGCCAGCGGTCTCAGCCCGTTGGTCGATGCCGACTGGCTCGAGCAGCATCTCGCTGACGACGACCTGGTAGTGCTCGACGTGCGCTCCGATATCGACGGCGGCGGCGGCCACGAAGCGTTTGAAGCCGCGCATATTCCCGGCAGCCGCCACACCCGCTACGGCGAAGACGGCTGGCGCGAGAGCCGCAATGACGTGGCCGGCCTGATGCCCGCCGTCGAGGAGCTCGAGCAGCTGATCGGCGAACTCGGCATCAGCAATGACAACCGCGTGGTGATCGCCCCCGCCGGTACCGGCCCCACCGACTTCGGCACTGCCGCGCGCATCTACTGGACCTTCAAGATCCTCGGCCACGACCAGGTGGCGATCCTCGACGGCGGCTTCGCCGGCTGGCAGCAGCAGGATCGCGAGGTGGCCAGCGGCCCGACGCCCAGCGTCGAGGCGGCAACCTTCAGCGCAGAGCTTCGCGAAGAACTGATCGCCACCACCGAACAGGTGGAAGAGGCACGCCAGCGCCAGACCCAACTGGTAGACGCCCGGCCGTCGGACTATTTCACCGGCGAAACGACGTCTCCCGCGGTACGTGAGGCCGGCACCATACCCGGCGCTCGCAACCTGCCGCACCAGAGCCACATGAATGACCGTAACGGTGCCTACTACCTGGATACCGACGGGCTGGACGCGCGCATCAACGCGGCCGAGCTGAACCGCGATGAGCGCACCATTGCGTTCTGCAATACCGGCCACTGGGCCGCCACCGACTGGTTCGTGCTCAGCGAAATCGCCGGTTTCGACGATGTCGCCATGTACGATGGTTCGATGGCCGCCTGGACCATCAGCGAGTCGCGCCCCGTACAGCTGGCCCGCCGCGGCCTCGAGCTGCTCAGCGGCGACTGATCTCCCCCCTCCGAGCCGGGGCATCGCGCTAACCGCACCGGATGCCTCGGCCCGAACCCGACAGGGCCATGCTCAACGCCGCTGGTCACGCGTCGCGTCGATCGGCTGCCGACGCGACCATGCCATCAGCGCTATACCCGCGACGATCATCGGCGCGGTCAGCAGCATGCCCATGGTGACCCAGCCAAAGGCGATAAAGCCGATATGCTCGTCCGGCAGCCGCACGAACTCCACGGCGAAGCGGAACACGCCGTACAGCAGCAGGAACAGGCCGGAGATCAAGCCTCTCCGCCGCGGCTTAGCCGATAGCCACCACAGCACGGCAAACAGCACCACCCCTTCCAGGGCGAATTCATAGAGCGCCGAAGGGTGACGTGGCTCGGGCCCCATATGGGGAAAGGGCATGGCCCAGGGCAGCTCGCTGACGCGACCGGGCAGCTCGTGGTTGATGAAATTACCGATCCTGCCCGCCCCCAGGCCGATCGGCACCAGGGGTGCGATAAAGTCGGTGAGCTGGAAGTAGCCGAGCCGATGCTTGCGCGCGAACAGCAGGGCCGCCACCAGCACGCCAAGCAGGCCGCCATGGAAACTCATGCCGCCGTCCCAGAGCATGAACAGCCACAGCGGGTCGGCTAACAGCCGGTCGAGGCCGTAGAACAGGGCGTAGCCAAAGCGTCCCCCGATCACCACCCCGAGCGCTGCATAGAACACCAGGTCACCGATGGCATCCTGGCTCAGCCCCACCCGGTGGGCGCGCCGGCGCCCCAGCCACCAGGCCGCCACAAAGCCCACCACGTACATCAAGCCATACCAGTGGACCTGCAGTGGCCCTAGCGAGATCGCCACTGGATCGATATTGGGATAGTCCATCAGACGCCCCCCCGCGGCTTGCCGTCATCGGCCGTAAACGCTGTCCGCACTGCCACCCGCCGGGTGGCGTGCCAACCGTTGCAATAGGTCATGGATAACCTCTCGTCTCTCGTGAAGATTGGCTCGCCGTGTGGACGAGCCGCGAATCAACAGCGAGTCAGACGCGAGGAGGACGCTCGAGACGTTCAGGGGATGTGGATAGCCACACAGCGGCAGGCGCATGCAGCGCTTCGCTGGAGGGGGGATGCAAACCGGGGTTGGGTGAGGCCCCGGCGGAGAGATTGACGCAGGAGGTCACGCAGCCGGTGCCACCGCTATCGTCCTGCACGTCATCCGTCATTAGCGATACGTCAAGGGTGGATAGCAGCTCGACCGATGGCTCGTGCTGGATGGGGCAGCTAGCGTCTGCACCAGGGCCATCCGTCGCCGCAGCCGGCCCCGACACCATGGCGAATGCCAACGGTAAACACAGCAGCCAGGAAATAAGGAGACGCCGCATGGATCGAGCTCAATTGCTGGAACGGATGGTGGTCGGAAGAGTATTTCATGGCGCTTAGCGGCCCATCAACCTCAGTGCCGCCCCAAGGTCGACACGACATCGACGCTGGTCATGGTCATGCCCGGCTCACAGCAGCGGCGCGAGGAGGTACGCACCCCGCGCCGCCACCCGATGCCACAGCGGGAGTTCGTCGATCTCCTCTGCCTGCATGAGCCTCGACCGAGCGAAGTCGTCCTCGAACATCGCTTCCACTTCGGCGGCAAAGCCTGAGTCCATCACCATTGCCGTCACCTCAAAATTGAGACGAAAAGAGCGATTGTCGAGATTCACGGTGCCCACCGCCGCACCGATGTCGTCCACCAGAAAGGACTTGCCATGCAAGAATCCCTCCTCGTAGCGATAGACCCCAACGCCCGCCTCGAGTAGCGAGTCCAGAAAGGCGTAGGCGGCGAAATAGGTCAAGGGGTTGTCGGGACGCTCAGGGATCAGTATCCGCACGTCGACACCGCTCAGGGCGGCGAGCTTGAGCATCGCCTGTACTCCCTCGTCGGGCACGAAGTAGGGGCTGGAGATCCAGATACGCTGATGTGCGGCGTGAATCGCCTGCTGAATCATCAGGCTGGCGGTTTCGAAGCGATCCGCGGGGCCTGTCGGCAGGATCAACACCGTGGCCCCGTGGTGGCTGGGGACGACCGGCGACCAGGGTAGATCGGGCAACTCCTCGGTGGCCCAGTGCCAGTCCTCGAGAAACACCAGTTGCAGCGCCAGGGCCGCCGGCCCTTCGATCATCAGGTGGGTATCACGCCAGGGGCCGATGCGCGGGTGGCCCTCCAGATACTCGTTGCCAACGTTGAAGCCCCCGACCCAGGCTCGGGCACCGTCGGCCACCACGATCTTGCGATGATTGCGGAAATTGAGCTGGAAACGGTTACCGGGGCCGCGTGTGGAGTGAAAGCGATGCACGCGCACTCCTGCCGCCTCCAACGCCTTTAGATAGCGGCCCGGCAGGGCATAGCTGCCGATCTCATCGTAGAGGAAGAACACCTCCACCCCTTCGCGCGCTTTTTCGATCAGCCGAGCCTGCAACGCCATGCCCACCGCGTCTGCCCGTACGATGTAGAACTGCACCAGCAGATAGCGCTCGGCGGATTCAATGCCGGCAAACAAGCTCTCGAAGGTCGCCTCGCCATCGATGAGAAGATCGACACGATTGCCACCTAGAAACGGCAACTTGGCCAACTCCTCGACGCCCACCAGATGCTTGTCCGAGTGCGCCGCCGAGACCGTATGCGATCGCAACTCCACCAACTTGTCGGCGAGAGCTCGCCCCAAGGCAGAATCCTCGTCACGGCGAGAAGACACATAGCCTTGAAACTTCGTCCGTCCGAACACCCAGTAGGCCGGCACCGCCACATAGGGCAGCGTGTTGAGGGAGACGATCCAGGCCACGGCGCCTTGGGAAGTACGGCTCGACATCATTGCGTCCAGTGACGAGGCCAGGCCCACCAGGTGGGCAATGCCCATCACCAGCAGCAGCCGTCGCCAGGGTCGGCGGCGTCTAGTCCGAGGCGTCATCTAGCGAGGTAATCCAGCATGCTCTTGCTCCTGGATCACTCGAGGTGCGACCAGTCACGCCCGCCATTGGCGCTGAGCAACAGGCGCCCCTCATCATCTGACGCTACCAACCGCTGGGCATCATTCGGATCCACCGCCAGGTGCAGCAAGTAGCGCTCACCCCAGTCAGCCTTGACCACCTCCCAGTCGCGGCTGCCCTCCGGCCCTTTCACTAAGCCGACTCCCAGCATGAAGGCGTAAAGCTCTCCCTGGCTCGCCACCACCAGGCTCGTGGGACGACGCTCGGCGTGAATCTGACGCCAGCGCTCGCCGCCGTCCGGGCTCATCAACAGCCCCGTCTGAGTGGCCGCATAGAGCTGCTCGGGATCTCGACTCGAGGCCGCCAGGGCCATCAGCCCGGCGGGCGCCTGGGCGCGGATCTGCCAGCTGGAACCACCGTCCTGGCTGAGCTGAAGCTGACCGGCATAGGCTCCGTAGAGCACGTCGGGGATGGCCTCGCTGACGGTGAGCTGATGGAAGTCCACCGGGCCATCGGCGCCGGGCGAGCGCTGCTCCCAGTGTTTACCCCCATCGCTGGAGACTACCACGCCAAGATTGCCGCCCCGGGCCGGATGGCCGCTGGCGAAGAAGGTCTCGGCGTCAGTGGGGTGCGGCGTGAAGCCCATGAAGTCATGGGTCTCCTCCGACACCCGGCGAGCCATGCCATCGCGATCCACAGCATAGAAACCATGGTGGGTGGCCAGCCACAGCCGTTCGCTATCCGATCGATCAAAGGCCAGGCCGTGTATATGCGTCTGACCTCGTAGCTGCTCGAGGCTGATATCACCCGAATCACGGGAGCAGCCCACCATCAGGGTCAACAGCACGGCCACGGCAAGTGGCCAGCGACAATGGGTCATGACATCTCTTCCTCATCTCTCATCAGCTGGGGATAGCGCGACGCAACGCCACCGCACGGCGCCAAGCTACGACATGGCAGGATCCACTCGCGCGAAGTGTCGCCGTCACGCCCGGTTCTTCGCGCTCGATGAGGTGGCAGTGCGAATCGATCACCACCGTGCCATGAGGTAAGAGGGGTCAGACGCGAGGAAAACGCTCGAAGGTGGCGATAGATCCAGTGGACCTGGCCAATTCTGACCCGGCCCGATCAGGCCCGCAACCAGCGTCCTGCACGCAGGTTGACCATCGAGGCGCCCTTGATCTGCATCAATGGAAAGGTTGCGACGTTGAACTAGGGTGATTCCACCACCCTGTCAGTCGAGCCTTGCGCCATGGACCTAGCCAAACCCGCGACATGCTCAGAAACAACCCGGCTCGGACTGTTGCCCTGTCCCGCCCAGTGCGATCTGCCTGCTCACTCAGCGGTTCAGGTCTCGAGGATCGCGCAGCGTTGGTGATGATGAAACGGCATTGACCTGCGTGCCCCACACAGCTCGCAGAATGTAGACGATGACCATCAATCGGGCCTCTCGCCCGACGGGAGAATGAACATGAAGCTTCGCAAGCAGACGTTGACACTCGCACTCGCCGTGGCACTCGCTGCCAGTGGTACCGGCATTGCCTTCGCCCAGGGGATGATGGGCGACCGAGAAGGCCAAGGACGCTCCATGATGGGAGGCATGATGGGGGGCGACCAGGGCGGCATGAGCCCCGGCATGATGGGGCAAATGATGGGCGGCAGCCAGAGCGGCATGGGCTCCGGCATGATGGAAGGGATGATGGGCGGCAGCCAGGGCGGCATGGGCCCCGGCATGATGAAGGGCATGATGGGTGGCGGCATGATGCCCTGCCCGATGATGGGCGGAGCCGCCGGCATGAGCATGATGTCGATGCTCGACGATGAGCAGCGCAGCGAGATGCGCGAGCTGATGCAGGAGCACCGCCCTGCCCAGTTCGAGCGCATGGGGCAGTTGATGAACCTGCGCGACGACCTGATGGCCGAGATGCACGGCGAGCGCCCCGACCCTGATGAGGTCCAGGCGCTACACGGCCAGATGGCCGAGCTGCACGGTGAAATGATGGCCGAGATGGTGCGCATGCGAAACGCCATGCATGACCTGATGAGCGACGAGCAGCGCCAACAGCTCGAGCAGGCCACCCCCGAGGGCGGCGCCGATCCCGACGACCACGACGCCCATCACTGAACCGCGTTGATAGCAGCGCCAGGATGTTCCGGCGGCCACCCGCTGGCCGCCCCTTCGGCCCCGCTCGCAGGAGGCATGCGATGACCGATACGACCGCGAAGACGATTACCCTGACAGTGCCCGGCATGGGCAGTGACCACTGTGCCGGCATCGTGCGCAAGACGCTCCAGCGCCTCGACGGCGTGGGCGAGATCGATACCAATATCGCCAACCATCGGGTCAGCGTGACCATCGACGACGACGGCCCCGATGGAGAGGCACTGAAAGGCGCCGTGGAGGGCGCCGGCTATGACGTGGCCGCCGTCAGCGGCGGGAGCGGCAAGCAGCAGATTCGCCTGACGGTGCCCGGCATGGGCTCAGACCACTGTGCTGGCATCGTGCGCAAGACGCTCGAACGCCTGTCGGGCGTCGAGTCGATCGACACCAATATCGCCAATCACCGTGTCTCGGTCACCGTTACCGGCGACCTCGATGGCGACACGCTCAAGAACGCCGTGGAAGGGGCAGGCTACGATGTCGCCGCCGTGCAGACTGACGAGGCAGAGGACGGCGACAGCGACGCCGAGATCGAGGAAGCCTACCTTTCCCAGGCCCGCAAGCGGCTGATCATCGCCGCGGTGCCCACCACCCTGATCATGCTGCTGATGATGCCGCACATGTTCTGGCAGCCGATACCCGGCTATCTGGCGATCGTGGCACTGCTGGCCTTCCCGGTGGTGTTTCTCTACGGCGGCATCGCCACCCACAAGTCGACCTGGCGCTCGCTCAAGAACGGCACCTTCAATATGGACGTGCTGATCTCCATGGGCAGCCTGCCGCCCTACCTGATCGGCCTGATTGGCTTCGTCTACCCGATGACCTCTTTCATCGAGATGGCCGCCACCATCATGACCTTCCATCTGCTCGGGCGTTACCTGGAAGCCCTGGCCAAGGGGCGCGCGTCCCAGGCCATTCGCCGCCTGCTGACCCTGGGCGCCAAGACGGCGCGGGTAGAGCGCGACGGCGAGGAGGTCGAGGTGCCGGTGAAGGAGCTGACCATCGGCGACATCATGATCGTGCGTCCCGGCGACAAGATCCCCACCGACGGCGAAGTAGTCGAGGGCGAGAGCCATATCGACGAGTCGATCGCCACCGGCGAGTCGATCCCCGTCTACAAGAGCAACGGCGACAGCGTGATCGGCGCCACGATCAACAAGGAGGGGCGCTTGCGGGTCAAGGCGACCCGCGTTGGCGGCGATACCTTCCTGTCACAGGTGGTCAAGCTGATCGACCAGGCCCAGGGCTCACGGGTGCCGATCCAGGAGTTTGCCGACCGCATGACCGGCCGTTTCGTGCCGGTGGTGCTGTTGATCGCCCTGGCCAGCCTGATCGTCTGGCTGCTGCTGCCCGACCTCCTGCGCCCCGTTCTCGACTGGGGCGCGACCTTCCTGCCGTGGGTGAACCCCGAAGCCGCCACGCCGATACTTGCCATCCTCGCCGCCATTGCGGTGCTGGTCATCGCCTGCCCCTGCGCCCTGGGCCTGGCCACGCCCACCGCGCTGATGGTGGGCTCGGGCATCGGCGCCGAGCGCGGCATCCTGATCCGCTCCGGCGAAGCGATCCAGACCTTCAAGGACGTCAAGGTGATGGTCCTCGACAAGACCGGCACCATCACCCGCGGCGAGCCCGAGCTCACCGAGGCGGTCACCGCCGAGGGCGTCGACGAGACACGCCTGCTGACCCTGGCGGCGAGCGTGGAGAACGCCTCGGAGCACCCCATCGCCCGGGCCATCGTGGATGGGGCAAAGCAGCGCGACGTGAAACCCGACGAGGTCAGCGAGTTCCGTTCCACCGGGGCACGCGGCGTCTCGGGTAAGGTCGGCGAGGAGAGCGTGCTGATCGGTAATCGTCGACTGCTGGAAGAGGAAGGCGTGCAGGGCCTCGAGGCACTGGATGACGCCATGAGCGAGCTCGAGGGCAAGGGCCGCACCGTGGTGATCGTCGCCGCCGACGGCCAGGCGCTGGGTCTGGTAGCCGTGGCCGACACCCTCAAGGACGAATCGATCGAGGCCATCCGCGGCATGCATGAGCTGGGGCTGCATGTGGTGATGATCACCGGCGACAACGAACGCGCCGCCCGCGCCGTGGCCGACGAGGTCGGCATCGACGAGGTTCAGGCCGGGGTGCTGCCGGAAGGCAAGGTCGACGCCATCCGCAAGCTGCAGGAAACCCACGGTAACCACGTGGCGATGGTCGGCGACGGCATCAACGACGCCCCGGCCCTCACCCAAGCCAACGTCGGTATCGCCATCGGTGCCGGCGCCGACGTGGCCATCGAAGCCGCCGACGTGACCCTGGTGCGCGGCGAACTGACCGCCGTGGTGGACGCCATGCACCTGTCCCGCGCCACCTACGGCAAGATCGTCCAGAACCTGATCTGGGCCAGCGCCTATAACGTGGCGGCGATCCCCATTGCTGCCATCGGCCTGCTACACCCGATGATCGGCGTGATCGCCATGACCGCAAGCTCGCTCTCAGTGATCGGCAACTCGCTGCTGCTCAAGCGGCGCTTCACCCGCGAAACCCCGCAAGGAGAGGCCCAATGAACCACCTTCACCACTGGATGATGACCATCTGCCTGGTGCTGATGGGAGCGGTCATGCTGCTGCTGATGTGGCGCGCCAAATCGCTGGGTGGCGGCGCCTGGCTGTTACTGCCCATGGCTATGTGCCTTGGCGCCCACTGGCTGCTGCACCGTCATTGGCGATAGGCAACAGGGCACTGGCCATCGATGACTGGACAAGCTCGGCGACTACATCGAGGATAGGGCCCCGTTGTGCCGTCGTTTCCTCCTGCCATCAGCCGAGAGTTTGCCATGCCGCCTACCATCGAGACGCCCCACCAGGTTCCCTTTCGTGAGGCCGTGATGGTCTGGCTACGCATTGCCATGCTGAGCTTCGGCGGTCCCGCCGGCCAGATCGCGGTGATGCATCGTATCCTGGTCGAGGAGAAGCAGTGGATCGGCGAGCGGCGTTTTCTGCATGCCCTCAACTACTGCATGATGCTGCCGGGGCCGGAGGCCCAGCAGTTGGCCATCTATATCGGCTGGCTGATGCACCGTACCAAGGGCGGCCTGGTCGCCGGCTGCCTGTTCGTACTGCCCGGCTTCATCGCCATCCTCGCGCTGAGCTATCTGTATGCGGCGCTGGGCAACGTGGGGCTGGTGGAGGGGCTGTTCTTCGGCCTCAAGGCCGCGGTACTGGCGGTGGTGCTCAATGCGGTGGTGCGGATCGGCAAGCGGGCACTCAAGAATCGGATCATGCTGGGCCTGGCGGCGGCAGCCTTCGTGGCCATCTTCTTTTTCGAGGTGGCGTTTCCGCTGATCATCCTGAGTGCGGCGCTGCTGGGCTATTGGGGCGGCAAGCGCGGCATGACGGCCTTTCAGGTGGGCGGCGGCCATGGCAATGGCAACGACCAGGGGCTCAGCGACCGCGACTCGCTGCTCGGCGAGGGGCTGCCGGCCCACGCGCGGCCCAACCGCGGCTGGTCGCTGCGCGTCTCGGCCATCTTCCTGCTGCTGTGGCTGACGCCGGTAGCGCTGCTGTTGCTGATACTGGGCAGCGAGAACGTCTTCAGCCAGATCGCCACCTTCTTCAGCAAGATGGCGGTGGTGACCTTTGGCGGCGCCTATGCGGTTCTCGGCTACGTCACCCAGGAAGCGGTTCAGAACTACGCCTGGCTGGCGCCCGGAGAGATGCTCGACGGCCTGGGCATGGCCGAGACCACCCCGGGACCGCTGATCCAAGTGGTGCAGTTCGTCGGTTTCATGGCAGCCTACCGTGAGGCCATTGGGCTCGACCCCATGCTGGCGGCGACCCTGGCGGCGGTGCTTACCACCTGGGTGACCTTCGTGCCCTGCTTCCTGTGGATCTTCCTCGGCGCGCCCTACGTGGAGCGCCTGCGCGACAACCGCGCACTCAGTGCCGCGCTGTCTGCCATCACCGCGGCGGTGGTCGGCGTGATCCTCAACCTGGCGATCTGGTTCGGGCTCCACGTGATCTTTGCCGAGGTCGAGGAGTGGCGCGCCCTGGGAGCTCGCCTGCTGATCCCGAACCCGGCATCACTCGAGCCGCTTGCCCTGCTGCTCTCCGCCGCGGCCATGCTCGCTATCTTTCGTTTCAAGGTCGGCATGCTCACGGTATTGGGCAGCTGTGCGCTACTCGGGATGCTGTTTTCCTTGGCGTTCTAGCATAGAGCGTTTCAGCGCTGCGCTTTCAGCACTCGATCAGCAGTATTGGCCCCTCACTCCAGTGGAGTGGGGGAAGTCCAATATTGCTCTGGTGTTTGCCAGCGCACAGTCGGAGTGGCGAATCTCGCTTACTATCAATGTGAGTGAGGCGAGGGAAGTGCCTAGACAGGATGTCGCACTGTGCGCCGCAGAGGATGGGGCGCCAACGATTTATGCAACACATTGACAGGAAATAGAAATTACCATGGAACTAAAGAATGCCAGCGTCTCCATTACCATCATTCTTGCGTTCCTCGGATTGATGCTGTTTTCCGAATATTCAGCGCCAGGCACCTTGGATAGCACATCGATCATGAGCCACTAGCAGCCAGCTTTGCTATTAGCGGCTCCTATACCGAAGAGTAAGACGAATCACATGGAGGTTTTATGAACAATATCGTATGGATCATCGGCGCGGTGGTAATCGTACTCGTGGTATTGTCGTTTCTGGGTTTACGCTAGCCCTGCAAAACGCTAATCGAGTCCACCTATAACCACTGAATTACCGGGCGATCTCTCGACCACCCGGTGTCAGCTGGTGATGATCGCCAGTTTGGCGAGCAGTTGAACTCAAACCAGGTCGCGCGGAATCTCCTCGTCCCAACTCTTGGAAAACACCCGACTATCTCCCTCGTAGGCATCCATCGTAGCGCGCAGGCGAAAGTTCTCGGCGTTGGAGGTCATCAAGGTGCGGGTCACGCTGCGTACCATCCAGTCCCCGCGCCGGAAACTGCGCTCCCACTCGGTCCAGCCGCTCAGGCTGTCATAGTTGCCATAGGCATAGGTGTAGCGCTCCACGACGCGCGACGAGAGTTCCAGATCGATGTCGTCGATCCGGAAGCTGCCCTGGTCATTGATGACCTCGAGTGTGGTTTTGTCACTGGCAAGGTCGCGTATCACCCGCCAGGCTTCCTGGCTCGGCTGTATCAGGGTCACCGCCAGCGGTGGCGCGGCTTCCGGCGGATCGAACGCGGGCAGCGCGTCGTCTTCCTGGGGCTGAGGTTCACGACACGGCAAGATGAGCCGGCTGCCGGCAGGATGAACGGTGAGCTTGACGGGCACCGGCGACGGCCAGGCCAGCGGCCAATAGCTGGTCGAGAGCGAGAGTCGTATGGCGTTACCCACGGGAAACTTCTGCGCAATATGCTTGAGCGCCACACGCACCCGATAACGCTTGCCGGGCTCCAGCTGCTCGGGAAATTCGTCACTCTCGCGATGGGTCAGGTTGAGCAGACCATAGGAGATCCGCGTGGCCTTGTCGTCATCCGCGATATCACTGAGCCTGACCGCCACCATCGCTACCGGCTGATCGGCTTCGATGTCGAGCTCGACGACGGGCTGCCCACAGATCTCGATGTCTTGTTCGAGTCGCGCCGTCTGGAAGATCAGCGAGCCACCGTCCTCGTCACGCTGATCGTGTGGCAGGTCGGGGGGAGCATTGTAGGAACACCACTTCCCCGCATACAGGCCAACCGACAGTGGTGAGCGCACCGAGAGGGGCAAATCGTCGTCCACCTTGCAGCCATCGGTGCCCCCCGTGCTAGGCAGCAGGTCGTGACCGCTGGTGAGGAAGAAAGACCTCGCCTCGATACGCGGCGATGGCCAACTCGGTTCGGCAACCCAGCGGCCCGGCCGCTCGTCATAGCGGGCCGAGGGTGGCACCGAATCCTGCATCCACACCCGCAGCATCGGCTCGTCCATGATGCCCGTATCCTTGCCCTTCAGCCAATGGTCCCACCAGCGTAGCGATTCCTGCAGGAAGCCGATGGCCGGGCCTGGCACGCCAAGGTGCGGATACTTGTGTGACCAGGGGCCCACCAGGCCCTTGCGTGGCACATCGAGCCCCGCCAGCAACCGGAACACGGCATTGCAGTAACCATCCGCCCAGCCGCTGACGGCATAGACGGGGCAGCGAATGCGCGAGAAATCCTCGCACACCGAGCCATGCTTCCAGTAGTCATCGCGGCGCTGATGGCGTAGCCAGGTTGCCAGCCACAGCCCGCTGTGCTCCAGGCGTTCCAGCCACATGTCCCGCCAGCGATCGCCGACCAGCTGCGGATCAGGTGGACAGGTATTGCCATCGAACATGGTAGAGGCCCAAGACAGGTTGTCACCCAGCAGGCAGCCCCCCATGTGGTGGACATCATCGGCGTAGCGATCGTCGGTGGAGCACAGCGTAATGATGGCCTTCAGCTCGGGCGGCTGCAGTGCCGCGATCTGCAGGCCGTTGAAGCCGCCCCAGGAGATGCCGATCATGCCTACATCACCGGTACACCACGCTTGCTGGCCCAGCCAGCGCAGTATTTCCACGCCGTCGTCCAGCTCCTGCTGCAGGTATTCGTCGGTCAGCACACCGTCCGATTCGCCGCTGCCACGGATATCGACCCGCACCCCGGCATAGCCATGGCCGGCCCAATAGGCGTGAGTCTGGACGTCACGCATCGCCGTCAGGTCGCGCTTGCGATACGGCAGGTACTCGAGGATGGCCGGTACCGGATCGCTCTCGGCATCCACCGGGCGCCAGATACGTATGCCCAGCCGACAGCCATCGGCTAGCGTGATCCAGTCTTCCTCTTCCTGCACCTGGCGGGGAAAATCGCTGACGATATGCATGACGCTGCTCCCTTGACGTATCTGGTGTTGTTGCGATTCATCCCGGCGACGAGAGCATGTCAACCGACGATGTCCTCAAACGCAAAATGTAGCTGCTCGGCAAGCCGCGCATAGCGCTCTTCCAGCGCCACATCGTCATCTGCGCCCATCCACACGTAGGCCAGGGCATAACTGTAGCTGTCTTGCTCAGGCAGGGATGACAAACGCATACCGACCTCGACCTGTAGCGTGATCATAGTACCAGGGAACGCTTGCTGAAGTGCCTCTATCTCCGCATCACTGGGCACTTGGCTGACAGTGGCGTCGACGAAGAACACGCGATAGAAGAACTTCGCCGCGACCTTGAATGCCCCCTGTCGGTAAGGCATATCCGGCAACTGACCCAGGGCCAGATCCACCGTGACCTGCTGATGGCTGACCCCATCAACCTTTTCGAACAGATCGCAATGCGACTGTGCAACACGGGTATTGATTTCCAGCAGCCAGATGCGATCCTGCACTTCATCCCAGAAATATTCGATATTGAACGCAGCGTCATTGTAGCCTATATGCCCCATTATCTGACGAGTCAGCTCTTGCATCTTCGCCTGAATCGATGAGGGAAGCAGTGACGGGTATCGATAATAAAAGAAACTCAGTACCTGTGGATAGCGTATCGAGTCGACAATGCCATAGGGCACAACCTCTCCCTGAAAAACATAGCCCTCTACCGTACATTGCCAACCACCAATTATCTCTTCAGCCATGCAGTTCCCACCATCCACCGCGCGCACATCGTCAGGCAATTTTGCGTGATCCAGCACGTAATTGAATGGTTCCGAAATCGTGCCGATACCTTCACATAGACGCTCAACCGCATGGGCGAAGTCCTCTGGGCTTTCGATGCGAAACCCCAGCCTCGACCCCGATGATTTGATGGGCTTGACGAAGAACGGAAAGTACAGCCCCGCTTCCCCTATATGCTGCAGAGCCTGGCTATCGAAGGGATCAAAGGCGGTAAAGCGAGGGATGTAGTCGGCAATCACCTCGCGCTGAACGAGCCGGCTCCAATACTTATGTTCGCATTTCAATAGGCTCTCGAGGCTCGTAGAGCGCGTACCAAGCCGCTCGCAGAGCAACGGCAGCATGGTCGAGACGGGAAAATCCATGTAGCCAACGATAGCATCTATCGGCTCACCAAACGCCTTCAGCTGGCTTTCGGCCCGGGACAGCATATCTTCGATAGGGAAGATTTCCGTATCATTGACCTCGGCAGGCTCGATCACGCCATGAAAACGATAATTCTCAGCTCCACGTAGGTGCGCGAGACGCTCGCGATTGTGTTCATCCAATCCGACGACAAAAATATTCCGATCGCTCATGCCCGACTCCTTGACAAGCTCGGCTTCCACTGCACTTACCGCTCAAGCACAGCGGTTAGCCGGTAGGAAATAGCATTGCCTGCGCCGACGCTCGGCCAGCCCCAGGCAAGGCCCATGATCGAAGCATAGCGGCTTATCATTACTGCGCAGGGTAAAAACACCAGAGATCAGAAATCTAATATAGCAGATGAGGGATTCAGTCATACCAATGGCACATTATTAAACTGGCCAGGGTGGTGTTCAGCTGTTATAAGTAAAGAGATGAGTTAATACATTAAATAATACGACATTACCGATATCGGTAATTCTCAGTGTTCCTCAAAAGCGTCGCTGGGCGGCGAATGGGATATGGCGTCACACCCCCCCAACGTCTCCGGCCACATCGTGGCCATTGGCGGTGCTGAGGACAAGACCTCAGAACTCGCCATCCTGCGGCGGGTTTTCGAGCTTGCGCCTGAAGAGAGCGATGAAGTCGCTATCATTGCCACGGCCAGCAGCATTCCTGAAGAACTCTTGCCCAGCTACGAAGCTGCCTTCTCTCGCCTGGGCGCAAGCCGGGTCCATGCGCTGGACATTCAAGATCGCCAGCAGGCCGCGGATGCCGATAATGTCCAGCTCATTCAACGTAGTGGCGTGATTTTCTTCACCGGCGGCGATCAGCTGCGCCTGACCACCGTATTTGGCGGCTCTCCCGCACTTCGCGCTATTCGCGAACGCTTGCGGGCTGGCGCAGTGGTCGCGGGGACCAGTGCCGGTGCCGCGGCCATGCCGAGCACCATGATCTACAACGGTGCGGCGTCAGACGCCCTGCGCAAGGGTGGCGTCAACATGACCTTCGGCCTGGACTTCGTGCGCGGGATGATCATCGACAGCCACTTTCTCGAGCGAGGCCGGTTCACGCGCCTGATGCAGGTGGGGGCCAGCAACCCGGAACAGCTGGGTGTCGGCATTGGTGAGGATGCCGCCGTCATCATCCATCCCAACCGCATCCTGGAAACGATCGGGCCCGGCCACGTCATCATCATCGATAGCCGGGACCTGGCGAGTTCCAATATAGCGGAGCTGGCCATGGACGAGCCGGTAGCCATCGAAAACATGATCTTGCACGCCATGGTCAGTGGCCATGGCTACGATGTCGATGCTCGGCGCTATCTCGTCGCCGACGAACTCGACGCCATCCTGGCAGGGAGCCATGGGAATGAACATACTTGATCATCGCGCTCTGCGTGGTCCGAATTACTACAGCCGCTATCCGGCAATCTTCATGCGGCTGGACATTGGCGAGCTCGAAGAGCGGCCCAGCGATACGGTCCCCGGCATCACTGCACGGGTCACAGAACTGCTGCCGACCCTATACGAACACCGCTGCTCGGTGGGGAGAGCCGGCGGCTTTCTGGAACGCCTCGAGCGGGGCACCTGGGCCGGGCACGTGGTCGAGCATGTGGCGATCGAGCTACAGAACCTGATCGGCTTTTCAGTGGGCTACGGCAAGACGGTGGACTCCTACGAAACCGGCGTCTACAACGTCGTCTATCGCTACCGGGACGAGGCCTGCGGTCTCGCGGCCGGCGTGGAGGCCGTCGACATCGTCGCCAGGCTCTTCAGTGGCGACGAGATCGATATCTCCTCCATCGTCAGCCGCCTGAAACAGGTGCGCGACGCGCATATGCTGGGGCCGTCCACGGCATCGATCGTGGACGCCGCGGTGCGCCGCGGCATTCCCTTTACGCGACTCGACCAGAACAGCAGCTATATCCAGCTGGGCCACGGCTGCCGCCAGCAGCGGATACAGGCGACGGTGACATGCCGCACCAGCCTGATCAGCCACGGCATCGCCGACGACAAGTACTGGACCAAACAGGTGCTCGGCGAGGCCGGGATTCCCGTACCGCACGGCCATACGTGCCACACCATCGATGAAGCCCTCGAGGCCGCTCTCGATATCGGCTATCCGGTTGTCGCCAAGCCGCTGGTGGGTAATCACGGCCGCGGCATCACCACCAACATCGCTGACGAAGCGGCGTTGCGAGAGGCGTTTCACATCGCCTCGCTGCAAAACGCATCGGTGGTGGTCGAGCGCTTCGTCAGTGGCGAGGACCATCGACTGCTGGTGATCAATGGCAAGCTGGTGGCCGCCGCCAGGCGACGCCCGGCACACGTGGTCGGCGACGGTAAGGCGACGCTGCAGGCGCTGATAGATAGGGAAAACCAGGACCCGCGTCGCGGCATCGGTCATGAGAACCTGCTGACGCGGATTCATCTGGACGAGCAGTCGCATCGGCTGATCGCCCAGCAGGGCCTGACCCTGGCGAGCATCATTGCCAAGGACGAGGTCATCTATCTGAAGTCCACGGCGAACCTGAGCACCGGGGGCACAGCGACGGATGTCACCGCGGATCTGCATCCAGACGTGACGTACACCGCCGAGCGTATCGCCCGCCTGATCGGCCTCGACATCATCGGCATCGACCTGCTCGCCGAGACGCTGACGGTGCCCCTGGAGGAGCAGTCTGCCGCGGTGGTCGAAGTCAACGCCGGCCCGGGGTTTCGCATGCATCTTTCCCCGACCCATGGCAGCGGCCAGGATATCGGTCATCACGTCGTCGAGATGCTGTTTCCGGACAGCGAGGACAGCGGACGGATACCCATCGTCGCGGTCACCGGCACCAATGGCAAAACCACCACGGTGCGCCTGATCTCGCACCTGCTCCGCCAGGCAGGACGTAGTGTCGGCACGGCCTGCACCGGGGCCATCGAGATCGACAACCATGCCGTCATGCGGGGAGACTACAGCGGGCCGCAGGCTGCCGCGACCGTCCTCCGCGAGCCCACCGTCGAGTATGCCGTGCTGGAAGTCGCGCGGGGCGGCATCATGCGTCGCGGACTGGGATTCGATGAGTGCCAGGTGGGCGTCCTACTCAACATCGCCAGCGACCACCTGGGGGAAAACGACATCCATACCCTGGACGAGCTGGCACGCTGCAAGAGCGTGGTGATTGATGCGGTCCGCCCACAAGGGACGGCCGTGCTCAATGCCGATGATCCGCGGGTACTGGCGAGCAGGGAATGGGCCCGAGGCAAGGTAATCTACTTTACCCTGGACCCGGACTCCGAGCCCGTAAGTCAGCATGTCCAGGCGCATGGGGTCGCCTTTACGGTCCACAACGAGTGCATCGTGATGCGCCAGGGCAATGTCGAAGCCAGCATCATTTCGGTGCTGGATACCCCTATTACCTTCGACGGCCATGCCCGCTTCAATATTGCCAATGCTCTGGCGGCCAGCGCCGCGGCCTATGCGCTGGGGCTCAATATTGCGGATATCCAGTTGGGCCTGCAGACCTTCCACCCGACGCCGGGGCAGAACCCGGGACGCACCAATTTCATCGACGCCGGCGACATAAAGGTGCTGATCGACTACGGCCACAACGTGCCGGCACTCGAAGCCCTGAGCGAGCTGGTGGGGCGCATCCCCGCGCAGCGGCGCATCTGCGTGGCCAGCGCGCCGGGTAACCGCCGCGACGAGGACCTGCATAGCATGGGGGCACAGTTGGCCAGCATGCATGACATCGTCTTGCTGTGTGAAACCGACCCGCGCGGCCGCCCCGGCGGCGAAGTCGCCAGCCTGCTGCGCGCGGGTGCGGAGTCGGCCCCCGGCAGCTGCCACGTCGAGGTGGTGCTGGAGGAGCGTCATGCCGTCGACAGGGCGTTTGATGAGGCGGGAGAGGGGGATCTGCTGGTGCTACTGATCGATGACATCAATACCGCCATCGAGCGCCTGCGGGCGCGGCGTTTTCTGCCCTCAAACGACATCTCAGCCAGCGAGTCACTATGACCATCGGCGCACGGCAGCCCCCGCTCATGACGCTATTGCGCGTCGGAGCCATTTTTGCCCCCGAACGCCTCGAGGCGACCGACATGCTCATGGCGGGAGGCATCATCGTCGCCTTGGGCAACGACCTCGACGTTCCCAAGGGCTGGCCCGTCAGGGTGGTGGAAGCCCGTGAGCTGACTGCCGTTCCCGCCTTTATCGATCAGCATGTGCACGTCACCGGAGGCGGGGGCGAAGGCGGTTGCGGTACCCGCTGTCCGGAGATCACGGCGCACGACATCGCCGCAGTGGGCATTGGCACGGTGGTAGGTGTGCTTGGCACCGATGCCATCAGCCGCTCCCCGGCAGACCTGCTGGCCAAGGTCCGCGGTCTGGGTGCCGAAGGCATATCGGCCTTCATGTATACCGGCGCCTATCGTGTCCCCCCGCCGACGCTGACCGGCGACATTCAGCGCGACCTGGCCTGGATTCCTGAGGTCATTGGACTGGGCGAAATCGCCATTTCCGACCACCGCTCGAGCCAGCCGCGCCAGGATGAAATAGAGCGCATCGTCAGTGATGCACGGGTTGGCGGCATGCTGGCTGGCAAGCGGGGCATCTGTCATTTCCATATTGGTGACGGCAAGCGCGGGCTCGAGCCCCTGCGCAGGCTACTCTGCGAGACCGAGATTCCCGCCGACCAGATCATTCCCACCCATGTGAACCGCCACCCTGCCCTGCTCGAGGAAGCCGCAGACTATGCGCTGGCGTTCGGCGCAAGCGTCGACGTCACCGCCTTTGAAGACGCTGGCGACGGCCTATCCGGATTTGCTGCGGTGTCTCGCCTGCTGGAACGGGGTGTACCGCCAGAGCAGATCACCATGAGCTCCGACTGCAATGGCAGCCTACCGGAATTCGATGCCAAGGGGGCTTACCTGGGAATGAAGGTCGCCAGGAACACGGCGCTGATTGCGGATTGGCAGCGCCTCGTTCGCGAGGAGGTACTGCCTCTCGCCACGGCCTTGTGCCTGATTTCTACCAACGTGGCACGGGTACTTGGGTTGGACGCCAGCAAGGGCCGCCTGGCGAGTGGCTTCGACGCCGATGTGACACTACTCGACAGCGAACTTCATCCGCAGCAGACCTACGTGGCTGGACGCTGTGTCTATGACGTGAACCGCAAGCAGTAGCCGAGCCCCGCTGTACCTGGCGCGCATCCACTGCCCCGCTAGCACACCTTTCAAACGCGCCCCGTGCGCTCGGTGGATCGGTGCAGCGCAAACGTCGGTTCTCGAACACACAGCGTCAGGGCAGCCCATGATTCTGGGGTCCCAATGACCAGAACCATGGACGTCATGCCCGCTACGCTGAACAACGGCGGCGGACGTCTATACGTAGAAGTCCAGCTCCTCCTGGGCTTTCAGCAGGTCCCGCATCTTGATGGGGTCGTCACCGAAGAAGAAGACCAGTCCCCAATGGGTGCCGAAGGCCGAGCGGTCGGGCACCGTCTCTTCTGTCGGGGCAACCAATTCGTGTGACTCGAAATAGGGGTGGTCAACGCACTCCGAGGGCATTTCCAACTTGCTGACGACGCGACGCCGCGGATAGACACCGAAGCAACCTGCGTAGCCCTTCGCATCGACCACTTCGCGGGGGAAGAATGCGGCCACTTCTTCTTTGGTACTCTTCGGATCGAACACCAGCATTGACGCCTGGTAGGCGTTGAATCCGTAGGCTTTCTCGATCAACTCGAAAGCCTTGAAGCCAGGTGGGCGATAAGCGACTTCCCCAAAGTACATCTCGCCGTCTGCAGTAACGAAGTATTCGGGGTGAATCAAGCCGAACTTAATGTCGAAGGTTTTGATCAGCAACTCGATCTGCTTGGTGATCGCGTTGCGCCAGCTTTCGAGCTCTTCGGTAGCGGGTACGAATACTGAATAGCCCAGAGTGACGTATTCTGAAATATTCAGAAACTGTATTTTACCATCATGTATCCAAGCCTCGACGGCAAACTCCCAGCCGCTCAGGTGGCTTTCCATCAGCAGAGGATATTCTTCGTCTGGTATATTTTCGATTTCTTCGATCTTGCGGATCATCCGGTGGCCGAGGCAGCCCGCCTTGTCGAATGCCTTGACGTGAATCGGGTCGTCCGGGTCACCGTCGAGCTTGAGCAGCGTCTGGTTGACACGTTTCATGAAACGAATAATGTCTTCTTTTTCATGCGCCTCTTCGAAAATCCCGACGCGAATACCGCCTAGCTGGGCACGCCGCTTCATCAAAGCCTTGTCGCGGAATAGAATCGACTGCCCGTACATGCGAGGGCTATCAAGCAGGACCGAGTTGATCGCACCCGACCACTCGACGGTTTCCTCGAAAAGCGGAATGGCTACATCGACGCCTTCTGCCTTGAGAATTTCAGCAATCTCCAGGGAGCGATCATTCAAACGAATAAAGTCCCACTTGATATAAGGTATCTTGTTTGCAGTACAGAAATCCTCAGCCCAGTCGGGGGCAACAACGACGTAGCGGCGATCAAATTTCTGTGCGGCCTTTATCGCATTAACGCTCCAGCCAAGCAGGGCGATATAGCCTTTGTTTGGATCCTTGGGAGTCTCGGTGCCTTTCACCGAATCCAATTCGGGATCACGCCAGGCCGCTACGGCTTCGGGCAATTGCTTTTCTGATGCTATCGACATTCGATGTTCTCCTCGCCGTCTAACCCACTCTGACTGCTACAACAGTAAAACTGTACTAGGTTAACTAGGCATTTAGTCGGTGTCGTTAACAGGAAATGGAGCAACCGAACGCAGGTCACTCCAACTAACCCACCACCTTCAATATAGACGGCCTGATTACGAATTGAAACGAAAGCCCCGCAATCGGGGCAATTTGATCCAGGCAAAAACGCTGTGCAGCAACACTGAGCCCAACGTCCTATTCAGCGGTGCCGCATGGAGAAAGCGCCCATTATCAAGCAGATAGGCCCCCAAAGAACACCGAACCATTGTTAGGATAAGGCTTATTCTGACCGCACCGATTCCCGAACCTCATGGTACTTGCTGGCGGCGTTGGACTTCGCGGCATCGACGCTGCGATCCCTCGCTTCGCCGAGCATGTTGTCCTCGGTCTCGGTCGGCGGCACCAGAGCGCCCAGGGCGGCGCCAATGGCGATGCCAAGGCTGCCCGCGATCAGCGGTTGGTCGCGATAGAACTGCACAAGACATTCCCGAGCATTCTGCATCGATTCGTTAACATTCGCAGTTGCATCATGTATACGATCGCTCGCTGCGGCTGCCTTGTCCTGTGATTTGGCGGCGGTATCACCAAGAGTGGCCTTGAAGCTATGCCCTTCCTTGTCTGTACTCGTCGCGCCTTTGTCATGTGAAGGCGGCATACCAGTATTGCCGGAGGACATTATCATCCACGAGATGCCAACACTGGTGAGGATCAACGGCATCGGATGATTTTTTACCTGGGCGCCCAGGTTGCGGCCAAACTCCCCGCCGTGTTCACGTGCCATGCCGAGCGCCTGGTCGATGAGTTCGCCGGGAGACAGCCGATCAGACAGCTCGCTCGCTGTTCTGCCGAGACGGGCGCGCGCCTGATCGACCTCACGCTCCAGCTGCTCCGGGCTTTTCGTTCCGTCATGTTGATCGTCACCATGGCGGAGATCATCGCTGTAGTTATCGGTAGCGTTGCTCATCGGATTGACCTCTTCAATGTTTCTTTATCTTTGTTCGTGGACGCCAGCGTGCGATCCGGCACCATCGCGTTGGCACTGATTTTTTTCTTGGCCGAGCTGACCATCAGGAAGCCGACCAGGAGCGCTGCCGCGCCGACGATCAACGCTGCGAGCCATGGATCCAGGACGTTGCTGAGCCCGTGTACCGCGCTGATAAGCAGGACGACGATCCCCGCCATAGCGATGGCTGCGCCCGTGGCAATCGCACCAACTGCTTTTTTCACTTCCGAGACGGATTCCCGAGCTTCAGATTTCGCCAGCGAGATCTCTTTGCCGACCAACGTGGATACGTCCGTCGATAGGTTGCGGATCAGATCGGCAATCGATTCAGTACCGTTGTTGCGGCTCGCCGGGGCACCGTGCGCCGTTTTGTGTTCCTGATTCATAGGACGTCCCTCTCATCACCACTGCGCGAGACAGTCGATGTACTGTCCATCGCCGGCTTGTCATGCATACGCCGTTGCCCCGGCGTACTGATCGAAGCGTCATCCTGAGAGATGCTGTCGCTACGGTATGCCTGGGTGCTGTATGCGTATTCATCTTGGGAAGTGTCGTCGTTGCCGCTGATGTCGTCATCATCGTGGTCGCGCTCGGCACTCGCCTTGAAGAACCGCGACAAGCCGAATCCGACTGCAATGCTTCCGAGCATATACAGCGCGGGATTATCTCGCGCCAGCCGCTTGGCGTCGTTAGCCAGTTCATCGACGCTACGGCTTTCGAGCTGTCCTGCTGCGTTGGCTAGGTTGCTGCTCAACTCACGCGCAAAGCGCGCCAAGCCATCACGGTCTTTGTCGTCGAGACTCGAAGCCGCTGCATCAATGGCATCCGACAAAGCATCTGCCTCATCTGCGAGCCGGTGCTGCCCCGCTTGGGCCTTCTCTCGTGCTTCGTCGCCTGCTTCGCGCTTCGCTTCTCGGGCGACTTCTTCGATCTTCTGAGTCGGTGATTCGTTATCGGCCTCATCGCCTATGCCGCCCGCGTTGTCGAGATCGTGGCCTCGATTCGATGATGTCATTACACACTCCTGAGCATTCAGTCGAATGCACGCTCTAGATGAATTTTAGACTCACTGGCAACAAAAGAGCCCATCAACTGAGCTTTCCAAAGTATCTAGACACGGTCTGTGCGCTAACAAACGCCGTGCGGACATTCCCAGCAGCTACGGTTCGACTGACAGCCGTCCAACGTTTCGGTGATACGAGCCGCAGATCAACGGCGCCGCCCTAAGCCAGGCGGAAAAAATCACGACGTGTCGCCCCACTAAGTGAAAAGCCGCTCTGAGAGCTTTGGAAGGTTAGGTATCGCGCAAGCGTTCGCTATCGCACGGACGCTTCTTTTAAGTGACGTGACAATCGATGTGCATCAGCGGCTCAAGCGGCTCCCCATTCCCCACTTCCCGGAGAATAACCGTGGCTATCGACAAAAGACCAGAGGGCTCCTCGCGAGGCAAAGGCAAGCGCGATGCGGACGGCTGCGCGCCCCAAGGCGGTGACGGCGTGCTGAGAACCAACGACATCGTTGCGGAACATGCCAGCGCCAGCGACGACTTCGTCGCCGCTCTGCCCCATAACCCCAACAAGGCGCTAGAGCACGGTCACGACAACGCCTTGTCACCACCGGCCGGAAAAACGGTAGAGCCAGGTTCCAGCACGCTGACCGCGAGTACTGCGACGGAAAAAAACGCGACGGAGAAAACCGGGGGCGCAGCGCAGCTCGGCAGCAACGCCACCATCGAATCGCTCGACCGGGTCCGGGTCGACCCAAGCGATCGAGCCTTGACGACCAATCAAGGCGTACCCATCGGCGATAACCAGAACAGCTTGAAAGCCGGGCTGCGTGGGCCATCGTTACTCGAAGATTTCATTCTGCGGGAAAAGATCACCCACTTTGACCACGAACGCATCCCCGAGCGAATCGTCCACGCCCGCGGCTCGGCCGCGCACGGCTACTTCGAGGCTTATGACGCCCTGACCCAGTACACCCGCGCAGCACCATTCGCCGAAAAAGGCAGGGTGACGCCGGTATTCGCGCGCTTCTCCACCGTGGCCGGCGAGCGCGGCTCGAAAGACACGGCGCGTGATGCACGCGGTTTCGCAGTGAAATTCTATACCGACGAAGGCAACTGGGACCTGGTCGGCAACAACATTCCGGTATTCTTCATCCAGGACTCGATGAAGTTTCCCGACCTGGTCCACGCCCTCAAGCCGGAACCCCATCACGGCATGCCGCAGGCGGCGTCGGCCCACGACACCTTCTGGGACTTCGTCTCGCTGATGCCCGAGTCCACTCACATGCTGATGTGGGTGATGTCGGATCGCGGGATACCGCGCAGCTATCGGATGATGCAGGGCTTTGGCGTGCATACCTTCCGTTTGGTCAATGAGCAGGGCGAATCCGTGTTCTGCAAGTTCCACTGGACGCCGCTGCAGGGCACCCATTCACTGGTCTGGGACGAGGCAGTGAAAATCTCCGGCGCCAACCCCGATTTTCATCGTGCCGACCTGTGGGAAGCCATCGAATCTGGCGAATTCCCGGAGTGGGAGCTGGGGCTGCAGATATTCACCGAGGAACAGGCCGACGGCTTCAGTTTCGATGTGCTGGACTCGACCAAGATCATACCGGAAGAGCTGGTGCCGGTAACGCCCGTCGGGCGCATGGTGCTCAACCGCAACCCTGACAACTTCTTTGCTGAAACCGAGCAGGTAGCGTTCTGCACCGCCCATATCGTGCCTGGCATCGACTTCTCCAACGACCCCCTGCTCGCCGGCCGTATCCACTCCTATGTGGATACTCAGATTACACGGCTGGGTGGGCCAAACTTCCACGAGCTGCCGATCAATGCGCCGCTGGCCTCGGTACAGAACAACCAGCGCGATGGCATGCACCGCCAGGCGCTGCATCGCGGCCGCGTTGCCTACGAGCCGAATTCATTGGCAGGTGGCTGCCCCTTTCAGGCCGGCACCGCTGGTTTCGTGTCGTTCCCCGCAGCCAGTGCCGAAGACAAGGTCCGCGGAAAGCCCGAGAAGTTCGCCGAGCACTATGCTCAGGCCACGCTGTTCTTCAACAGTCAGACGGAGGTCGAGAAAGCGCATATCGCCGCCGCCTTTCGCTTCGAGCTAAGCAAGGTAGGGATACCCGCTATCCGTGAGCGGATGCTCTCCTCGCTGGTCAACGTGTCACCGGAACTGGCTGCAGACGTCGCCAGTGGCTTAGGCCTGGCGGTGCCCGCGGCAATGCCCAAGGCCATCGCCGATCCCCAACCGGCGGAGGTGACGGAGTCCCCTGCGCTGTCGCTGACGGCAATGCCGGGTGAATGCGGTATTCGTACACGGCAGATTGCCGTATTGGTTGAAGATGGTGCCCTGCATGCCTCGCTGGCCGCCGTCTATGGTGCGTTAACCGATGCCGGGGCAGTGGTACATTTCGTGGGACCACGGGTTGGCATGTTCGCTAGCGATGCCGGTGAGAAAATAGAAGCCAACAAGTCACTGGAGAATTCTCCAGGATTCTTGTTCGATGCGCTGGTGCTACCCGATGGCGGCGATGCGGTAAAGGCGCTGGCAGGTAATGGAGATACCATAGCGTTCATCAAAGATCAGTTCAGACACTGCAAGACGATGCTTGCCCTGGGCGTCGGACGTGAGCTGCTGGAGATGGCCGGCATCGGATCAGCCATGCAACAAGGCCCGGGTATTCTGCTCGCGGAGAGCACCGACGCGGCCGACATCGCGGCAGAGTTCATCAAAGCCATCGCCGCCCATCGACATTTTTCGCGCGAAAGCGATCCGCCCGTAACATGAGGCGGCCAGCCTATCGTCAGGAACCATCGAATGCTGTTTGATGGATGGGAAAGCCTGCTCAGGACCCTGATCGTTGGGGTGCTGGCTTACGCGATGCTCGTCGTATTCCTTCGCGTTTCGGGCAAGCGGACACTCTCAAAGATGAACGCCTTCGATCTTGTCGTGACCGTCGCTCTCGGCTCAACCCTTGCGACCATCCTGTTGGCAAAGGATGTCGCCTTGGCAGAAGGGTTATTGGCTTTCGTGCTGCTCATCACTCTTCAGTTCGTCGTCACTTGGTCCAGCGTACGTTGTCGGTGGGTGCGGCGGCTGGTGACGGGAGATCCGATGATGCTGCTTTACTGTGGCGAGTTTCTGCCAGCTGCCCTTAGGCAAGCAAGGGTGACCGAAGACGAAATACGTGCAGCGATTCGCTCGGCGGGTATCCTCTCGCTGGGCAAGGTGCACGCGGTCATTCTGGAGACGGACGGGTCATTCAGCGTCCTCGCGCAGGACGAGATCGAGGGCGGCTCCAGCCTGGTTGGTGTCGACGAGCGCAGGCACTGATGAGTGTTCCACCAGCATTACGATCATCCAACGAGCCTGTATCTCCTGAATTCGAGCATGAAATGCTTACCATCCTTGCTGTGCTTCAGCGCCGTCCATGGAACTGAAAATAGATGATCACCCATGTCCATGAATCCGTCCGAGGCCAGCACGGCATAATGCACTTTCCCACCGGCCATATCGAGCATAAGATCCTGAATGCTTCCGAGTTTTTCATGCTGCGCGTTAAAGACACTATTACCAATAATGCCGGAAACACTCACTAGCTTACCATCAGACGGCATATCAGCGGCAGAGGCATACTCGCTTTTCAGCTTAGCCGTTGACTCGTTCACTTCTTTTGCTTCTTGGCATCATCATTGATCTGCCCTAATACGGTTCCATCCTTTGCGGATTTTTCTTTTTCCGTGGGCGACGGCTTGTCACTGTCGGCTGTCTTATCGGCAGCTTGCCTAAGCTTATCCTTGCCGCCATCTGCACTATATTTATCTTGGTCCTTATTCATGGCCGATCTCCCAAATATTGCTAACTTATACGCACCTACCCCTGACCGTTACTGGCAGAGAGGCTAACCAACTGTCAATATAGCTGGCTGTCGAGGAAGCGTCTGTGCGCTGCTTAACGTAGGCGACATCCTGTATGGGCGTTAGACAATAGCCTTGCGCCGGCACGCCTTGAATGCATGAAAATAAACTGCAAAGCGCATTAACATCATCACTAGTGTTCCTAAAAATAATAGATTTGTGTTCGCCAACGCACTGATGAATTACCAATTTTTGCCCAGTATCGAATAGCTCTCCCGGCACACGGGAACTGCACTATAGACCCGACAGGGTCCGGCAGACTGCCGTGAATTAGAGGAACTAGACGATGAAAAAGCTAACCATGTTATTCCTTTCCGCCGCTATTGTACCGGCCTTTGCACTGAGTACGGTTGCCATTGCGCAAGACAGCGATGAGACGAGGGAAAATGCCGAGCAGCGCGATGACCAACAGCGTGGCGACGAGCAGCGTGCTGATCAAAGGAACGACGATGGGCACCAGGCCGGGGAGCAGTTCATGACCCGCAAGCCTGCTGGCGCAATATATGCCGATGACATGATCGGTAAGGACGTAAAAAACCGCGGATCAGGCGATGAGATCGGTGAAGTTCAGGATCTGGTCATTGGGGAAGATGGTCGCATCGTTGGGGTCGTGGTCACCACGGGCACCATCCTGGGGCTCGGCGGGCAAGAGGTCAGCCTTAACTGGGATCAGTTGGACCACACTATAGAAAATGACGAATCAGTGTTTTACGTGGACATTGATGAAGATACGCTGAAGAACGCACCCGAGCATGAGCGCAACTAATCTGACGCTTGGGCCCAGGGGGCACATTGTGCCCCCTGGACCTCAACACCTCGGTGAGACATGAGCCTCGAGAAACGCACAGACATCCATTTTTCACTTGCCGAGAAACGCTTACTACGCGCCACCGTTGTCGCCCTAAGCAGCGTCATCCTGGTGGGTACCATCGCGTTCATCGTCTGGGTGCTCGGGCAAGTCACTGCCGCCCTGCATATCCTGGTCTTCCCCTTGGCCATTGCCGGCGTACTGGCTCTCGTCCTGTTCCCGGTCGTCGAGTTACTCGAGCGATTTTTGCACCTGCGCCGGCTTGGCGCCGTCATACTGCTGTTTGTGATCCTAGTCGGTCTATTCATCACGCTGATGGTGCTGGTCCTGCCCACGGCCATATATCAAGGTAGCCAGTTACTTCAATCTGTACCGCAGATAGTCGAGCGCGGACATGAAAGTCTATCAGCCCAGTTCCCGACAGCACTACCGATAGTCGAGGACGCCCTCGCCAAGATAGAGATTCAATCTATTCTCCCGGGTGCCGAGGAAACCGCTGACCGTGCCATGACCTATATCAGTTTCGTGGTCGGCCTGAGCTTCGTGCCTCTTTATCTCTTCTTTGCGCTGCTGTCCGGGCACTACATCAAGGTGCACGCCAAAAGCATGCTGTTTTTATTTACCCAGCATAGACAGAATGAGGTCATATACTTAGGTCAGATATTCGTCGATTACGTAACCGCCTTCTTCCGAGGCCAACTCACCGTTGCTCTGATCATGGGAGTGATGATGGCGGTGGGCTTCACAGTAATCGGGCTCGAGGCCGCGATTTATTTCGGTCTTGCCCTGGGACTGCTGAATATTGTGCCGTACCTGGGTTTTATTATCGGCGTTATCAGCGTGGTGCCCATCGCCTACTTACAACCCGATGGGAGCGGTCAGCTGGTCCTTCTGGTGCTGGCGGTCATCGCTGTCACGCAGGTAGTGGAGACGATGCTGCTCACTCCCAAGATCATGGCCGAGCGCTCGGGCCTGCACCCGGTCCTGGTCGTGACCTCGATTCTATTCTGGGGCACGGTGCTGGGGGGTGTCGTCGGAATGATTCTCGCCGTCCCCCTGACGGCGTTCCTGCTAACCCTCGGAGAGCACGTGAAAAGCAGACTGCGCAGCACGAATCCCCCTGCACAAGGCGACCGTCGGGTACTTGCAGAACCCGTGGACGATGAGGATCAACACCGATGATAGACCCTCATAATCTTGTTTCCTCCGACGCTGCACGTGGCAGTCTCATCTCGAAGGCATTAAGCGTCATGGCCACCAGCGCATAGTAGCCGATGATGCCCACCACCTCGACCAACGTGCGAGTGCCCAGGGCCTGCCGGGCCGCCTCGAACGTCACATCATCGATACGGTTGTCGGAGAGCAGCTGACGCGTCAACGTCTGCAGCATGGCGAGCCGCGGTGGCGTCAGGTCGGCACAGCCCCCCTGTCGAAGCGTCGCCAGCGCCTCTTTCGAGAGCCCCGCCTCAATCGCGATAGGCTCATGGATCTGCTGCTCGCCGACACACTGGAAATGCGCGGCGACCATCAGAATCAGCAGCTCGCTCTCGACGGTGGTCAACTGAGTGGCATAGCGACAGAAGGCGCCCAGCTGCTGGGCGGGCCCCGCCAGACCGGGGCTGTGCAACCAGGCAAGGAAAGGACCGTCGACATTGCCCCGCGTCTCGAGAATCGACTGGTAGATGGCCCGCTGCTCCGCACTTATGGAATCGATAGCGGGCAATGTGATTCTTGACTGCATGTTAATGCTCCAGCGTTGTTAAAGGGCTCGTAAAATGGCAGGGTTGCGGATCGCGCAATAGGCTGACGTGCAAACGACCTGGATCTTGAGCCTTGGACTCTAAGTTTGATGCCCAGTGTGGGAGTGCCTCATCGAAACACAGACAGTACGTATATACTTGAATGGATGAAAGCGTCCTGGATTACCCTCATGATTTTTATCACATATCTCGATTAACAACATGATGTTTTATAAAGTGATCGCGACATAGACTCCCAGCAACCCATAACACGTCGCTAACATTTGCTAATGTCGATTAGCATTTATCTATATTTTGGTGCAATAGCGGGAGTTGCCAGTTGTAGCAGGGCATTATCAAGCCCATACTAGACGAATTTACCGGCGACTCTACACAACCTGCAGGGAAACTGGTCTCACCGAAAAGGGAAGACCGATGAACGACGAGTTTCCTCCGTTAGAGGCCAAGCGGGTCATCCACGAGTGGAACACGGCCCATGCACCGCCGCCCCAGACGCCGGACGCCATCGCTGAGTGGCATCGTTCGCTGGTCGTCAATCACCCCGATGGCATTTGTGAATTTGACCTCCAGGGCCGCCTGCAGCGCTGCAATCCGGCATGGCAGCGGCTCACCGGCCATCCTGAGGCGACGCTGGTCGGCCAGCACTTCAATGCCTTCATCGACCCGGTCTGCCGCGCACTGACGCTGGAGACATTCGACGCCGCTTGTCGCGGACACCCGGCGACCTTCGAAGCGCAGATCACCCATGCGCGCGGGCATGCCTGCCAGATCGAGATCACCCATATCCCGGTGACGCTGGGTAGCGAGATCGTCGGCATCTACGCTCTGTGTCGAGATATCACCGAGCAGAAGCGACAAACCGACGATCTGCGCCTGCTCAAGCGCGGCGTAGATGCCAGCCCTAGCGGTATCATCATGGCTGATGCCCGTGATGCCAGCATGCCGGTGGTATTTGCCAACCCGGCCTTCACCACGATCACCGGCTACTCCCAAGATGAAATCATAGGCAGCAACTGCCGTTTCCTGCAGGCCGCGGAGACCGATCCGGCGGCCGTCGAAGCGATCCGCGTCGCCATACGCGAGCAGCGTGAGATCTGCGTCACCCTGCTCAACCATCGCAAGGATGGCACACCGTTCTGGAACCAGTTGGAGATCAGCCCGGTGTTCGACGACGGCGGCGTCTGCACCAACTTCATCGGCATTCAGCAGGACATCACCAAGAACAAGGACCAGGAGGCGCGTATCGCTTACCAGGCCAGTCACGACCTGCTGACGGGCCTGCCCAACCGCAGCGCGTTTACGGATCTGCTCGAGAGCGCGTTTCAGCGCAGCCAGCGGCCAACCCTACCCCTGGCATTGATGTATCTCGATCTGGATGGCTTCAAGGCCATCAACGACGGTCTCGGGCACCCTATCGGGAATCAGGTGTTGGCGATCGTCGCCAGCCGGCTGGAGACCCTGGTGGGCACCGGCAACGCGGTCGCGCGGCTGGAGGGTGACGAGTTTGCTGTCCTGCTGGAGAACCACCCCGGCCTTACTCAGGTGGCACGGGTGGCCGAGCGTATCCTCAAGGGGCTCGCTCATCCGGTGGAGATAGATGAGCATTTGATTCAGCTCAGCGCCAGCATCGGCATAGCCTGCGACTGTGCGGCGCTGACGCACTCCCACGAGCTTATCCAGCGCGCCGACCTGGCGCTGGATCTCGCCAAGCATCAGGGGCGCAACACCTGGCAGTGGTATCGAGGTCAACGCACAGAACATTCGCGGGCCAGCGTGATGATGCGGCACGACCTGCATGCGGCGCTGCACGAGGGTCAGTTCGAGGTCCACTACCAGCCGCTCGTCGATGCCCTGAGCGGCCGTATATGCAGCCTGGAGGCCTTGGTGAGATGGCAGCATCCGACCCGAGGTTTGATCTCCCCGGGGGACTTCATTCCCTTGGCGGAAAGCACCGGTCAGATCATCCCGCTGGGGCGCTGGGTGCTCCATCAGGTCTGCCGCGAGATCGCCGAGATGCACGCCAGTACGGGCAGTAGACTGCCGGTGGCGGTCAACATCTCGTCACTGCAGTTCTGGCGAGATGGCTTTCTCGACGACATCAAGGATGCCCTGGCGCGCTCCGGACTGCCTCCGGAATGCCTCGAACTGGAGGTGACCGAGAGCGTGCTGCTGGACGGCGCCGAGCCGGTAATCGCGCTGATGGAGACCCTCAAGTCGATGGGCGTAAGGGTAGCGTTGGACGACTTCGGCACCGGATTCTCGAGCCTCAGCTACCTGCGTGACCTGCCGACCCACAAACTCAAGATCGACCGCAGCTTCGTGCAGAAAGCTCAGCAAGACAAGAGTACCGCCGCCATCGTGCAGGGCATGATCACCATGGCCCACCACATGGACATGGCCGTAGTCGCGGAAGGTATCGAGACCCAAGCACAGCAGCAGGACATGATCCGACGCCACTGCGACCTGCTGCAAGGCTTCCTGTTCTCTCGGCCGCTACCCCTGGCCGAACTGATCGCGCTACCCGAGCGTCTTCCCGCCGATGAGTAACCACCACGCCGCCAATTACGAAAGGCTACGCCTCGAGGCGCTGGCCGCCTACCAGATCCTCGATACCCCCGAGGAAGCGGCGTTTGACGAGATCGTCGAGGTGGCCTCGCTGATTTGCGAGGCGCCGGTTGCTGTCATCACGTTCATTGATCAAGACCGACAGTGGTTCAAGTCCCAAAAGGGGCTCGGGGTACGCGAGACCCCTCTGGATATCTCGATCTGTGCGCATGCCATTCTGCAACCGGGCCTGTTCGTCGTGCCCGACACGACACTGGACCCGCGTCTCGCCAACAACCCCTTGGTGACCGGCAAGCCCTATCTACGCTTCTATGCCGGTGCAAAGTTGCAGAGCCATGACGGCTACCCACTGGGTACGCTGTGCGTCCTCGACTACCGGCCCCGCGAGCTGACCGATCGCCAACGATTCGCGCTTCAGGCCCTGGCCAATCAGGTCATGGCACACATGGAGCTGATGCGGGCGCACCGTGAACAAGCCGAGCTGATACGCGAGCTCGAGACGGCGCGGGGCGAGTTGATCAAGCGCGCCACCACCGACCCGCTCACCGAGCTGCTCAATCGTCGCGCCTTCGAGCAGCGTCTCGATCAGGAGACTGCGCTGATCCAGCGCGGTTCGCCGACTGGCGCACTGATGCTGATCGACCTGGATCACTTCAAGACGGTCAACGATACCCTGGGCCACCAGGCCGGTGACAAGGTCATCGTGCGCTTCACCCAGCTCTGCCAGGAAGCCTTTCGTCAGATCGATGTGCTTGCCCGCTGGGGCGGTGAGGAGTTTGTGGTCATGCTGCCGAGGACCAGCGTGGCGGAAGCACGGCGCGCCGCCGAGCGGCTGCAAAAGCTCATGGCCACTACCCCCATGCTGGATGACGCCGCTTCCCAGCTATACATCACCGCCAGCATCGGCGTCAGCTCACTGGACGGCGTGAGCAGTCTGGATGAGTGCGTGCGCAGGACCGATGAGCTTCTCTACCTGGCCAAGGCCCAGGGCCGCAATCGCACCGTCTGTGAGACGACAGGACGACCTGCTTGATTTTCCTCACTAATCCCAGCGCGCTGCCGATAACCACTGTATGACGATACTGACGCATCTCGTGATTGACCCGCATGCCCTTGGGGCCGTTCAGGGCGAGCACCACCTTCCCCTCGTGTTGGTCTCGTGGGCGGTCGCATTGGCAGCCGCTTATACCGGGCTGGACATCATCAATCTCGTCGGCACCGCCCGTCGAGCGGCTTGGCGTTGGCTGTGGCTGGCCTGCGGGGCCAGCGTAATGGGCCTTGGTGTATGGAGCATGCACTTCACCGGCATGCACGCCTACCGGCTCGACTTTAGCGTGACCCACGCCCCGGCGTTGACCGGACTGTCGATCATTCCCGCCATCCTGGGAAGCTTTGCCGTGTTGCTGGTGCTGTCCCGTCAGCAGCTCCCACCCCACCGCACCTCGCTGCTGGCTGGGGCCGGGCTAGGCCTGGGCATCGGCCTCATGCACTACACCGGCATGGCCTCGATGCGCATGCCCGCTATGCTCCACCACTCCCTTGGCCTGTTTCTGGTATCGCTGGGCGTGGCCATCGGCCTCGGCATCCTGAGCGTCTATGCCTACCGCCTGTGCCGACACCAGTGGGGCCAGAAGTGCTCGCGCATCGGCGCCTTTATCTCGGCGCTGTGCGTGTCGCTTGCCATCAGCGGCATGCACTACGTGGCCATGCAAGCCGCCTGGTTCGTGCCCCAGCCTGACGCCACGGCGGCGGCGCCGATGACCCATGAGTCGAACTGGCTAATCTACCTGATCAGTGGCAGCGCCTTGCTGATAGCGCTACTCACCGTGGTCGCCACTCGAGTTCAGCGTCGCCTGCGCGCTAGCGAACAGCACCAGCATATGACACGAACCCAACTGCTAGAGGTGATCTCGGCGCTGCACGATGGGGTGGTGCTATTCGACGATCGGACCCGCATTCGGCTCTGCAACCAGGCATTCGAAAAATTACTGGGATTGGAGGGTCAGGACACGAGCGGGCGCTCTCTGTGGGAGATGGGGTACGTCGATGACAGCCGGACGTTGAATCTGCGCATCCAGCAATCCCTCGCGGATAGCGGCGAGTGGAGCGGCCTGATCGAGGCACGGCACCGCAATGGCTCTTCCTTCCCCGCCTGGTTGAGCGTCAGCCGCGTGCGCTACGCCGACAGTGACGAACGCGATTACGTCGCCTTGATCAGCGACCGCTCGGCCGAGCAACAGGCGCAGCAGCGGATCCTCTATCTCGCCTACCACGACTTTCTGACCGAGCTGCCCAATCGCCGTGCCTTGCAAGAGCGCCTGGATGGCTATGCAAAGCACCACGAATCCGCCGACTCACCAGCGCTGCTGGTGCTGTTAGACATCGACCGCTTCAAGTTTCTCAATGACAGCCTGGGGCAGGACGTCGGAGACGAGATGCTACGCCAACTGGCCGCTCGCCTGCGTAGCTGGGCCGGCAACGACCTGTTCGTGGCGCGGCTGGATGGGAATGAATTCGCTCTACTGACTCCACTCTCGGCGCGGGAGCGGTCCAGCGCCGAACGCGAAGCACACCGGCTTACCGAGCGCGTCGTGGCCTCGCTAACAGCGGACTACCAGCTGCAAGGCCACACCTATCCGTGTCGAATCAACGTCGGCATGCTGATCTTCTCGCCCCACCAAGAGGGAAGTACCGCACACCTCTTCAAGCGCGTCGGCCTGGCCATGCTCGAAGCCAAGCGCGAGCGCGACGGCTGCCCCCGGCTGTTCTACCCCGCGCTGGAGAGGGAGCTGGAGGAGCGTCTTGCTCTGGAGCGCGAGCTGCGTCTCGCGATCGATGGCAGTGAGTTCCTCCTGCACCTCCAGCCTCAAGTGGATGCCGCGCAAGGCGTGATAGGCGCTGAAGCGCTGATCCGCTGGCAGCACCCGAGCCGCGGGCAAATATCCCCCGGGCGTTTCATTCCGCTGGCGGAGGAGAGTGGCCTGATCCTGCCGCTTGGCGACTGGGTGCTGCAGGAAGGGTGCCGGTTACTGGGCGAGTGGCGCCAGCAGCCAGAGCTGCGCGCACTGAAGCTGTCCCTCAACGTTAGCGTGCGCCAATTCCAGCAACCCGACTTCGTCGACCAAGTGCTCTCGGCTATCGCCCGCCATGACGCTGACCCAGGGTGCTTGACCCTGGAACTCACCGAGTCCCTGCTGCTTAGTGACCCGCAGGGGGCCATCGAGAAGATGGCCCTGCTGCGGCGCACCGGCATCCACTTCGCGCTGGACGACTTCGGCACCGGCTACTCTTCCATGGCCTACCTCAAGTCGTTGCCCCTGGATACGCTCAAGATCGACGTCGCCTTCGTCCGCGACCTGAGCCATGACGCCCAGTCGACGCCCATCGCCGCCAGCATCATCGCCCTGGCAAAAAGCCTGGAGATGTCGGTGATCGCCGAAGGGGTCGAAACAGACATGCAGCGCTCGGTGCTCGCCGACCTGGGATGCAGCCTCTACCAAGGCTATCTGTTTGGCCGACCGATGCCGGCGAGTGAATTTCTGGTCCTGTTTCGCAGTAGCGTAGAAGCCTGAAGCCAAACCACTGCCTCGTAAAACATACAAGCACATGCCGAGACGTTGCGCCCCGGCACTATTAGTTGCTCGCAACAACCATATTTTGACTTCACATTATCCGGCTTGTTGCCGGTGCACTCCAAGCATTCTGCAGCTGGGGCGGCCATCCAGACGACCGCCCCGGTGGGTCTTTGCGACTATTCGGCCGTCGCCAGCAGACTGGCGTTGCCCCCCGCGGCAGTGGTGTCGATGCACAGATGGCGTTCCACCACGTAGCGTTCCGGCGCAACCACCTGGGTCTCGAGCGGGATGATCGCACCATCGCGCTTGGCCAGCGCCAGCCGCAGCTCGCGGGTCCAGTCGCTGGCGCCGGCGGCGGCCACGGCGGCGATGCCGTCGAGGTCGCTCAGCGTCTCGGCCGAGACGCTGCCGTCGAGCCCGACCAGCGGCGCCCCGGCGTCGATCAGCGGCTTCACGGCCTGCTCGGCGCCGGTCGCCACCACCACCGCCGCACAGCCAGTGCCCAGTGCCTGGGCGGCCTGCGCCACGGCGATATCCAGGGTCGGCCCCAGGCACAGCACCGGGCCCTTGGGATACTGCGACAGTCGGTTGCTCTCCCCCGTCGGCCCGGGCAGGGTCTGCGGCGTCATGTCCAGCGCCGCCGTCTCGTTGATCGCCCTGCGTACCACCCCGCCCTTGCCGGACAGCGCGCGGCGCAGTACCTCGACGCGGTCGGGCCGCGCCGCCCAGTTGCGTGAGTCGAGCCCGTCGAGGGCCGACTGCAGCGCCTCGAGTGTTACGGCCTTGCCCTGCGGTGCGTCGTAGCGCTCCGCGGGTGCGGTACGCCGGAAGCGCGAGACGTAGAGCGGACCGCCGGCCTTGGGGCCGGTGCCCGAGAGGCCCTCGCCGCCGAAGGGCTGGGAGCCGACGATGGCGCCGATCTGGTTGCGGTTGACGTAGATGTTGCCGACGTGGATGCGCTCGACGATCTGCTGCACGCGGTCATCGATGCGGGTATGCAGGCCGAAGGTCAGCCCGTACCCGCGGTCGTTGATGGCATCGACCACCTTGTCGATGTCGCGCGCCTTGAAGGTGGCCACGTGCAGGACCGGACCAAATATCTCACGCTCGAGATCCTCGATCCCGCCGACCTCGACCACCGCCGGGGTAACGAAGGTGCCGGTGTCCGGCACCGGCAGCGTCTTCATCACCTTGCCGGCTTTTTCCTGCTCCGCCACGTAGGCGCTGATGTCAGCCTGTGCCTCGGCATCGATCACCGGCGAGACGTCGGTGTCGGTATTCCACGGGTCGCCGATGGTCAGCGCGTCCATGGCGCCGTCGAGCATCGTCAGCAGCCGCTCGCGGGCCTCCTCCTGAACATAGAGCATGCGTAGCGCTGAACAGCGCTGGCCGGCCGACTGGAAGGAGGAGATCAGGATGTCGCGCACCGCCTGCTCGGTCAGCGCCGTGGAGTCGACGATCATGGCGTTCAGCCCGCCGGTCTCGGCAATCAGTACCGCGTCCGGCCCGGCGTTCTGCGCCAGGGCCTTGTGGATGATCTGCGCCACCGGGGTCGAACCGGTGAAGCACACGCCGGCGATGCGCGGGTCGCTGGTCAGCGGCCCGCCCACCGTCGGCCCGTCGCCGGGCAGCAGCTGCAGCGCCGCTTCCGGCAGGCCGGCCTCACGCATCAGCTCCACGGCGCGGGCGGCAATCAGCGGCGTCTGCTCGGCGGGCTTGGCGAGCACGGCGTTGCCGGCGGCCAGCGCCGCGGCGATCTGGCCGGTGGTGATGGCCAGCGGGAAATTCCACGGGCTGATGCAGACGAAAATACCGCGGGCACTGCCCGGCTCCTCGGCCTCCAGGCGCTCGGCCTCGTTGGCATAGAAGCGCAGGAAGTCCACCGCTTCGCGCACCTCGGCGATGCCGTCGAACATCATCTTGCCGGCCTCGCGGGTGGTGATCACGGTCAGCTCGGCGATGTGCGCTTCATAGAGGTCAGCGGTGCGGCGCAGCACCTCGGCGCGCTCCGACGCCGGGCGCGCCGACCACTCGCGGAAGCCCTGCTCGGCGGCATCGAGGGCGGCGGCCACCTCCTCCGGTGTCGCTTCATGTACCTTACCAATCACCCGCGAGCCGTCGGCGGGCGACACGGCGTCGCGAGCCGGCCCTTGCGGTGCCGGACTGCCCACCAGCATGGGACCTGCCGTCCAGGTGGTATCGGCAAAGGCCTCGCGTGCCTTGAGCAGCGGCAGAATCGAGGCGGGTTCGTTGATGCGGTAGCCCTTGGAGTTCTTGCGATCGGGCGCGAACAGCTCGCCGGGCTGGCGAATCAGCGGGCTTGAGACGTCCTTGCCAAGCTGCTGGAACCCGGACACCGGATCCTTCGACACCTCGCTTGGCGGAATCGAGCTATCCACTACCTGGTTGACGAATGAGGAGTTCGCGCCGTTCTCCAGCAGGCGGCGTACCAGGTAGGCCAGCAGGTCGCGGTGCGCGCCAACCGGGGCGTAGATGCGACAGTGCGTGCCTTCCGCCTGCTTGACGATATGGTGCAGCGATTCGCCCATGCCGTGCAGGCGCTGAAACTCGTAGCTCTCCTTGTCGCCGCCGGCCATGGCCACCACGGCGGCACAGGTGTGGGCGTTGTGGGTGGCGAACTGCGGGTAGATGCGGTCGCGCCGGTCGAGCAGCATCTGCGCACAGGCCATGTAGCTGACATCGGTGTTGACCTTGCGGGTGTAGACCGGGAAGGTCTTGACGCCCATTTCCTGGGACAGCTTGATCTCGGTATCCCAGTAGGCCCCTTTCACCAGGCGCACCATGATCTTGCGGTCGAAGCGTTCGGCAAGCTCGTAGAGCGCCTCGATCGTCGGCCCGGCGCGGCGCCCGTAGGCCTGCACCACGACCCCGAATCCGTCCCAGCCATCGAGGCTGGGGTCCGACATCAGCGCCTCGATCACGTCGAGGGAGAGGTCGAGCCGGTCCTGCTCCTCGGCGTCGATATTGAAGCCGATATTGGCCTTGGCCGCCTGCTGCACCAGCTCCCTGGCGCGTGGCACCAGTTCCGACATCACCGTGTCACGGTGGGTATATTCATAGCGCGGATGCAGCGCAGAGAGCTTCACCGAGATGCCGGGGCTGCCGCGCACGTCGCCCTTGGCCTGCTTGGCAATCGCGGTGATCGCCTTGGCATAGGCCTGGTGATAGCGAACGGCATCCTCGTCGGTGCGTGCCGCTTCGCCGAGCATGTCATAGGAGTAGGTGTAGCCCTGCTTCTCGAGTTCGCGGGCATTCTTCATGCCCTCCTCGATGGTCTGGCCGAGCACGAACTGACGGCCGAGGATCTTCATCGACTGGCCAACGGCCTTGCGCACCACCGGTTCGCCCATGCGACGGACCAGGCCACGCAGCGCCCGCGTCGGGCCCTTGGGATCCTCTTCCAGCACCTTGCCGGTCAGCAGCAACGCCCAGGTCGAGGCGTTTACCATCGACGAAGAGGACTTGCCCAGGTGGGCACCCCAGTCGGACGGCTCGATCTTGTCGTGGATCAGGTCGTCGATGGTTTCCGCATCGGGCACGCGCAGCAGCGCTTCAGCCAGACACATCAGGCCGACACCCTCGGTGGTCGAGAGTCCGTACTCGGCCAGGAACGCCTCCATCATCGAGGGCGACCGTTCCTTGCGTACCCGTGCCACGTAGTTGGCACCCACGGCTGCCACCTCGTGGCGCTCCTCCTCCGACAGTTTGATACGCTCGACAAGCTCCTGCAGCACCGCTACTTCATCGGCGTCGTAGTTGGCGCGGATGCGTGCCCGGAGGTCTGCCGAATCGATGTGCAGATGTCGCTTGGCGTCGTTCATGCTGAATCTCTCCTTGCTACTCGAGGCGTAGCCTTGTTGCGCCGCGTAAAAAGGGCCCCCGTAGGAGCCCCTTCACTACGTTGCATGCGTCCTGCTAGCGCTTACTAGCGAGTGATGTGCTGATATTCACCGGCATCGGCCGTCACGCTGCTCACCACCATGATGGCAACGAAGGAGGCGATGAAGCCAGGAATGATCTCGTATACACCGGGGCCGCCCATGAACTCACCGTTCCAACCCAGTGAGATCCAGATCATGACCGTGGCAGCACCCACCACCATGCCGGCGATGGCGCCGGCGCCGTTGGTGCGTGGCCACATCAGCGACAGGAGGATCAGCGGGCCGAACGCCGCCCCGAAGCCTGCCCAGGCGTTACTGACCAGCCCCAGCACCTGAGAGTCCTCATCGGACGCAATTACGGCGGCCACGATACCCACCAGCACCACACATACGCGACCTACGGCCACGCACTGCTGCTCGGTCGCGTTCTTGTGCAGGAACAGGCGGTAGAAGTCCTCCGTAAGCGATGAAGACGACACCAGCAGCTGACTGGAAATCGTGCTCATGATAGCGGCCAGCAGCGCCGCATAGAGGAAGCCGGTAATCAACGGGTGGAACAGCAGATCCGCGAGGATGATAAAGATCGTTTCCGGGTCCTGGACGTCCATGCCGTTGCGGATCGCATAGGCGCGGCCGAAGATCCCCAGCGAGACCGCACCGATCAGCGAGATCAGCATCCAGCCCATGCCGATGTTGCGGGCAACCGGCACGTCCTTGAGCGAGCGTATGGCCATGAAGCGCACGATGATATGCGGCTGTCCGAAATAGCCCAGCCCCCAGGTCACCGCCGACAGCCAGCCGATGAAGGTCAGCCCCGACGTCCAGGACAGCAGTGTGGGATCGACGTCATTCAAGGTCTGTGAGGCCTGGCCAAAACCGCCGCCCCCTTCACCAAACAGCACCACCGCCGGCATGATCACCAGCGCCAGCATCATGATGCAGCCCTGCACGAAGTCGGTCATGCTCACGGCCAGGAAGCCGCCGACCACGGTATAGATCAGTACCACGCCGAGGGTGATCATGACCCCCATGGCGTAGTTGCTCATGTCGCCGAAGTTGTATATCCCGGCGAACGCGCTTTCGAACAGCTTGCCGCCCGCCACCAGGCCTGAGGCGGTGTAGACCGCAAAGAAGATCACGATGACGATGGCGGACACCGTCCGCAGAGAGAGCGCCCGAGTCGGAAACCGGTTGGCCAGGAACGCCGGGATGGTAATCGCATTGCCGTAATGCACGGTCTGCTCGCGAAGCCGCGGTGCCACCAGCGTCCAGTTGAAGAACGCACCTACCAGCAGGCCGATGCCGATCCAGGCCGAGCCCAGACCAGAGACGAACATGGCCCCGGGCAACCCCAGCAGCAACCAACCGCTCATGTCCGACGCACCGGCTGACAGGGCCGCCACTTGCGGGCTGAGGCCACGGCCACCCAACATGTAATCCTCGGATGAGGCCGTCGCTTTGCGCATGGCATAGATGCCGATGGCGATCATTAGCGCAAAGTAACCAAACAAACTAATCCAAACACCAGTAGCCATGAACGTACTCCCGTTCGTCGGATCAGAACCAGCACCGTCAGGTAAGCGCTTTACCCGTGATGACGCCGATGGTGGCTCGCATGTTTTAGCGCGGCTTTTTGTTCGCGTAACGCTTTCGCATCACAAGCGGTACAGCCTGTGACGCCAGCCGCTAACCGCAGTGATCGCCTCCTCTCGTTGCGTTTGCCTGGTAAATTATCAAGAACCAGCTTCCTTCTTTTGATCCCAAGTGCTGGACGTGATGCGCGCTACAATGGATCTCACTATTTATCAGGAATTTTCTTAACATTACAAAGCGTAGCAGGTAATTCAGGCCGATGGGGCGCCGTCCTGCACACGGTGGTTGGCCACCACCAACGATGGGTTCACGGCAAGAACATCAAGCGAAAAGACAGGTAGTTATTTGCCGCCGCATGAAACATGGAAAATGCCGGGCTGAACGGGAGAGGCTGACGATTCGTGCGGGCCAACGGTGGAGCCAGGACGTGGAGTGAGACCACCAGAAATAGAAAAAGCCGCTGAAATCAGCGGCTTTTTCGATATTCGTGGCGGAGGGGGAGGGATTCGAACCCTCGAAGCCTTTCGACTTACACACTTTCCAGGCGTGCTCCTTCGACCACTCGGACACCCCTCCACATTGTGGCTCTTTCGCAGGAACGGGCGGCGTTAGCGGCTCGGCCTATGCGTCAGAACGGCGCACACTGTAACGAGCCAAGCCCGTGATTGCAAGCGCTTTTCCCCACTTCCCGGCGTTGCAGCCGTTGGCTCTGACGGCGCCAGACACGCCTCGGGGACTGCCGCAATACGTGACTCAGTCCCAGCGCTCGACGAAGTCGGCCGGGTCGCGTTCGGGAAGCGGCTTGTGGCGCCCGGCCAGCTGGCCGAGGTAGAGAAAGCCGACGATCTCGTCGTGCTCGCCCAGGCCAAGCCCCTTGCGCACGGTGCTGTTGAAGGCGTAGTGGCCGCTGCGCCACATGGCGCCGAGGCCCAGGGCATGAGCGGCGAGTATGATGCCGTGGGCGGCGCAGCCGGCGGAAATCACCTGCTCCACCGGCGGCACCTTGGGCAGATCCGGAGTGACCTTGGCGATCACCGCGATCACCATCGGTGCGCGAAGGGGTTTCTTGCGTGCGGCGTTGAGGGTGTCATCGCCGCTGTGCGGGTCATCGCGGTACTCGGCCTCGGCGAACAGCTCACCGAGGCGGTCGAGGCCCTTGCCGGAGAACTCGATGAAACGCCACGGCGTCAGCTCCTTGTGGTCGGGCGCGCGCAGCGCGGCGCGGTACAGCGCCTCGCACTGGGCCGCATCAGGGGGCGGGCCCATCAGCTTGCCCATGGAACTGCGCTCGTGCAGCAGCGTCATGGCATCCATCCGGCGTCTCCTCGTCGTGGTGTCGAATAGGCCACCAGCTTACCGCAGTGACTTACTGCCGAGCCAGGCGCAGCGGCTCCGGCGGGCGCTCGCCGGGGGTCCCGCGCCAGGGGCTGATATCCAGGCCGCCGCGGCGCACATAGCGCGCCAGCACTAGCAGCCGCTCGGGCCGGGCGCAGGCCATCAGGTCGCTGAAGATGTGCTCGACGCAGTGCTCGTGGAAGTCCTGGTGCTGGCGATAGCCGATCAGGTAGCGCAGCAGCCCTTCACGGTCGAGCCGGGGGCCACGGTAGCGGATCATCACGCTGCCCCAGTCGGGCTGGCCGGTGACCGGGCAGTTGGACTTGAGCAGGTGCGAGTGCAGCGTCTCCTCGACGATCTCCTCCCCTGCCTTCAGATGGGCCGCACTCGGAGTGTAGTCGTCGATCTCGATGTCCAGGTCATCCAGGCACTCGCCGGGCAGGCGCCGCGGCGCCAGCGCCTGGTCGTCGACGCCGAACAGTGCCACCTCGACGGCTGCACCGGCCACGCCGCTCAGGTCCCGCTCGAGAGTCGCTATCACCTCTTCGCGGCTGGCGAAGCGGGTCTGGTTGAAGCCGTTGAGATAGAGCTTCCACGACTTGGACTCGATCAGGTGCGGCGAGTCCGCCGGCAGCCGGAAGCGGGCCACCGCCACCAGCGGCTTGCCGCGGGCGTTGAGCCACGAGACCTCAAAAGCGTGCCACTCGTCCTCGCCGACGAACGGCAAGGCGCCCTCCTCGATGCCCAGCGGCGCGCGGTTGGCGGCCCGCGGGATGGGATAGAGCAGCGTGGCGTCGTAGCGCTCCGGGTAGGCCGACTCGCGGCCCAGCGGGGCGTGGGCCAGGGTATCGGGACGATCTTGGCTCATGAACGAATTCCTTTGCCGTGTTCGAGCATCCACAGCGCGAGGCCGAACAGCACCACGATAAAGGCCACGATGGCGCTCAGCGCCCAGACTACCGGGATATCCGAGACGCCCAGGAAGCCGTAGCGGAACACGTTGACCATGTACAGGATCGGGTTGAGCATCGACACCCCCTGCCACAGCGCCGGCAGCATCGAGATCGAGTAGAACACCCCGCCGAGGTAGGTCAACGGCGTGAGGATGAAGGTCGGCACGATGGAAATATCGTCGAACTTGTCGGCCAGCAGCGCGTTGATGAAGCCGCCGATGGAGAACAGCGCCGAGGTCAGCACCACCACGAAGATAGTCAGCAGCGGGTGAGCCATGCTAATTCGGGTGAAGAACAGCGACACGATGGTCACGATCAGCCCCACGCCCAGCCCGCGGGCCATGCCGCCCAGCACGAAGCCGGCCAGGATCACCCAGTTGGGCATCGGCGAGACCATCATCTCCTCGATGGAGCGCTGGAACTTGTTGGAGAAGAAGGATGACGCGACGTTGGAGTAGCTGTTGGTGATCACCGCCATCATGATCAGCCCGGGGACGATGAAGTCCATGTAGCTGAAGCCGTCCATCTCGCCGATTCGCGAGCCGATCAGGCTGCCGAAGATGATGAAGTACATGGTCATGGTGATCGACGGCGGCAGCAAGGTCTGCGGCCAGATCCGCGTGAAGCGCTTGATCTCCTTGTGCACAAGGGTCCATAGCGCGATGGCGATCTGCGTCGGGTTCATGGGCGGGCCTCCGCTGCCTTGGTGGCACGGTCGAGCTCGGCATTGCCCTGCTCGACCATGGTCACGAACATCTCCTCGAGGCGGTTGGCGCGGTTGCGCATCGACACCACCTCGATGCCCTGCTCGCCGAGGGCGGCGAAGATATCGTTGAGCCGCTGCCCGCGGTGCACCATGACCGCCAGCTGGGCGCCGTCGACCTGCTGCACCTCGAAGCCCTCGATCTGCGGCACCGCCTCCAGCGGGGCGGCCAGGTCGAACAGGAAGGTCTCGGTGTCGAGTTCGGTGAGCAGTGACTTGACGCTGGTGTTACGGATGATCTCGCCGTGGTTGATGATCGCCACGTTGCGGCACAGGCTCTCGGCTTCCTCGAGGTAGTGGGTGGTGAGAATGATGGTGGTGCCCTCCTCGCGGTTGATGCGGCGCAGGTACTCCCACATGCTGCGGCGCAGCTCGATATCCACGCCGGCGGTGGGCTCGTCGAGGATCAGCAGCTTGGGCCGGTGCATCAGCGCCCGGGCAATCATCAGCCGGCGCTTCATGCCGCCGGAGAGCATCCGCGCGCTGCCGTCGCGCTTGTCCCACAGGCCGAGGTCGCCGAGCAGGCGCTTGGCGCGGGGCAAGGCCTCGCTGCGCGGCATGCCGTAGTAGCCGGCCTGGGCCAGCACGATATCGATGACCTTCTCGAACTGGTTGAAGTTGAACTCCTGGGGCACCACACCGAGATGATACTTGGCGCGAGCAAAGTCGCGGTCGGTATCGATGCCGAAGATCGAGATCTCACCGGCGCTCTTCTGCACCAGCGAGCAGACCACGCCGAGGGTGGTCGACTTGCCAGCCCCGTTGGGCCCGAGCAGCGCGAAGAAGTCGCCCTGCTGCACATCGAGATCGATGCCCTTGAGGGCGTGAAAACCGTTGCCGTAGACCTTGGTCAGCCCACGGATGGACAGCGCCGGTGTGGCCATCGGGATCTCCCGGGAGATAGGTGAATCATTAGGCAACTAAAGATATGGCCGATCGTCGAGAATTCAAGGGCCTCGAGAATCAGATATAGGGAGGGGCTTATTTGGAGCGGGAAACGAGATTCGAACTCGCGACCCCAACCTTGGCAAGGTTGTGCTCTACCACTGAGCTATTCCCGCATGATGAAGCGTGGCAGCGATGTGGCGTCCCATAGGGGGTTCGAACCCCTGTTACCGCCGTGAAAGGGCGGTGTCCTGGACCACTAGACGAATGGGACGCAATATTTTTTGGTGCTTGGAGCGGGAAACGAGATCGACCGGGCTGGCGCACCAGCTCGCGACCGTCGCATTGGCCTGCTCGGGTCTTACTTGGAGCGGGAAACGAGATTCGAACTCGCGACCCCAACCTTGGCAAGGTTGTGCTCTACCACTGAGCTATTCCCGCTTGTATCACAACCTATCGATGATCGGAGTGGCGTCCCATAGGGGGTTCGAACCCCTGTTACCGCCGTGAAAGGGCGGTGTCCTGGACCACTAGACGAATGGGACGCATGGAGCGGGAAACGAGATTCGAACTCGCGACCCCAACCTTGGCAAGGTTGTGCTCTACCACTGAGCTATTCCCGCACAGGCCCTTTACCAGCCGATCATCCAGCACCTGACGAGAGGAAGTGGCGTCCCATAGGGGGTTCGAACCCCTGTTACCGCCGTGAAAGGGCGGTGTCCTGGACCACTAGACGAATGGGACGCGGCGTTCCCTCATCGAGGTGGCGCGTATGTTACTGAGCGCTCATTAGGCTGTCAAGCGACTGCCCAGGCGGGATTTTCCCGACCGGCCAGCTACGCTGATAATAGCCGTGTCGAGACTAGCCAGACACCCCCCGAGCGGTGTTTGATGGCCACAGATTCACCCGCAGCGAGAGAGACCGCCATGCGCAACAAAGTCGAGAAAAGCGACGCCGAGTGGCGTGCCCAGCTAACCCCGGAGCAGTATCGCGTCACCCGTGAGAAAGGTACCGAACGGCCGTTCAGCGGCGACTACCAGGTCAGCGACGACCACGGCATCTACCACTGCGTGTGCTGTCAGGCGCCGCTGTTCGAAAGCGAGCACAAGTTCGACGCCGGCTGCGGCTGGCCGAGCTTCGACCGCCCGCTGGGGGTCAACGCCGTGGAAGAGCACGTCGACGACAGCCACGGCATGCAGCGCACCGAGGTGGTCTGCGCCCACTGCAACGCCCACCTCGGCCATGTCTTCCCCGACGGCCCGCCCGAGACCACCGGCCTGCGCTACTGCATCAACTCGGTATCGCTGACCTTCCACGACGGCGAATAAACCCGACCGGGCCGGCGCCTGCCGGCCCACGCCAAGCTCTGCTAGAATGGTCGCCTTTTGCACGCGGATGGAGAGTGGCCATGCTCGGCTGGTTCCCGGGACACATGAACAAGGCGCGCCGCCAGATCAAGGAGGCGCTGCCGGAGATCGACGTGGTGCTCGAGGTGCTGGATGCCCGCCTGCCCTACTCCAGCGCCAATCCGATGCTCGCCGAGCTCACCGAGCACAAGCCGGTGCTCAAGATCCTGTCGCGGGCCGACCTCGCCGACCCGACGCGCACCGCCGAGTGGGTCGCCCACTTCGACGCCCAGGACGACACCCGCGCCCTGGCCGTGACCACTACCAACGCTCGCGAGCTAAAGCGCATCCCTGCGCTGTGCCATGAACTGGCCGGCCAGATCCGCGCCGACCGCGACGTGCGGGTCATGGTGATGGGCATTCCCAACGTAGGTAAATCGACCTTGATCAACGGCCTGGCCGGCCGCAAGATCGCCAAGACCGGTAACGAGCCGGCGGTGACCAAGCGCCAGCAGAAGGTGCGCATCGACGGCCGGGTAGCGCTGATCGACACTCCCGGGGTGCTGTGGCCGAAGATCGAGGATCAGGCCAGCGCCTACCGCCTGGCCGCCAGCGGCGCGATCCGCGACACCGCCATTGACTATATCGACGTGGCGGTGATCACCGCCGCCGAACTGGCCAAGCGCTATCCCGAGGCCCTCACCGCGCGCTATAAGCTCAAGGCGCTGCCCGCCTACACCGCCAACCCCGATGCGGCGCGGGTCGAGGCCGACGGCCCGGCGCGGCCCGACTTCCTGGCCCTGGCCGGCTTCGACGGCGCTGCCATCGTCGCCGAGATCGCCGCCAGGCGCGGCGGCCTGCGCGCCGGCGGCGAAGTCGACCTGCACCGCGGCGCCGAGGTGCTGCTGCATGAACTGCGCGACGGCAAGCTCGGCCCGGTAACCCTCGAGACCCCGGCGGACATCCCCGCGCCAGCGGTCGAGGACGACGCCCCGGATGGCATAGATAACCCATAAGACGCCCCTCGCGGGCTCCACTACTGGACGCACTTTCGGACACCCCATGGACACCCCGATCAGGAAATCGCACAAGCTTCACAACGTCTGCTACGACATCCGCGGCCCGGTGCTCGACCATGCCAAGCGCCTGGAAGAGGAAGGTCAGCGCATCCTCAAGCTGAATATCGGCAATCCCGCGCCGTTCGGCTTCGAGGCCCCGGAGGAGATTCTTCAGGACGTGATGCGCAACCTGCCCACCGCCCAGGGCTACTGCGATTCCAAGGGGCTCTACTCGGCGCGCAAGGCGATCATGCAGGAGTGTCAGCGCAAGCAGATCCCCGGCGTCGGCATCGAGGACATCTACATCGGCAACGGTGTCTCGGAACTGATCGTGATGGCCATGCAGGCGCTGCTCAACGACGGCGACGAGGTGCTGATCCCGGCGCCGGACTATCCGCTGTGGACCGCCGCCGCCAACCTCTCCGGCGGACGCCCGGTGCACTACCTGTGCGACGAGCAGGCCGACTGGGCGCCGGACATGGACGATATTCGCGCCAAGGTCACCAGCCATACCCGCGCCATCGTGCTGATCAATCCCAACAACCCCACCGGCGCGGTGTATCCGCCGGCGGTGGTCAGCGAGCTGCTCGACATCGCCCGCGAACACGACCTGGTGGTGTTCTCCGACGAGATCTACGACAAGATCCTCTACGACGACGTCGAGCACGTCTCCACCGGCGCCCTGGCCAGTGACGACCAGTTGGTGGTGACCATGAACGGGCTCTCCAAGAGCTACCGCTGCGCCGGCTTCCGCTCCGGCTGGATGATCCTCTCCGGCGGCGTCGCCAAGCAGCGCGCCGCCGATTACATCCAGGGCCTGACCATGCTCGCCTCGATGCGCCTGTGCGCCAACGTGCCGGCCCAGCACGCCATCCAGACCGCGCTGGGCGGCTATCAGTCGATCAACGACCTGATCCTGCCCGGCGGACGGCTGCGCGCCCAGCGCGACATCACCGTGGAGAAGCTCAACGCCATCCCCGGGGTCTCCTGCACGACGCCCAAGGGCGCGCTCTATGCCTTCCCGCGGCTCGACCCCAAGGTGTTCAACATCCAGGACGACCAGCAGCTGGTGCTCGACCTGCTGCTGCAGGAGAAGATCCTGCTGGTGCAGGGTACCGCCTTCAACTGGCCGCAGCCGGACCACGTGCGCATCGTCACCCTGCCGTGGGCCGAGCAGCTCGGTGATGCACTGGAGCGCTTCGGCAACTTCCTGTCGCGCTATCGTCAATGACGCATAAAACGCCAGCGGCTTGGGAAGCGCTGAATAAATCGGCTAGCGGGATGAAGCACAAGGCGCACGGAGCACAGAAACCGGAGCCTATGGGGTATAGGTGAGGATTTCGAGCACCGCGCAACGCAGTGATTCGCACGCGCAGGCATTTAGTCAGTGTTTCCCTTGAAACCCGGGCCCACAGACCGTATCTAATCCACAGCTAATTTGTCGTTTCTTGCCGGAGACCGCGTAACATGATGAGAATCCTGCTTTTCCTGGCCACCAACCTGGGTGTGATCCTGGTCGCCAGCATCACCCTCAGGCTGCTTGGCGTTGAGCCCTACCTCAACGCCCAAGGCCTGAACATGAACTCGCTGCTGATCTTCTGCTTCATTTTCGGCATGGCCGGCTCGATGATCTCGCTGTTCATCTCCAAGTGGATGGCCAAGCGCAGCACTGGCACGGTGGTCATCGAGCAGCCGTCGAACAGCACCGAAAAGTGGCTGCTCGACACCGTCGAGGAGCTGTCCCGGGAAGCCGGCATCAAGACCCCCGAGGTCGGCATCTTCCCGGCCCAGCAGTCCAACGCCTTCGCCACCGGCTGGAACAAGAACGACGCCCTGGTGGCGGTTTCCGCCGGCCTGCTCAACCGCATGCGCCCGGAGGAGGTGCGCGCGGTGCTGGCCCACGAGATCGGCCACGTGGCCAATGGCGACATGGTCACCCTGGCGCTGATCCAGGGCGTGGTGAACACCTTCGTGATGTTCTTCGCGCGCATCGTCGCCCACCTGGTCGACGGCTTTCTCAAGAGCCGAAATAACGGCGCCGGGCTCGGTTTCATGGGCTATTTTGCGGTAGTGATCGTGGCCGAGATCGTATTCGGCATCGTCGCCTCGGCGATCGTCGCCTGGTTCTCGCGCTTCCGCGAGTATCGCGCCGACGCCGCCGGCGCCAGGCTGGCCGGTTCCGGTGCGATGATCAACGCCCTGGCGCGCCTCAAGGCCGAGACCGAGCTGCCCGACCAGATGCCGGACACCCTGCGCGCCATGGCCATCACCAAGGGCCAGACCCGCTCGCTGATGGAGCGCATGTTCGCCAGCCACCCGCCGCTGGATGATCGCATCCGCGCCCTCAAGGAGGCGGCTTACCGTCAGTGAGTCGCACGCTGCCTGAACCTGGCCACGACGCAACGGGCTCACCCAAGGGTGAGCCCGTTGCGTTGCTGCGCCGGGCATCGCGCCCGGCCATGTGCCTCAACTGACCCGAAAGCCCGCCGCGGCAAGCAGAGGCGCCAGCGGCTGGCTGTCCTTGCCCAGTGCCACCTTGAGCGTGGCAAACTCACGCCGCAGCGGATACTCGGCACGCCAGGCATCGAAGCCTTTGGCCATGCCCTGGGTGGCCGCCCTGAGCGCCAGACCGTCATGGTCGCGGCGCACATCGTAGACCGCGCGCATGCACAACCGCAGCGCGTCCCAGGGCGACAGCCCGCTGCCCAGCTCGAGACGCCTCAGTGGCGGCGGCGGCGCCAGGTCGTCGATACTCAGCCTGGCCGGCAACCCGAAACGGCGCAGCGCCGCGGCATAGATCTGCTGGGTGCCGCGCAGCTTGCCGTCGAGGCTATAGCCGGCGATATGCGGCGTGGCAATATCCACCCGCTGCCGCAGCGTCGCGTCGATGCCCGGCTCTCCTTCCCAAACATCGAGCACCACGCGCAGATCCCCCGCCGTGGCCAGGCGCTGGCTCAGCGCGGCGCCATCCAGGCAGTCGCCGCGACCGGCATTGAGCAGCCAGGTGCCGGGCTTGAGTGCGGCAATGCGCTCGGCGTTGAGCAGGTGGTGGGTGGCATGCGCGCCGCTGCGCACCAGCGGGGTATGCAGGCAGAGTACATCGGCCCACTCACAGAGTTCGCCCAGGCCATGGAAGCGCTCGCCCGGCTCCGCCTCGGCGCGCGGCGGGTCGCAGCGGCGGCAGTCGAGCCCCAGCGCCGTCAGCCGCCGATAGAGCCGCTCACCCACGTTACCGGCACCGACGATCCCCACCCGGCGCCGGTCGAGGGCGGTTTCTTCACGCTCGGCAAGCAGCGCCAGGCTCGACAGCACATAATCGACCACCGCCTCGGCGTTGCAGCCCGGGGCGCTGGCGAAGTCGATGCCGCGGGCGGCCAGCGCCGCCTGGTCGACATGATCGGTACCGATGGTACAGGTGCCGACGAAACGCAGCCGCGCCCCGGCCCGCTGGGCGGCCTCGAGCAGCGAGGCATCGACCCGGGTGATCGAGCGCACGATCAGCGCCTCGGCACCGGCCAGCGCCGCGCCGTCGATCTCACGGCCGGGCAGCATGACCACCTCGCCAAGTTCGCCGAAGCAGCGCTTGGCAGCAGGGATGTTGGCATCGACGATCACACGCATGTGGGACTCCCCAACGATCGCGTTAGCAGGCAAGCACAGCGCTATGGCTATGCCCGGCAACGCCGTTACAATAGCACGCCGAACAGCGTCGAGCGCCCGACCAGGCTCGCCCACCACCTTCAGGAGCCCCGATGATCGTCCGTTGGGAGAGTGAACATGACTACGTGCTGGTGCATATCCATCAGGACATGTTCGGCGACTGGATCTTCAGCCGCGCCTGGGGGCAGATCGGCACCCAGTTCGGCGGTCTCAAGCACCAGCTCGCCGACGACTACGCCCAGGCGGTGATGTGGCTCGACGATATAGGCCACATCCAGGCCTCGCGGGGCTTTCACAAGGTGCTCGAGGTACAGGACGACACCCCCGAGGGGCGCGACGCGGTGCGCCAGCTGTCGCTGCTGGAGGCGCTGTAAGCGGTAAGCGCCAAGTGCTCCGCGCTGCCCGTAGGGCCTAGCCCAGATAGCGCCGCCCGCCGCGGATTACCGCGCCTTTCACTTCAGCCGGCGCGGGCGCTTGGTATAGCCGCCGCTGCAGGGCCTCCCAGGCGCCAGCGTCCAGCCAGCCGCGCGCCTCCAGCCAGGCCGCCAGCCTCGCCGGGTCGAAGCCGCGATCGAGCTCCTCGCCCTGCTGATCGGCGAGTACCGGAATCCGCACGCCGTAGCGCGCCATCAAGGCGTCGTCCTCGCTGATTTCGACATGCTCCAGCGTCACCGGCTCACTGCTCAGCTCGCTGAGTAGCGCCTCGAGCTGGCTGCACAGGTGGCAGCCCAGGGTGGTGTAGAGTCGCAGCCGGATCATGCGGCCTCCCGATGGCGGATCATGAAGACGTGGTGGATATCCGGGCGCCGCGCGAAGTCCGGATCGAAGGTCTTGGCGGAGATGTCCTCCACCGCGTACTCCGCGGCGAGGTCGGTATCGAGCACGAACTTGCGCTGATTGTTGGAGAACACCAGGGTACCGCCGGGGGCCAGCCGCGCCATGGCCAGGCGCACCAGGCGGCCGTGGTCGCGCTGGATATCCAGGGTCGCGGCCATCTTCTTGGAATTGGAGAAGGTCGGCGGGTCCATGAAGATCAGGTCGAACTGGCTACCGGCGGTCTCCAGCCAGCGCAGGCAGTCGTCGCGCACCACGCGGTGGCGACTCGGGTCGAGGCGGTTGAGGGCGAAGTTGTCCCGCGCCCACTCCAGGTAGGTATTCGACAGATCGACGCTGACACTGTCGCTGGCACCGCCCTGCTGCTCGGTACCCAGCGCGGCGTGCACCGTCGCCGTGGCGGTGTAGCAGAACAGGTTGAGAAAGCGCGTGCCGGGTGCCAGCTCAGCGAGCAGCCGCCGCACCGGCCGGTGGTCGAGGAACAGCCCGGTATCCAGATAGTCGCGCAGGTTGACCCATAGCCGCGCACGGCATTCGCGTACTTCGAAGCGTTCGCCGCTGGCGGCCTGCTTCTGGTACTGGGCACGCCCGCTCTGGCGCTCGCGCTGCTTGACGTAGACATGCTCGGGGCGCACCCCGAGCACCTCGGGAATCACCTGCAGGGCATCGTGTAGGCGGCGCTGGGCCTGGGCGGCGTTGACCGAGCGCGGTGGCGCATACTCCTGCACGTGGACGCGCTCGCCGTAGACATCGATGGCCAGGGCGTACTCCGGCATGTCGGCGTCATAGAGCCGATAGCAGGGCTCGCCGCGCTGCTTGAGCCATTTCTTGAGGCGCTTGCGGTTCTTCTCCAGGCGGTTGGCAAACATCTGCGCGCCCTCGCTGCGCCGCGGTGCGCTGTCGCCCTCGCCGTGGGCGGGCTCAGACGCCAATGCGTCTGCCGGGGACGCATCTAGGTCAGCTTGCGGCAACGGCATCAACAGCAGCTTGCAGTCCAGCGGGCCGTTCTTGAAGGCGTACTGCTTGACGGCACGCAGCCCGGTACGGTGGCCGAGATCCGGGTTGCCGGTGAACAGCGCCAGGGTCCAGCCCGGGAAGGCGCGCCGGCTACGCTCGCCGATGGCGGCGTACAGCGGCACCAGTTCGGGCAGTTCGCCGATGCGCTCGCCGTAGGGCGGGTTGGTGATGATCAGCCCAGGCGTCTCGGCGTCCAGCGCCGCGGGGCGCGTCAGCTGGGCCACCGCGCCGCCGCTGACGTCGATCAGCGCCGGAATCCCGGCGCGCATGGCGTTGGCCTTGGCCGCGGCGACCGCCTGAGGGCTCTGGTCGACACCGAACAGTGCCGACTTGCAGCGCTTGCGGCCGATGCTGGCGCGGGCCTCGGCCTCGCGCTTGAGCTCGGCCCACAGCGCGGCGTCGTGGCCCGCCCAGCCGTGCAAGCCGAAGCGCTCCCTAGCCAGCCCGGGTGCCACGTCGGCGGCCATCAGCGCGGCTTCGATGAGCAAGGTCCCCGAGCCGCACAGCGGGTCGACCAGCGCCTCGCCGGCCTTGGCGCGAGCCGGCCAGTCGACGCGCATCAGCAGCGCCGCGGCGAGGTTCTCCTTGAGCGGCGCATGGCCAAGCTCACGGCGATAGCCACGCTTGTGCAGGCTGTCGCCGGACAGGTCGATGCCAAGCGTCAGGCGGCCGCGATGCAGGTGAGCATAGAGCCGCAGGTCCGGTGACTTGGGGTCGATATCCGGGCGCCCGCCGCCGGCAGCACGCAGCGCATCCACCACCCCATCCTTGACCGTCTGGGCGCCGAAGCGGGTATGCCGGATATGCGCCGACTGGCCGTGGAAGTCCACCGCCAGCGTCGTGCCCGGCCGCCAGTGCTGCTCCCAGGCCACGGCCGCGGCGCTGGCCTTGAGCTGCTCGGGGTGTTCGATGCCCTCCTCCCGCGCCAGGCACAGCACCACCCGGTTGGCCAGCCGCGACCACAGGCAGAGCCGATAGGCCACCTCGAGTGATCCGCTGGCATGCACGCCGGCCACGGTGGTCTTGTCGACCTGGGCGCCGAGCGCGCTCAGCTCATCCGCCAGCAGGCCCTCGATACCCCACGGGCATGTTACAAAAATGTGATGGTTATCAGCCAGTTGTATATCAGTCATAAAAAAGTGCCACGGCCCTGCTGCCGGTCATATTCCTGTGGTGTCAGTTTGATGATGGCCTTATGCAAAATCACCGCTCGACAAGGCCCCGCATCATGAACTAGATGTAATAGGGTAGCTACTGAAAACGCATGCGTTTCTTGTCCATGGACGCCACTGGTAATGGCGTGTGGCGGGTCGACCCGACCCACCGCACTAACACCATTCGTCCCGAATAAACTCGGTTCTTCATCAAGAGGCCATCCGATGAAACGACAGAAACGTGATCGCTTCCAGCGTGCCTATGTTCACGGTTACAAGGCGGGCATCACCGGCCGCTCCCGTGATGACTGTCCCAGTCAGGATGTGAATCTTCGCGAATACTGGATGAGCGGTTGGCGTGAGGGTCGTGGGGATCAATGGTCCGGTATGACAGGTGTCTCCGGCATTCACAAGAACCCCATGGTGATGTGATATCACCGTCTTCATCGTTTAATGCGTAACGCATGCGATGATTCTTTCAAGGCCCGCCTCACCCGCGGGCCTTTCTGTTGCCCGCCTGTCGCTTACCCCTGGCTCGCCTCACGCAGCGCCCGCGCGCACTCGCCCACCAGCGCCGGGCCACGGTAGATAAAGCCCGAGTAGAGCTGCACCAGGTCGGCGCCCGCCTCGAGCTTGGCCGCCGCCGCCGCCGCGCTGTCGATGCCCCCCACGCCGATGATCGGCATGTCCGGCAACTGCTGGCGCAGCGCGCGAATCACCCGGTTGGAGGCCTCGAACACCGGCCGCCCGGAGAGTCCGCCCTGCTCGTCGGCGTGGGCAAGTCCGGCCACCGCCTCGCGGTCTACCGTGGTGTTGGTGGCAATCACCGCGTCGATCTCGCTGCGGGTCAAGGAGGCGGCGACCAGCCCGACCTCCTCGGCGCTCATGTCCGGGGCGATCTTTACCGCCAGCGGCACGCGCCGCCCGCTGCGCTGGTCGAGCTGCGTGGCCTCCTCACGCAGCGTGCCCAGCAGCGCATCGAGATGCTCACCGAACTGCAGATTGCGCAGCCCGGGGGTATTGGGCGAGGAGATATTCACGGTGATGTAGTCGGCATGGGCGTGGACCTTGCGCAGGCAGATCAGGTAGTCGTCCACCGCCTGCTCCACCGGGGTGGTGAGATTCTTGCCGATGTTGATACCGATCACGCCCTGGTAGCGGCTGGCCTGGACCCGCGCCACCAGGTGATCGACGCCGGCATTGTTGAAGCCCATGCGGTTGATGATCGCCTCTGCCTCGGGCAGGCGGAACATGCGCGGTTTGGGGTTGCCGTCCTGGGGCTTGGGGGTCACGGTACCGACCTCGACGAAGCCGAAGCCCAGCGCGCCCAGCGCATCGAGGTGGTCGGCGTTCTTGTCGAGCCCGGCGGCCAGCCCGACCCGATTGGGGAAGCGCAGGCCCATCAGCGTCAGCGGATCGGCGACCTGGGCTCCACCGCAGCGCCGCGCCAGGCCCACGCGGTTGGCCAGGTCGAGACCCTTGAGGGCCACCCCGTGGGCGGTTTCCGGATCGAGTCGGAACAGCAGCGAGCGGGCAAGCGAATACATGGCACTCCTCGGGGCGACAGATGGCGACGGGCGGCGATTATAGCCCAGCCGCCCCATAAACGACGAACCCCCGCATGCGCGGGGGTTCGTGGGTCGATGACGGCCTGCATCAGCTCTCGCTGTTGCTCTCGGCGAGGTCGGCCAGTTCGCGGATCGCTACCGAGAACAGCGGGAAACCGCCCTGGCTGCCGGAGCGCACCTCGGCGAGCAGATTGCACCAGCGCTGGAACAGCCGGTCGTGTCGCTCGAGCCACTGCTCCACGCGCTGTTCGACGTCACGCGCTCCGCTGTCGAGCTTGATCACGCCCACCGTCAATGCCAGCTGCTGGCGATCGAGATCGTCGCGGAAACTCTCTCGCGCCTGGGCCTGCCAGCTATCGCGCACCTCCAGGGCGTTGATCTGGTCGATCATCCACGGCAGTTCGAGGCGATGGCCGACCTCGTAGAAGACCTCGGCGACGCGCTGGATCTTCTCGTCGGTCTGCTTGGCGGCCTCGATGATGCCGAGCCCGGCATACAGGCTCTGGGTCGAGGCCACGCTGCTGGCCAGGGCGTCCGGCACGCCGGCCGCCTTGAGCTGGTCGCGGCGCGCCTCCCAGGCCTGACGCTCATCGCCGCGCAGGCGCTTGCCAAGGCTCTCCTGGAGCTGCGCCAGGCGCGGCGCGAAGTGCTCGATGCAGTCCTTGGTGGTCATGCTGCTGCGCTGACGCAGGAACCAGCGCGTGGCGCGCCGCAGCAGCCGCATCAGGTCGAGCATCATGCGGTACTGGACGCGGCTGTCGACCTTGTTGTCGAGGGCCTCGATCTTGTGCCACACGCCGTTGAGGCTGAAGCTGTCGCGGGCCACGATATAGGCACGAGCGATGTCGGCACGCCCGGCGCCGGTGGTGTCCATCAGCCGCCGTACGAAGACGATGCCCATGTGGTCGACCAGGTCGTTGGCGATCTGGGTGGCGACGATCTCGCGCTTCAGCTTGTGATCGTACATTTCGGTCTTGAAGCGCTCCACCAGCACCTGCGGGAAGATACGCTCCAGATGCTGCTGGATATACGGATCATCGGGCACCTCGGAAGCGATCAGGTCACCCTTGAGGGTGCTCTTGGCATATGAGACCAGCACCGACAGCTCGGGCAGGGTCAAGCCTTCGTCCGCGTTGGAGCGCTCGATCAGGGTCTCGTCGTCGGGCAGGAACTCCAGCTCGCGGTCGAGATGTCCGCTGGCCTCGAGCTCGTTGATGAAGCGCCGGTAGGGGCCCAGCCCCTCCTTGGAGAGCACTTCGGAGAGCGCCAGCGCCTGGGTCTGGCGGTAGTTGTCGATCAGTACCAGCTGCGACACGTCCTCGGTCATCTCGGCGAGCAGCTGATTGCGCTGCTTGTCGGTCATGTCTCCGCGCTTGACGATGTCGTCGAGCAGGATCTTGATGTTGACCTCGTGGTCGGAGCAGTTGACCCCGCCGGCGTTATCGATGAAGTCGGTGTTGACCCTCACCCCGCGGGCAGCCGCCTCCATGCGACCGCGCTGGGTAAGGCCCAGGTTACCGCCCTCGCCAACCACCCGGCAGTTGAGCTCGCGGCCGTCGATGCGCAGCGCATCGTTGGCCTTGTCGCCGACCTCGGCGTCGCTCTCGCTGGCGGCCTTGACGTAGGTGCCGATGCCGCCGTTCCAGATCAGGTCCACGGGCGACTTGAGCATGGCGCGAATCAGGTCGTTGGGCGCCAGCTTGTCGGCCTGTATGTCGAAGGCCGCCCGCATCTCGGGCGTAATCGCGATCGACTTGGCGCTGCGCGAGAAGATCCCGCCGCCCTTGGAGATCAGCTTGGCGTCGTAGTCCTCCCAGCTCGAACGCGGCAGGTCAAACAGCCGCTTGCGCTCGGCGAACGACTTGGCCGCATCCGGCGCCGGGTCGACGAAGATATGCAGGTGGTTGAAGGCGCCGAGCAGGCGGATCTTGTCCGACAGCAGCATGCCGTTGCCGAACACGTCGCCGGCCATGTCGCCGATGCCCACCACGCTGAACTCGTCGGCCTGGGTGTTGACGCCGAACTCGCGGAAGTGGCGTTTGACCGACTCCCAGGCGCCCTTGGCGGTAATCCCCATCTTCTTGTGGTCGTAGCCGTTGGCGCCGCCGGAGGCGAAGGCGTCGCCCAGCCAGTGGCCGTACTCGAGGGAGATCTCGTTGGCGATATCAGAGAAGGTCGCGGTGCCCTTGTCGGCGGCGACCACCAGGTAGGGATCATCCTCGTCGTGGCGCACCACCGCCTGGGGCGGCACTACCTCGCCGGCCACCAGGTTGTCGGTGACGTCGAGCAGCGCGCGGATGAAGATCTGATAGCAGGCGATGCCTTCGCGCTGCAGGGCATCGCGGTCGCCGCCCTCGGGCAGTCGCTTGCAGACGAAGCCGCCCTTGGCGCCTACCGGCACGATCACCGCGTTCTTGACCTGCTGGGCCTTGACCAGCCCCAGCACCTCGGTGCGGAAGTCCTCGCGACGATCCGACCAGCGCAGCCCGCCGCGGGCCACCTTGCCGCCGCGCAGGTGCACGCCCTCGACCCGCGGCGAGTAGACGAATATCTCGAACGCCGGGCGCGGCTTGGGCATGTCGGGCACGCGAGTCGGGTCGAGCTTGAAGGCGATGTAGTCCTTGAGTGCGCCGTCGGCGCCGGGCTGATAGTAGTTGGTGCGCAGCGTGGCCTGGATCAGCTCGATATAGCGGCGCAGCAGCAGGTCGTCGTTGAGGCTAGCGACGCCGTCGAGGCTGTGCTGCAGGCGCATCAGGCACGCCTCGACCTCGCTGTCGCGATCGCCCTGTTCGGGATCGAAGCGCAGCTCGAACAGCGAGACCAGCTCGCGGGTGATCTCCGGGTACTTGGTCAGGGTAGTGGCGATGTAGAGCTGCGACAGGCCGAAGCGGATCTGCTTGAGGTAGCGCGCGTAGGCGCGCAGCATGGCCACCTCGCGCCAGCTGAGGTTGGCGCCGATCACCAGGCGGTTGAAGGCGTCGTTCTCGGCCTCGCCGTTCCAGATGCGCTTGAAGGCATCGATGAACGGCTCGCGCATCTCCTGCAGGTTGACCACCTCGTTGGTGTGGTGCTCGAGATCGAAGTCGTGGATCCAGCAGGTACCGTCGGCGCGGGTGAGCTCATAGGGGCGCTCGCCGATCACCCGCAGCCCGAGGTTCTCCATCACCGGCAGCACGTCGGAGAGCGGGATCGGCCGGTCGCGATGGAACAGCTTGAGATTGACCCCGTCGCCCTCCTCCTCGACCAGCCGATAGAGCGACAGCGACAGCGGCGCACTGGCGTCCAGGTCGTTGACGTGGTGAATATCGTAGACCGCCGTGCGGGCCGTGAAGTCCTCGCGATAGGCCGCCGGGAAAGCATCGCGGTAGACGTCCATCAGCCGGTTGGCCTGCTCCTCGCCGAAGCCCTCGACCATCGCCTCGTGCAGCTCGTCGCGCCAGCTGCGGGCAAGCCCGATGACCTTGTTCTCGATACGCTTGAGGTCGTAGTCGGCCGGCGCATCGCCGTTGAAGCGCAGGATCAACTGGATACGCGCCAGCACCGACTCGGAGAGGTAGGTGTTGAAATCGCCGAAGGTGGCATCGAGCTCTTCGCACAGCAGGTTCTGGATGCGCACGCGCAGGTCGGTGGAGAACACGTCCCGCGGCACGAACACCAGGCAGGAGTAGAACTTGCCGAAACGATCCTCGCGCACGAACAGGCGCACCCGACGCCGCTCGCGGATATTGAGAATCCCCAGTGCGGTGCGGGTCAGCTCCTCGCTGGTGATCTGGAACAGATCGTCGCGCGGATAGACCTCGAGGATCTGTATCAGCTGCTTGCCGTCGTGGCCGTCGGGATTGACCGCGGTGGCCTCCATTACCGCCTTGAGCTTCTTGCGCAGCACCGGCACGTTGCGCGGCGACTCGTTGTAGATCGTGGCGGCATACAGCCCCAGGAAGCGCCGCTCGCCGATCACCTTGCCCTTGGCATCATAGCGGTCGATGGAGATGTAGTCGGGATAGGCGGGGCGATGCACGCGGGCGTGATGGGCGCTCTTGGCGAACGACAGCAGCTCGGGAATCAGCACGTAGTGGTCGCCGTCGACGCCCTGGTCGTTGCGGATGCGTTCGCGATAGCGCGGCTGGTCGAGGCGGAACACCCCCAGCTCGCTGCCTTCGACCAACTTGAGCTCGTCGTGGCCGTCGACCTCCACCACCTCGTACTCGTCGTAGCCGAGGAAGGTGAAGTTGTTGTCGAGCAGCCACTCGAGGAAGGCCATCGCCTCCTGATGGTCGGCGGGGTCGACCTGCTTGGGACGCTTGGCCTTGAGCTCCTTGAGGGCGGCCGACACCTGATCGCGCATCGGCGTGAAATCGGCCACCGCGGTGCGCACATCGAGCAGCACCTCGTGCAGGCTGGCCTCGATCTCCTCGAGTAGCTTGGGATCGGAGTGGCGATCGACCTCGATCACCATCAGCGACTCACGCGAGGCCGGCGCGTCCTTGTCGCCGGGCCGGGCGACCTTGGTCAGGCGATGCTTGGCATCGCGCTGCATGGCCAGTACAGCATTGTGGATGGCGTGCACGGTGATGCCGCGGCGGTTGAGTTCGATGCGCACCGAGTCGACCAGGAACGGCATGTCGGCGTGCAGCACCTCGACCTGGGTGTGAGTCGACTGCCAGCCGTGCTCGGCGAAGTCGGGGTTGTAGACCCGCACCTTGGGCTTGCTCAGGTCGTGACTCTGAATGAAGTGCCAGGTCGACAGCGTCGCGCCGTAGACATCCTCGGGGCGCCGCCCGGCCATGTCCTCGAGCGACGCGCTGGCATAGAACGCATCGGCGAAGGCGGTGATCGCCTTGACCTTGTCGTCCGCCAGACGCTTGACCAACTGCTCCTGAAGCTGAGCCAGGAACTCCTGCTTGCCATCGATCGCAACGTGTTGCATCCATCACCTCGGCGTGGGCCAGCCGCAGCGCGACCGGCGAAATCGTCCAGTGAGCGACCCGTAGGGTCGCATGTGGCGTCACTCTACCCTTGGCGCGGCGTCTAACCTACTGAGTTGCCAGTCTTGTCATGCGTCATGTCGGTTGCGCATCGGCGTTCCAACAGCACCCCGCATTCGCAGTGATGGGTCCAGGGAAACTGGTCGAACAGTGCGAAGCGCGTGATGCGGTGGCTGTCGCAGAGGCGCTCGAGATTGGCCGCCAACGTATCGGGATTACATGAAATGTAGACGATGCGCGAATAGCCGCTCAGCTGCGCGCAGCTGGCGTCATCCAGCCCGGCTCGCGGCGGATCCACCAGCACGGTAGAAAAATCGTAGTCGTCCAGCGCCATCTCGGCCACCCGGCGGCCGCCCTTCTCGCCTTTCAGCGCGGCGGCGAACTCCTCCGCCGACATCCGCCCCACCTGCACGTTGTCGATGCGGTTGGCGGCCAGGTTCTCCCGCGCGCTGGCCACCGAGGTGCGCGAGATCTCGGTGGCCAGCACGCGGCGGAAGTTCTCGGCCAGGGCCACGGTGAAGTTGCCGTTGCCGCAGTAGAGCTCGACCAGGTCGGCGGCCTGGCTGTCGCGGGTCACGTCCCGCGCCCAGCCGAGCATGGCGCGGCAGATCTCGGCATTGGGCTGGGTGAAGCTGTTCTCGACCTGCTGGTAGGCAAACTCACGCCCCTCGACTTCGAGCCGCTCCCAGACGTGGTCGCGCTCGAGCACCAGCCGCTGCTTGCGCGAACGACCGATGATGGCGACATCCAGCGCCTCCTGCAGCGCTCGCGCCTCGGCCTCCCAGGCCTCGTCCAGCGGCTTGTGGTAGATCAGCGTGACCAGCGCCTCGCCGGCCAGGGTGGTCAGGAACTCGACCTGGAACAGCTTGCGGCGCAGCAGCGGGTTGTCGCGCAACGCCTCGATCAGCTGCGGCATCAGCTGATTGATGTGCCGGCTGGCCACCGGGTACTGATCGAGGCGGATCACCCGCTTCTGCTTGGGGTCGTCGGGGTCGACCTCGAACATGGCGTAGAACAGGTCGTCGCCCTCGTGCCACAGGCGAAATTCGCAGCGCATGCGGTAGTGGCTCGGTGGCGAGGCGAACACTTCCAGCGGCGGCGGATCGAAGCGCGCGAACTGGGCGCTGATGCGCTGGCGCTTGGCCTCGAGCTGCTCGGCGTAGCGCGGTGGGTCGACGACGGGTACGGCCACGGGGCCTCCTTGACGATGAGAATACGGGGTAAGCGACGCCTCAGGGCGTCGACGAAGGGAAGGACGTGTCTGTGGAGACCCCGTCCAGCGCCAGGCCGCGCACCTGGGCAAAGCCAAAGCGCGCCAGGGCCGGTGCCAGCAACGGCGCCTCGCGGGTCAGCCAGGCGGTCTGCGGGCCGGGCAGCGAGGGCAGCGGCGACACCACCTGAGCGACCCGCCGGGCGATGGCGTCACCGGAGTCGACCCAGGTCACCGGCCGCGGCGCCGCGGCGGCCAGCGCCTCACGCAGCAGCGGAAAATGCGTACAGCCCAACACCACGGTGTCGAGCTCGGGGTCCTGCCAAAGCGGCGCCAGGCACGCCTCGATCACCTGCGGATCGAGCGCGCCACCGGCCAGCCAGTGCTCGGCCTCGGCGACCAGCGGATCGGCGGCCAGGCGCTGTACGTGGCAGTGGCCGGCGAAGGTCTCGATCAAGCGCCGCGTATAGGGCCGGTTGACCGTGGCCGAGGTGGCCAACAGCGCCAGGTGGCCGCTTTGCGACAGCGCCGCGGCGGGCTTGATCGCCGGCACGGTGCCCACCACCGGCATCGTCAGTCGACTACGCAGCGCCTCGAGGGCCAGGGTACTGGCGGTATTGCAGGCCACCACCAGGGCACTGGCGCCGCTGGCCGCCGCCGCGGCCTCGCACACTGCCACGCAGCGCTCCACCAGCCAGGCATCCTGCTTGGTCCCGTAGGGCAGCATGGCGTTGTCGCAGACGTACGCCAGCGAGGCCTGAGGCAGGCGCTGGCGCATCGCCGCGACCACCGACAGCCCGCCGACACCGGAATCGAATACCAGCAGCGGTCCGCTCATGGCTGCCGCCCCTGAAAATGCGCCAGCAGTGTGTCGATCAGCACCCGTAGCCGCGCCGGCATCAGCTCGCGCTCGGCGTACAGCAAGTACACCTCGAGGGGCGGGGGAGCGAAGGCCTCGAGCACCCGTACCAGGCGCCCACGGCGTACTTCGGGCTCGCCCAGGAAGGCCGGTTTCATCGCCAGCCCCATGCCGCGCGCCGCGGCCTCGACCAGGGCGCGGCCGTTGTTGCAGGTCAATACCGGCCGATAGCGCACCCGCTCCGACTGGCCGTCAACCTGGAAGACCCAGCCCGGGCCACCGCGCTGCAGGCTGTAGTGCAGGCAGCGATGGTGGCTGAGCTCGCGGGGATGCTGCGGCACGCCGTAGCGCTCGAAGTAGCTCGGCGCGCCGTACAGGTGAACCGGCATCGCCATCAGCGGGCGGGCGATCAGGCTGGAGTCCTCCAGGGCGCCGATGCGTACCACCAGGTCGAAGTCCTCGGCCAGCGGGTCGACGCGGCGATCCTCGAGCACCACCTCCAGCTCCACCCCGGGGTGGGCCTGCTCGAAGGCCTGCAGCGCCGGCATCAGCTCGCGCACGCCAAAATCCAGCGGCGCCGACAGCCGCAGGCGACCGCGCACCTCGCCGCGCTGCTCGCCCAGCTCCGCCTCCAGCTCGCCGAGCTCATCGAGCAGCCGCGCGGCGCCCTGCAGATAGCGCTCGCCCTCGACGGTCAGTTGCAGGCGTCGGGTGGTGCGCATCAGCAGGCGCACCCCGAGCAGCGCCTCCAGGCGCGAGATCTGCTTGCTGACCATAGCGTTGGACAGCCCGAGCTTGCGCGCGCCGCCGGCGAAGCTGCCCGCCTCGACGACGGCACGAAAGATCTGCATTGCCTGTAGCCGGTCCATAGCGCCCCGCGCGGTGTGATCGATGCCGGGCATTCTACCCTGCCGTCGGCCGCGACTCGACCGTCACGACCCCCCTTGCCTCAACCTCGAATACTGGTTATTTTTACAGTAATAAATGATTCAGCCGGAGCCCGCATGCATCTAACCCCGATAGCCCAGCACGCCGCACGCAAGCCGCACCCCGGCCTGCAACGCCGCGGTGCCAGCGGCTTTCCCTCGCCAGCCGACGACTATCTGGAGGCGCCGCTGGACCTGCACCGCCTGCTGGTACCGCGTCCCGCCTCGACCTTCTTCATGCGCGTCGAGGGCGATGCCCAGGCCACGGCCGGCTTTCAGCACGGCGATCTGCTGGTGGTCGACCGCGCCCTGACGCCGCAGCGCGGCGACTGGGTGGTGGCGGCCATCGACGGCGAGCTCTGCCTGCGCCGGCTCGACGGCCAGCGGCGGCGTCGCTGGCTGTGCCCGCCCACGTCACACCAGGCGCGCCTGCCCCTCGACGGTGAAAGCGACTGCCGCCTGTGGGGCGTGGTGCACTATGTGGTGCACGGCTGCCGCCAGGCACCGCCAATGACTACCTGAGCCGGGAGCCCGTCGTGTTCGCGCTGGTCGATGCCAACAATTTCTACGTCAGCTGTGAACGGCTGTTCGCCCCCCATCTGGAGGGCCAGCCGGTGGGCGTGCTGTCGAACAACGACGGCTGCGTGATCGCCCGCTCCAACGAGTTCAAGGCGCTGGGCATCCCGATGGGCATTCCGACCCACAAGATCGCCCCCGCGCTGCGCCGCCGCATCACCCTGTGCTCGTCCAACTACACCCTCTACGGCGACCTCTCGGCGCGTAGCCAGCAGGTGCTGGCCGCGCGAGTGCCGGCGCTGGAGCCCTACTCCATCGACGAGAGTTTCCTCGATCTGCGCGGCCTGCCCGACGATCTCACCGCGCTTGGCGCCGAGCTGTGCCAGGCGGTAGCGCGGGAGGTGGGGCTGCCGGTGTCGGTGGGTATCGCCCCGACCCGCACCCTGGCCAAGCTCGCCAACCATCGCGCCAAGCGTCAGCCGGGCCGGCCCCAGGTGTGTGTCTGGTCCCACGCTGACGACCGTGACCTGCGTGGGACGCTTGCCGAGCTGCCGCTGAGCGCGGTGTGGGGCATCGGTGAGCGCCTGCAGTGCCGGCTGCTCGACCACGGCATCGATACCGCCGCGGCGCTGCGCTCGGCCCCCGGCGCCTGGCTGCAGCAGCGCTTCGGGGTGGTGGTGGCGCGCACCGCCCTGGAGCTCGCCGGCCATCCCTGCCTGGCGGGCACCGACCTGGCCACGCCGCGGCGCAGCATCTTGTGCTCACGTTCGTTTCGCCAGGCGCTGCGGCGGCGCGAGTCGCTGGCGGCTGCACTGCGCTACCACTGCCAGCGAGCCGGCGAGAAGCTGCGCCGCGACGACCTCCAGGCCGCCGCCATCGGCGTCTTCCTGCGCACCAATCCGTTCCAGGACGTCGTCCAGCGGCGCGCCAGCCTGTGGGCGCCAATGCCGGTTCCCAGCGCCGACACGCTGCGCCTCAATCAACTGGCGCAGCAGTTGCTCGATCAGCTCTGGGAGGCGGGATTGGCCTATCATAAAGTGGGCGTGATGCTGGCCGAACTGAGCCCGCGCCAGCATCACCAGGCCTCACTGCTGGATCCCGCCGAATCGCCCAGCAAGGCGCAGCTGATGGGCGCCTGGGACAACATCCGCGCCCGCTTCGGCCGCGAGGCGCTAACGCTCGGCGTGCAGGCCCCCGACGCCGACTGGCAGATGCACAGCCGCCGGCGCTCATCGCGCTATACCACGCGCTGGGATGAGCTGCCGGCGGTGCGGGCGCATTAGCCGGGCCTGGGCGGCGCTCCCGTTACAGGGCCGGCTCCGGCGTGGCCCTGAGTTCGGCGTAGAGTTCGGGGTAGGCCGCTTGCAGGTACTCGAGACGCGCCTTGGCGCCCTCGGGCAGCAGGGTGGCGAGATGACGCAGGTCGGCGTCGTCGAAGTGCTCGGCGATCAACGGGAAGAGCGCCTCGCGCTCGTCGCGTAGGTAGGCGCGGTGGGCCTCGAGGTAGGCACGCAGGTCCTCGGCGAAACGATCCATGGGCAGCACCGCATCCATCAGAATCATGTCGAGATCCTGGGACAGCCGCTGCAGCCGCTCACGCAGCGCACGGTAGTCGGCACTCAGGCGATTGCTGAGTTCGCTGACCTCGGGCACCTTGGTCGCAAGCTGCTCGCTGCACAGCCGCTCCAGCGGCACGGTGAAGTCCTCCATGTAGTCGAGCACATAGTCGACGACTTCGCGGATCAGCTGGAAGTCGGGGCGCTCACCGGCGGCGAGCGTCTTCTGTTTGAGCTGCAGCACGTGCAACAGGCGCGCCATATTGGCATGATCCTGGCGCAATTGAGTCAGCATGGGCATGGAGGGTCCTCCTCTGCTGTCGAGTGCTCTGCTGTCGAGGGCGAACGTCGGCACGACATTGGATCGTGCCGAGGTGTCCCAGGTTCCAACGGACAGCACGACGCCACGGCTACGATGAGTGTTTAACCCTAGTGGCTCTGGCGCCATCCTGCCTGTCGCCAAACGTCGCATACGAAGCATACTGAGGAAGCCATGGACCTGTTCAGCCAGACACATGCCAACGCCGGAGCTCCGCTGGCCTATCGCATGCGCCCGCGACACCTGGCCGAATATATCGGCCAGCAGGCGCTGGTCGGCCCGGACAAGCCGCTGCGGCGCATGGCGGAAAGCGCCAGCGTGCGCTCGATGATCCTGTGGGGCCCACCCGGCGTGGGCAAGACCACCCTGGCCGAAATTCTCGCCAACGAATCCGGCGCCCGGCTCGAGCAGCTCTCGGCGGTGATGGCCGGGGTCAAGGATATCCGCGCTGCCGTGGAGCGCGCGCAACTGTCGCAGGGGCACAACACGCTGCTGTTCCTCGACGAGATCCACCGCCTCAACAAGAGCCAGCAGGACGCCCTGCTACCCCACGTCGAATCCGGGCTGCTGACGCTGATCGGCGCCACCACCGAGAACCCCTCCTTCGAGGTCAACTCGGCGCTGCTGTCGCGGGCGCGGGTCTATGTGCTCAAGACACTCACCGAGGACGAGCTGCTCGCGGTGCTGCGCCAGGCCCTCGCGGATAGCCAGCGCGGGCTTGGCCAGCGGCGCATCCAGGTCGACGACGACGTGCTGGCCATGCTGGCCCGCGCCGCCGGCGGCGACGCGCGACGCGCCCTCGGCCTGCTCGAGACCGCCTGCGATTTCTGCGTGCCAGACGGCGACGGCGAACGCCTGCCGACAGAGGCGCTGGCCGACGTGCTGGGCCATCAGGCCAGCGCCTTCGACAAGCAGGGCGACCACTACTACGACCTGCTCTCGGCGATCCACAAGTCGCTGCGCTCGTCGCGGGTCGATGCCGCGCTGATGTACATGGCGCAGTTCATGCAGGGCGGCGGCGACCCACTCGACGTGGTCAGACGCCTGGCGGCGATCGCCTCGGAGGACGTCGGCAATGCCGACCCCCGCGCCCTGCCGTTGGTGATGGCGGCCTGGGACGCCTATCTGCGCCTCGGCGACTACGAGGGCCAGCGCGCCATCGCCCACGCCGCCATCCACCTGGCGGTGGCGCCCAAGAGCAATGCCATCGACCAGGCCTGGAAGCAGGCCAAGGCGCTTGCCGCCCAGCACCCCACCCTCGAGGTACCCAGCTACCTGCGCAACGCGCCGACCCAGCTGATGAAGGAGCTCGGCCACGGCGACGGCTACCGCTACGCCCACCACGAGCCCCACGGCTACCCTGCCGGCCGCCGCCACGACTGCTGGCCCGAGGGCCTGCCACCGGCGAGTCTCTACCAGCCCAGCGAGTTCGGCCAGGAGGCGCGCTTCAAGCAGATCATGGCGTGGCGCGCCGAGCTCGACGCCGAGGCCGACGGCGACGAGTAGCGCCGAGCGCCGCAGAATGTTGCCTGACAGCGGATAAGAACCAGCAAGCCCCCGCCGAATTCGCTCCGGCGGGGGCTTGCTGACTTGCTGGGCGCTAGGCGCTTACTGCTCGGCGCTATCAGTGATCGTCGCGGATCACATCGGCGTTGTCGGGGATCTCGAACACGAAGTGGGCCTCGTCGATATCGCCGTTGACCTGGATATTGCTGAACTCGATGGCGGTACGCTGGCCGGTGCTGTCGTTCATCTGCAGGGCACCGAACTGCTCGCCGTAGAAGGTCATCTTGAGCTCTTCGAACAGCGTATCGGCGCCGCGCGGCACCAGCGTGAAGGTCTCGGTATCGCCCTGCTGCTGGTGGCTCACCTGGTAGCTGTCGGTGAGCTCGGTGGCGCTGCCGGAGAGCAGCAGTGCCGGGGTGTGCGTGACGCGGGTGTCCAGCGCCTGCACCGTGACCTGCTCGAGGTCCGGGTCATGCAGGAAGACCTCGTCGCCGTCCGACACCACTTCCTGGCGATAGGGCGCGTCGACTTCCCAGCGGAACTTGCCGGGCCGCGATAGCCACATCTGGCCCCGCGCCTCCTGGAGGCGCTGCCCGCTGCCGTCGAGGATCTGCTGCTCGAAGTCGGCAGAATAGGTCTCCAGCGAATCGAGCAGCTGGGTAAGGCGCTCGGCGCCGTCATCGGCCAGCGCGGTGAGGGGCATGGCAGCAGTCAGCGACAGGGCCAGCAGCGATGTCTTCAGTTTCATTTTCACTCCCTTACGCCGCACCTTCAGTGCACGACGATGTTGTGTTCCCGACTCATGGACAGCGCCCCTGAGTGGACGTTGCAGCGCAACCAGCGCTTCCACGATTGCTGCATGCTTGTCATCAGTCGCCGGCGGGTGGGCCGGCCAGGACTTCGCGACTGCCGTTGCTGCCCATCGACGACACCACGCCGGCCGACTCCATCGCCTCGACCAGCCGCGCGGCGCGGTTGTAGCCGATCTTGAAGCGCCGCTGCACCGCCGAGATCGAGGCGCGACGCGACTCGGTGACGAACATCACCGCCTCGTCGTAGAGGGCGTCCTGCTCGGCGTCGTCGCCATCGCCGCCACCCTCGGCCTCGAGGCCGGTCAAGGCATCGGCGGACACCCCGCCGGAGAGGATCTCCTCGATGTATTCAGGCTCGCCGCGGCGCTTCCAGTCCTCGACGATGCGGTGCACTTCGTCATCGTCGACGAAGGCGCCGTGGACCCGCGTCGGCAGGCCCGAGCCGGCCGGCAGGTAGAGCATGTCGCCGTGGCCGAGCAGGTTCTCGGCGCCGCCCTGGTCGAGGATGGTGCGCGAGTCGACCCGCGAGGAGACCTGGAAGGCCATGCGGGTGGGAATGTTGGCCTTGATCAGGCCGGTCACCACGTCCACCGACGGCCGCTGGGTGGCAAGTATCAGGTGGATGCCGGCGGCGCGGGCCTTCTGCGCCAGCCGCGCGATCAGCTCCTCGACCTTCTTGCCGACGATCATGAACATGTCGGCGAACTCGTCGATCACCACCACGATGTAGGGCAGCTTCTCGAGCACCGGCGGCGTTTCGTGCATCTGCCACGGCTGCGGCTCCCACAGCGGGTCGGCGACCTGGGCGCCGGCGCGCTCGGCCTCGTCGAGCTTAGCGTTGAAGCCGGCGATATTGCGCACGCCCATGGCCGCCATCAGCTTGTAGCGGCGCTCCATCTCGGCCACGCACCAGCGCAGCGCGTTGGCGGCCTCCTTCATGTCGGTGACCACCGGCGCCAGCAGATGCGGGATGCCGTCGTACACCGACAGCTCGAGCATCTTGGGGTCGACCATGATCATGCGCACTTCGTCGGGGGTGCCCTTGAGCAGCATCGAGATCAACATGGCGTTGACCCCCACCGACTTGCCCGAGCCGGTGGTGCCGGCCACCAGCAGGTGCGGCATCTTGCCGAGGTTGGCGACCACCGGCGCGCCGCCGATGTCCTGGCCCAGCGCCAAGGTCAGTGCCGAGGCCTCGTGCTGATAGCGGTCGGAGTCGATCACCTCGCGTAGGCGGATCATGGCGCGCTTGGGATTGGGAATTTCGATGCCCACGGTGGGCTTGCCGGGAATGATCTCCACCACCCGTACGCTCTTGACCATCAGCGAGCGCGCCAGGTCCTTGGCCAGGTTGCTGATCTTGGAGACCTTGACCCCGGCGGCGGGCTTGATCTCGAAGCGCGTGATCACCGGCCCCGGCCAGGTCTCGACCACCTCGGCCTTGACGCCGTACTCGCGCAGCCGCGTCTCGAGCAGCTCGGCCATGCTCGCCAGCTGCTCCGGGGTGTAGTTGGGCTGGTGCGGCTCCGGCGGCGTCAGCAGCCGCAGGCTGGGCAGCTCACCGTCGGGCTCTGAGACCATGTCGAACTGGGGGCGCTGGTTCTGCAGGTGCTCCACGGTCCATAGCGCCGGGCCGGCGGGCTCGGCGGCGGCGGCGCGGCCCTGCTCGGCAGTGGCCACCCGGGGCGTCTCGACCGGCGTCTGCCCAGGGTCGGGAGCCATCTGGGGAGCGGCCTCTTCCGCCGCGCCGTGGTCTGCCGCAGGGTGATCGGGTGGCACGTGCTCGTCGGCCACCTTGGCCGGTGCTGGCGGCGTATCCGGCTCGTCGAGATCCGACCACGACAGGCGCGGCTCATCGGCGTCAGGCTCGTCTTCCCAGTCGGCGTCGCGCCAGCTGACCAGGCTCGGCTCACGCTTGTCGCTGCGCGCCGGCGAGTGCGGCGACGAGCCCGATGAAGCCCAGGCCTGGGGGCGCGCCTCGTCGTCTGCGTCCAGTTCCACGGCTACGCCGGGGCGCGGCTCCGCGGGAGCCGGATCAGCGGGAGCCGGTTCGGTGGGTGCCGGCTCGGCCGCCTGCGGGCTTGTCACGTCATCGCGCTGGGCACTCAGCGACATACCCGCCCAGGAGGGCTCATCGACATCCGGGCGCAGCGGCGTCTCTTGTGTCGCTGCCGGCCCGGCAGCGCCGGCCCAGGCGGCCTGTCCGGCAGCCGATGAAGCTGGCGCCGCGGCCCGCGCGCTGGCGCTGTACGCCGCCTCGGGTCGCTTGGCCGACGGCGTGTGCGCCGGCACCTCCCACGGGATATCGGTGTTTCCGTCATCGCCAAACCCCGGCTCGAGTCGCCCCTCGGCCCGCGACGGGGGCGCCTGGGAGGCCATCTCAGGCACGCTGTCGGCGTTGCCTTGCCAGGGCAGCAGGCGCTGCCACCAGCGGCGCGCGGTGGTCTCGGGCTGCTCGTCTTGCGCCTCGTTGTCAGTCGCTTGCCTCTCACTGCGCTGGGCATCACGGGCATCGCGGGCCTGCTCGCGACGCACCAGCCAGTGGTCCTTGGCACCCCCCAGCTGTTCCCAGACCCAGCCGATCAGGCGGAACAGCTGGCGCCCCAGCTCGTCCATCACCGTCAGCCAGGAGAGGCCAGAGAACAGCGGAAAGCCGCAGAGGATCGCCACCATCGCCAGCAGCGTGGTGCCGTGGGCGCCGACCAGCGGGTAGAGCCCCACCACCAGGCCTTCACCGAGAATCCCCCCTGAGGCGTAGGGCAGGCCGCTGTAGGGGCTGTAGAAGTGCAGGGCACCCAGCGTCGTGGTGCCAAGCAGCAGCAGCACCAGGCCGGCGGCCTTGACCGCCAGCGCCGTGGTATCCCACTCGAAGCGCACCTGTCGCGAGCGTACCAGCCACCAGGCGGCAAACCCCAGCATGCCGGGCCACCACAGCGCACTGGCGCCGAACAGCGAATACAGCACATCCGCCAGCCAGGCACCGACCGGCCCCATCCAGTTGCCGACTGCCGTCTCGGGCCCGCTGTGCGACCACCCCGGATCCCCGGCCTGGTAGCTGAACAAGGCCAGCAGCAGAAACACGCAGCCGGCGAGCAGCATGATCACCACCCCCTCGCGGCTGGCACCTTGAAGCTTCAATCCAACGCGACGTGCCTGGTCCTTGGCCTGGCTGGCCCTGCCCTTGGCCTGGGTCGCCGGCGTGCGGCGAGCGCTGGCTCTCTTCTTGACACTCAAGCGGCCTTCCCCCTTGTACGCCTGTGACGGCGTCATCCATGGTCACGCAATGGCGCCATCATACCGAGCCAACAGGCCGCATCACAGTAGTGAATCGGCGACATAACCACAGCGGGGATGACCCCCGCCCCGGCCATGGTCAATAATGGTGACCCGTATCCAACACAGACCCCGTTCATCGATGCTGCCCTGGCTGCCCCCGACGCCGATCCGCTTTCCGCCGACCAACACCGCGCTCGACGATCCCGACGGCCTGCTGGCCGCCGGCGGCGCGCTGACGCCGGCGTGGCTGCTAGCTGCCTACCGACGCGGCATCTTTCCCTGGTACAGCGACGACCAGCCGATCCTGTGGTGGAGCCCCGATCCGCGCATGGTGCTCTTTCCGGCCGACCTCAAGGTGCGACGCAGTCTCGCCAAGCGGCTGCGCAACGGCGGCTTCTCGACCAGCATCGACCGCGCCTTTGCCTCGGTCATCGCGGCTTGCGCAGAGTGCCGCGCGGCGCATGAAGGCACCTGGATCACCAGCGAGATGCGTGACGCCTACCTGGCGCTGCACCGCCTCGGTCATGCCCACTCGGTGGAGGTGTGGCGTGATGACGCACTGGTGGGTGGCCTCTACGGCGTCGCCATCGGCCGGATGTTCTTCGGCGAATCGATGTTCTCGCGGGAGCGCGACGCCTCGAAGGTGGCGCTGGTCACGCTGGCCAGACACCTCGAGGCCCACGGCGGCGGCCTGATCGACTGCCAGATGCATACCGCTCACCTGGCCAGCCTAGGCGCCAGGGACATCGCCCGGGACGCGTTCCTCGACTATCTTGAGCAGTATGCACAGGCCGCCGCCGGAGCGGCCTTTCACCCGCCAGGAGAGGGCGACAGTGAGCAGTAATACGCCTCGGCAGCCGACGCGGGATCTGCGTTTCTTCCTAACGGTCCCGCATGCCTGCAGCTACCTCGAGAAACGCGAGGCCACCACGCTGTTTCTCGACCCCCAGGAGTCACCCGGCCAGGGCGTCTACGACGCCCTGGCCCTGCTCGGCTTTCGGCGCAGCGGTCGGCATCTCTACCGCCCCCACTGCGACGCCTGCAACGCCTGCGTCTCGGTACGCATACCGGTTGCCGACTTCACCCCCAATCGCAGCCAGCGCAAGCTGCTGCGGCGCAACGCCGACCTGACCCTGCACGAGCGTCCGGCGCGCTTCGATGCCGAACACTACGGCCTGTATGCGCGCTATATCCGCGAACGCCACGCCGACGGCGACATGTTTCCGCCCAGCCACGAGCAGTACCGCACTTTCCTGACCCTCGATCATCCTTACGCGCGGCTGCTCGAATTCCGCCTCGACGGGCGCCTGGTGGCGATTGCGGCCATCGACCTGCTGGGGCATGGGCTCTCGGCGATCTACACCTTCTTCGACCCCGACCCGGCCTTCGAGCGACGTTCGCTGGGCAGCTACGCGGTGCTCACCCTGGTGGAGCAGGCACGCCACCGCCAACTGCCCCATGTCTACCTCGGCTACTGGATCCGCGAATGCCGCAAGATGAACTACAAGCGCAGTTTTCAGCCGCTGGAATACCTTCACGGCCGCCACTGGCGGCGCGAAATTCCAACATGAGCGGCTTTTTTGCCTTGGCGGGCGGCTTGCGGCACAATATCGCGCTATCTTGTTGACCAACACCAAGCACGAGGAACCGCCTCATATGGCACGTGAAGACCATATCGAAATGGAAGGTGTCGTCGTCGATACCCTTCCCAACACCATGTTCCGCGTCGAGCTGGAAAACGGCCACGTGGTCACTGCACACATCTCCGGCAAGATGCGCAAGAACTACATCCGCATCCTGACCGGCGACAAGGTCAAGGTCGAGCTGACGCCCTACGACCTGTCCAAGGGCCGCATCGTCTACCGCTCCCGCTAAGCCCGCACCCCGCCACCGGCCCCGAACCGCAGCCCCTAACGCGCGACGCCCCGTCATGTGACAGGGCGCCGGTACTGCGCGTTGACAGGCTGCGACCGGCATACACCGGTCGCGCTACGTTCAGGCCAGTTCGGCCTCGGTTTCCAGCCGCAGCTCGTCGTCCCCCTCCTCGACGCTGACATGCACCACGCCGCCGTGTTCGGAGAGCTCGCCGAATAGGATCATCTCGGCCAGCGGCTTCTTGAGCTTGTCCTGAATCAGGCGCGCCATCGGCCGCGCGCCCATCTCCGGATCATAGCCCTGCTCGGCAAGCCAGCTGCGCGCCGCCTCGTCGACGTCGAGCTGCACGCGCTTCTCGTCGAGCTGCGCCTGTAGTTCGACCAGGAACTTGTCGACCACGTTGCGCACCACCTCGGGCACCAGGCCGTGGAACTGGATGATGCCGTCGAGACGATTGCGGAACTCGGGGGTGAAGGTCTTGCGAATCACCTCCATGCCGTCGGTGGAGTGGTCCTGAGTCTGGAAGCCGATCGAGCGCCGCGCGATCTGCTCGGCACCGGCATTCGAGGTCATGATCAGGATCACGTGGCGGAAGTCCGCCTCGCGGCCGTTGTTGTCGGTCAGGCGGCCGTGATCCATCACCTGCAGCAGCAGGTTGAAGACCTCGGGGTGCGCCTTCTCGATCTCGTCGAGCAGCAGCACGCAGTGCGGCTGCTTGGTGATCGCCTCGGTGAGCAGCCCACCCTGGTCGTAGCCGACGTAGCCGGGAGGCGCACCGATGAGCCGCGACACGGTGTGGCGCTCCATGTACTCGGACATGTCGAAGCGCACCAGCTCGATGCCCATCAGCGAGGCCAGCTGCTTGGCCACTTCTGTCTTGCCGACCCCGGTGGGGCCGGAGAACAGGAAGCTGCCCACCGGCTTGTCCGGCGACTTGAGGCCGGCCCGCGACAGCTTGATCGCCGCCGACAGGCTGGTGATCGCCTCGTCCTGGCCGAACACCAGCATCTTGAGGTCGCGCTCGAGGTTGGAGAGCAGCTTACGGTCGGAGCTGGAGACGCTCTTCGGCGGAATCCGCGCGATCGACGCCACCACCGCCTCGACCTGATCGACGTCGATGGTATCGACCCGCACCTCCGGCGGCAGCAGGCGCTGGTGCGCGCCGGCCTCGTCGATCACGTCGATGGCCTTGTCGGGCAGGTGGCGATCGTTGATGTAGCGATCCGCCAGGCGCGCCGCACTCTCCAGCGCGCCGTCGGTGTACTTGAGCTTGTGGTGCTCCTCGAAGCGCCCACGCAGGCCCTTGAGAATGCGGATGGTGTCCTCGACCGACGGCGCCATGACATCGACCTTCTGGAAGCGCCGGGCCAGGGCACGGTCCTTCTCGAAGATGCCGCGGAACTCCTGGAAGGTGGTCGAGCCGATGCAGCGCAGCTCACCCGACGAGAGCAGCGGCTTGAGCAGGTTGGACGCATCCATGACCCCGCCGGACGCCGCACCGGCACCGATCACGGTGTGGATCTCGTCGATGAACAGGATCGCGTTGGGCTGCTTCTTGAGCTCGGCCAGCAGGCTCTTGAGGCGCTTCTCGAAGTCGCCACGGTACTTGGTGCCGGCCAGCAGTGCGCCCATGTCGAGCGAGTAGACCACCGCATCGGCGATCACGTCGGGTACCTCTTCCTCGACGACCCGCTTGGCCAGACCTTCGGCGATGGCGGTCTTGCCCACCCCGGCCTCGCCGACCAGCAGCGGGTTGTTCTTGCGCCGCCGGGCGAGAATCTGCACCACTCGTTCGAGCTCGTGGTCGCGACCGATCAGCGGGTCGATCTTGCCCAGTCGCGCCTGCTCGTTGAGGTTGGTGGCGTAGCCAGTGAGCGGATGTGCCGCACCTTCGCTACCGCCCTCCTCGGCTTCTTCGGCATCCGATGATGGCGCCGACGAGGGGCTCTGGGTATGCCCCGACACCTTGGAGATGCCGTGGGCGATGTAATTCACGGCATCCACTCGCGCCACATTCTGCTGCTTGAGGAAGTAGACCGCCTGGCTCTCCTGCTCGGAGAAGATCGCCACCAGCACGTTGGCGCCGGTGACCTCGCTCTTGCCGGAGGACTGCACGTGGAAGACCGCGCGCTGCAGTACGCGCTGGAAGCCCAGCGTCGGCTGTGTCTCGCGATCGACCTGATCCTCGGGGATCAACGGCGTGGTGGAGTTAATGAAATCCTGCAGGTCGGAGCGCAGTTTTTCGAGATTGGCCCCGCAGGCTCGCAGCACGTCTGCCGCGGAGGCATTATCGAGCAGTGCCAGCAGCAGGTGCTCCACGGTCATGAATTCGTGGCGCTTGGAACGGGCCACGGTAAACGCCGTGTTCAGGGTCAGTTCAAGTTCTTTGCTCAGCATGGCAGTCCCCTTCTCGCCGCCTCGGGCTTACGTCGGCAAATTTCTCGGCCGCATTCTCACCATCGGGCACATTCATGGGTTTCGCAAGCTCGATGTTCCAACGCTTGCCGATCGCAGCATGCGAACGACCGGTCGCGTACACGCTCAATCCGCCGCGTCGATGTCACACAGCAGTGGATGCTGGCACTCGCGGGCGTACTCGTTGACCTGATGACACTTGGTTTCGGCGATGTCGCGGGTGAATATCCCGCAGGTCGCCTTGCCCTGTGTATGTACCGCCAGCATGACCTGTACGGCTTTTTCGCTCTCTAAGTGAAAGAAGGTCTGCAGCACCTCGACCACGAACTCCATCGGTGTGAAGTCGTCATTGTGCAGCACCACCTTGTACATCGGCGGCCTGGCCAGTTCCGGATCGGCCGACTGGGTCGCCAGGTCGCCATCGTCGTCGGGCTCCGACTCCGGCGGCCGGGTCATGCCCAGTGTCGCAGTGCAGTGAGTGGCGCCGGTCGCTCCGAGCTCATCGTGTTGATACATAACCATTGGTGTCCATCGATAATGTCTGCTCGCCGCTGGCGCCACGCTTATTCGACGCCATTCGCGGCGGCGGGTTCATTACTCAGTGATAAATGCGTCCCCGGGTCGCCACTTGCAAGGCCCGGGCCAACGGCACGAGCAAAAAAAGGCCCCCGCCCGCCAGGCGGACGAGGGCCCTGGGCCTTCGCAGGCGACGGGATCAGTCGTTGGCGACCACGCTCAACGCAGCGTTGAGGGTCCGACTGGGGCGCATCGCCTCGCGGGTCAGGTCGTGATCCGGGTGATAGTAGCCACGGATATCGACCGGCTTGCCCTGCACGCCGTTGAGTTCATCGAGGATAGCCGCCTCGTTGCTCTTCAGCGACTCGGCCAGGCGCGCGAACAGCGCCTTGAGTTCGGCATCTTCGTCCTGGGCGGCCAGCGCCTCGGCCCAGTACATCGCCAGGTAGAAGTGGCTGCCGCGGTTGTCGATCTCACCGACCTTGCGCGACGGCGACTTGTTGCTGTCGAGGAACTTGCCGTTGGCACTGTCCAGGGCCTTGGCCAGCAGCGTGGCGCGCACGTTGCCGAAAGCGTTGCCGAGGTGCTCCAGCGACGCCGCCAGGGCCAGGAACTCGCCCAGCGAATCCCAGCGCAGGTGGTTCTCTTCGAGGAACTGCTGGACGTGCTTGGGCGCTGAGCCGCCGGCACCGGTCTCGAAAAGGCCGCCGCCGTTCATCAGCGGCACGATGGAGAGCATCTTGGCACTGGTGCCGAGCTCCATGATCGGGAACAGGTCAGTGAGGTAGTCGCGCAGCACGTTGCCGGTGACCGAGATGGTGTCCTGACCCTTGCGGATCCGCTCGAGCGAGACCTGCATCGCCTCCACCGGTGCCAGAATACGGATATCCAGGCCGCTGGTGTCGTGATCCTTGAGGTAGGTCTCGACCTTGTTGATCAGCTGGGCGTCGTGGGCGCGCTTGGCGTCGAGCCAGAAGATCGCCGGGGCGCCGCTGTCGCGGGCACGGGTTACCGCCAGCTTGACCCAGTCCTGAATCGGCGCGTCCTTGGTCTGGCACATGCGCCAGATGTCGCCGCGCTCGACGCTGTGCTCGAACAGCAGCGCGCCGCTCTCGTCGATGACCCGCACGGTGCCGTCGGCGGGGATCTCGAAGGTCTTGTCGTGGGAGCCGTACTCTTCGGCCTTCTGCGCCATCAGGCCGACATTGGGCACGCTGCCCATGGTGGTCGGATCGAAGGCACCGTTGGCCTTGCAGTCGTCGATCACGGTCTGATAGATGCTGGCGTAGCAGCGATCCGGAATCACCGCCTTGGCGTCATGCAGCTGGTCGTCGGCGCCCCACATCTTGCCCGAGTCGCGGATCATCGCCGGCATCGAGGCGTCGACAATCACGTCGCTGGGCACGTGCAGGTTGGTGATACCCTTGTGGGAGTTGACCATCGCCAGGCGCGGACGCTCGGCGTAGAGCGCCTCGACGTCGGCCTTGATCGCCTCCTGCTTGGCGTCGGGCAGCGATTTGATGGTGGCGTAGAGATCGCCGATGCCGCTGTTGGCGTTGAAGCCGACCTTGTCGAGCTCAGCGGCATGCTTGGCCAGCACGTCGCGGTAGAAGGCCTCCACCGCCACGCCGAAGATGATCGGGTCGGAGACCTTCATCATGGTCGCCTTGAGGTGCAGCGAGAACAGCACGTCCTGCTGCTTGGCATCCTCGATCTGCTCGGCGATGAAGGCGCTCAGGGCGCGGCGGCTCATGACCGAACCGTCGACCACCTCGCCGGCCAGCACCGGGGTCTGCTCCTTGAGCACCTGGGTGCTGCCGTCGGCACTCACCAGCTCGATCTTGACGTTGCCGGCGGCCTCGATCAGCGCCGATTTCTCACTGGCGTAGAAGTCGCCGTCGCCCATGCTCGCCACGTGGGACTTGGAGTCGGCGCTCCACTCGCCCATGCGGTGCGGGTACTTGCGGGCGAAGCCCTTGACCGACTGCGGCGCACGGCGGTCGGAGTTGCCTTCGCGCAGCACCGGGTTGACCGCGCTGCCCTTGACCTTGTCATAGCGCGCCTTGACGTCGTGCTCGACCTGCGAGGCGGGCTCGTCGGGGTAGTTGGGCAGCTTGTAGCCCTGCTGCTGCAGTTCGCGAATGGCCGCCTTGAGCTGCGGCGTCGAGGCGCTGATATTGGGCAACTTGATGATATTGGCTTCCGGCGTCTTGGCCAGATCGCCAAGCTCGGCCAGATGATCGCCGAGCTGCTGTTCGTCGCTCAGGTAATCAGGAAACTGGGACAGGATACGCCCGGCCAAGGAAATGTCGCGGGTTTCCACTTCGATGCCGGCGGGATCGGTAAACGCATCGATGATCGGCAGCAGTGAGTGGGTGGCAAGGGCAGGCGCTTCGTCGGTAAGCGTGTAGATAATCTTCGGCGTTTTTGACATGTTAGCGGTAGTCTCTCTGGTCTCTCTGGTCACAGCGATTGCAGGAAAGGCGAGCGGGTCGGAACACCAGGCAGGGACAGGACTCGGCGGGTCCGGTTGTGACGACGGCGCTCCCAGCGATCGGCTGGCAGTATACCAGCGCGAGGCCTGTTTCGCATGAGCGATGTTCGTCTACCCCCGCCCCGCGGCGACCGACGAGCCGGCCCTGCAAGCAGCGACGTAATACGATTTACCCCTTGATGGCGGAGCCCCATGAGCACCCTGTATCTACTCCACAAGCCTTATCAGGTGCTCTCACAGTTCACCGATCGTGAGGGCCGCGCGACCCTGGCCGACTATCTCGAGGCGCCCGGGGTGTATGCCGCCGGCCGCCTCGACTACGACTCAGAAGGCCTGCTGCTGCTCAGCGACGATGGGGCGCTGATCCATCGCATCAGCCATCCGCGCCACAAGCAGCCCAAGACCTATCGGGTCCAGGTCGAGGGCGAGCCCAACGACGCCGCGTTGCAGGCCCTGCGCCACGGCGTGCCGCTCAAGGATGGGCCGACGCGGCCGGCCAAGGTACGCCGCCTCGAGGCCAGCGAGCTGCCCGACCGCCAGCCGCCGCTGGACCCCAAGCGCCATCCGCACACTGCCTGGCTGGAACTGACCATCAGCGAAGGGCGCAACCGTCAGGTACGGCGCATGACCGCTCACGTCGGCCACCCCACCCTGCGCCTGGTGCGCGTCGCCATCGGCCCCTGGCGACTCGACGGCCTGGCCCCCGGCGAGTGGCGCCGCGAAATCCTCAATGCCCCGGCGCGTCGAACGGCCAGGTCTCACCCCCCACAGAGGCGCTCACGATGAAACGCTGGTCTCCCCGGGTCACCGTCGCCACCGTCGTCGAGCGCGCCGGCCGCTATTTGCTGGTCGAGGAGGACCGCGGCGGCCCCTTCACCCTGTTCAACCAGCCCGCCGGCCATCTGGAGCCCGGCGAACGGCTGCTCGAGGCCGCCGAGCGTGAAGTCCGCGAAGAGACCGCCTGGCGGGTCGGCATCACCGACTACCTGGGGCTCTACGTCTACCACGCTCAGGACGGCCTGACCTTTCACAGCCACGGCTATGTGGGCATGGCGCTGGCCCACCTGGGCAACGAGCTCGACCGCGACGTCCTGGCCATTCACTGGCTGACCTTCGATGAGATCGAGGACCTGGAGCGCGCCGGCCGGCTGAGAAGCCCGCTGGTGATGCGCCGCATCCGCGACGCGCGCAGCGGCCGGGTGTTCCCGATGGACGTGATTCAGGAGCGCTAGCACCCACGCCCCTGAGCTCACCACTTCATCACCAGTCGATAGAGCGCCGGGATCACCAGTAGCGTGAGCAGGGTCGAGGCGATGAGCCCCGAGATGATCGCCCAGGCCATGGGCGGCCACAGCGTCGACTGGGTCAGGGTCAGGGGCACCAGGCCGGCAACGGTGGTGGCGGTGGTGAGCAGCACCGGCCGGGTGCGCCGAGCGACCGCCCCGACGACCGCATCGTCCAGGGGCATGCCCTGCCGGCGATGGGTATTCATCACGTCGATCAGCACGATGGCATTGTTGACCACGATCCCCACCAGGGCGACGACGCCCAGCATGGCGGTGAAGCCGAACGGCTGCCCGGTCAGCCACAGGCCCGGGATCACGCCGATGGCCGCCAGCGGCACGGTGGTCAATACGATGCCCAACTGGCGAAAGGAGTTGAACTGCGCCAGCAGGAAGACGACCAGCAACAGGATGCCGAATGGCAGGGTCTGGAACAGCGCCGTATTGGCATCCCCCGCCGACTCGGCCGCCCCACCCACCGTGTAGGTCACTCCCTCGGGCAGCTCGAGCTCCGCCAGCCGCGGCAGCAGTCCGTCCAGCACCCCGGCATAGGTCTGGCCATCCGCCACCTCGGCCAGCACGGTGGTCATGCGGCGCAGGCCACGATGCTGGATCACCGCCGGCTGCCATGTCGTGCGCAGGGCGGCGACCTCGCCGAGAGGCACCGAGTCGCCGTTGTCCGCGGTCAGACGCAGCCCTTCGAGTGCGGACAGGGGGAAACGCTCGCCCTCCGGGGAACGAATCAGCAGCGCCGCGGGTTCCCGCTCGGCGCGCCAGGTACTCACCTCGATGCCGCGACTGGCCCCCGCCACCGCCATGGCGACCTCGCGCCGCGACAGGCCGAAATCGCCGGCACGGGCATCGTCCACGTCCAGCCGCAGCGTGGGGAGCCCTTCACCCAGAGTATGCCGCGCATCCCGCGCACCCTCGGCACCCCGCACCAGCGCCAGAATGCGCTCCGTGCCTTCGGCGAGCCGACTGCGCTCCTCGGCGAAGACGCGAATCTCGACGGGGGCCGTGACGGGCGGCCCCTGCCCCAGGCGTCGCGCCACCACATCGGCCTCCGGCAACCGTTCCGAGGTAACGTCCCGGACCCACGCCATCAGCGGGGCCAGATCGTCGGCATGCTCCGCCTCGACCACCAGCCGCGCCAGATGCGCCTGACGGGGCTGCTCGACCAGGTTGTAATAGAACCGTGGGCCGCTGAAGCCGGCAAAAAGGTGTACGCCGGTCACCGCCGGCCGCTCACGCAGGTCCGCGGCCAGCACGCTCGCCTCATGGGCGGTGTAATCGAGATGCGTGCCCTCGGCGAAGTGCAGATCGATGACCAGTTGGTTGCGGTCCGTATCGGGAAAGAAGTCATGGTTGAGCAGTGGCACCATGGCCAGCGCGCCCACCAGCAGGACCACGGCGCCGGCGAGTATGCCGCCGGGCCAGCGAACGGCGAAGCGCCCGATCCGCGAACCCGCGCCTGACAGGCTGCGCCGCTGTGAGCCGCCGCCGGGCTTGAGGATGGCGGCGGCGAAGACGGGGGTGACGAAGATGGCATAGAGGTAGCTCACCACCAGGGTCAGCATCACCATCACCGGAATCGCCCGGGTGAAGTCGGCGGTATTGCCGCTGGAAAGCAGCAGCGGCACGAAGGCGGCCAGGGTGGTGCCGGTCGCCGCCAGCAGCGGCGCGGCAAGCTCTCGCACCGAACGCGACACGGCCTCCGCCGCCGAGCGCCCCTGGTCGCGATGCCACTGCAGGTTCTCCACCATGACGATGGCGTTGTCCACCAGCATACCCAGCGCGATCACCATGCCCGCCACGGCGATCTGGTGCAGGATGCCGCCTCCCATGGCATAGATGGCCAGGGCCGAAAAGGTCACCAGCGGCACGATCAGCATCACCGCGAATCCCAGCCTCAGGCCCATGGTCAGGAACAGCAGGACGCCGAGAATGGCAATACCCAGCAGCAGCGAGACGCCGAGTTCGGCCAGCCGCTGCTCCACCCAGCGGGGCTGATAGAACATCTCCTGGATCTGCAGCGGCGCATAGGCGGGGCGCACCTCATCGAGCAGGCTGCGCAGGGATTCGCCGAAACGCACGGCATTGACCCGCTCGTTGGAGAGAATGATGCCCAGTGCCACGGCGGGCTCACCGTCATGCCAGATCCGCTCGGTGGCGGGCTCCCGTGGCGACAGCCGTACATCCGCCAGCTCGCCTAGCGGAATGACGTCGCCAGGCCGCGTGCGAATCGGCGTCATGGCCAGATCTTCGAGGCTGCCAAACTCCGTCACCGGGTCGAGCACCACCGAGCGCCCGCCGCTGGAGAGGCTGCCCCCCGCGGACGTCAGGTTGCGGGCGGCCAACTGATCGCCCAGCGCCTGGGCATCGAGCCCGGTCAGTTCCGCCAGGGCATCGTCCCAACTGACGATGACCTGCTGCCCGGGATCGGCGAGCAGGTCGATGCGCGCAATGTCCTTGAGTCGGAACAGATCCCGACGCAGCCGCTCGGCCGCCTCGCGCAGCTCGAGCAGGTCATCGGAGCCGGTCACCGACAGCACGATGCCGTGGGCATCGGAGTCCCGATCGCTGATCTCGGCGTCACCCACCCCGTCGGGAAACTTGCGCGACGCCCGGTTCACCGCAATGCGGATCTGCTCCCAGGCGGCGTCGGTGTCATAGACATGCTCGTGCATCTCGATGGTGACATGCGCCACCCCCAGCCGCGCCGTGCCGATGAGCTCGTTGACCTCCTCGACCTGGGCCAGCTCCTCTTCCAGCGCGTTGAGCACCAGACGCTCGACCTGCTCCGGCTCCGCGCCGGGATACGGCACCAGCACCTGGCCGAAGCGGTAGGGAAAGAAGGGATCCTCCTGACGGTCCATGGTCAGCCAGGCGGCCAGTCCGATCAGCGCCAGCAGTGTCGTCACGGTCAGCACCAGGCGCTTGACGTGCAGCGTCGCGTGCAGCCACTTCATGGCAGTACCCGCACGCTATCGCCCGGCTGGAGGCGCCCCTGGCCCGCCACCACCACCCGGTCGCCGTGAGAAAGCGGGGCCGAGATGGTCACCCAGTCGTCCGCCAGTCGTCCCGGCGCCACCGCCACCCGCCGTATGCTCTCCTCATCAGTGAGGGCGAGGACGTAGGGCGCGTGCCCGCCGGGGTCCTGCACGGCAGAGAGTGGCACCTGCAGCGATGACCCCATGGGAACGGCAAGAGATACCTGCACCGACTCCCCGGGGGCCAGCCGCGGGTCGGGGTCGAGTTCGACCACCACCGGCACCAGCGCCGAACCGGCTCTCCCCACGCTGCTGATCCGCCCCTGGAAGCGGCCTTCCAGTAGCGTCGGCGACACCTGAACCGGCATCCCCGCGGTTAGCCGGGCGCCGAGCATCGCCGGGACGCGAATCGCCACCTCCACGCCATCGGTACCGGAAAGCGCCAGCACCGGTTCCCCGGCGGCCACGAAGTCGCCTGCCTCGACGAACAGGTCGGCCACGTCGGCCGCGAACGGCGCCCGCAGCGTCATCTCCTCGACCTGGGCTGCGGCATCGGCACGGGCAGCCACTGCCTGCTCCCGGACCTGGGCGGTGGCCTGCCGTTCTGCGACCAGCCGATCCAGCTCCTCCTGGGCGACCAGGTTCCGCTCGCGCAGCACCCGGGCCCGCTCGACATCCCTCTCAAGCCTGGCGAGATGGGCATCGAGCTCCTTGACCCGCCCCTCGGCACCCGCCAAGGCAGGTTCAAGCGCGGGGTTGTGCAGCCGGGCCAGGGGGTCTCCCTGCTCGACGCGCTGGCCGCGCTCCACGAGGCGCTCGCTGAGCACGCCGGCATGCAGGAAAGCCGGCGTGCCCCGGTCCATAGCCTGCACCACACCGGGGAAGCGCATCCTCTGTTCGGCGGCGCCGTTGCGCACCTGGGCGACACGCACCATCGGCCGAGTATCGAGCGTTTCGTTGGCCTCGCCCCTCGCGGCCGGCGCCGAGTCGCAGCCAGCAAGTAGCAGCACGATGCCCAGCACCCCCAGCACCCTCGTGGCAGCCTCTCCTCTTGCCCCCTGTGTCATGTTCCTGCTTCCTCATTCAGCGAACAGGCTTAACAAACTGGCCGACCGGTCAGTAATTGGCACAAAAAACTCAGTTCTGCGGCGCGACCCCGGCCATGAAGATCGTCAGAAAATCTTCCAGAAAAGCCTCGTCGCTGCCCATGCCCGGCCAGTGTTGATGATGACACTTGGCCTCGAACCATTGCGTGCACGTCATCACGAACAGCGCGATCACATGGGTTGGGTTGATGTCCTTACGCAGCAGGCCACGCACCTGGGCCTGGCGAACCCATTCGGCACCCGCACCGACGAGCTGGTGGTCGAGCTCTCCACAATGACTGTCCCCTTCCAGATGGGTCCAGGCGAACAACCGCACGACGCCGGGGTTGTCGCGTAAAAAGTGGAAGTAGGCTTCCACCGAATTCCGCAACAGCATGGCATCCGGCTCACCGGCCCCCTCCAGCATGGCCATCTGACCAGTGTAATAGCGCTCGAAGGCACGATTCTTGACCGCCTCCCACAGCTGTTCTTTGCTGCCGAAATGGTGATGGATCAGGCTCTTGGTCACATCGGCCGAACGCGCCAGCGCACTCAGCTTGACGGCGGAGAAGCCCTGCTCTACGAAGAGGGACTCCGCCGCGTCGAGAATGCGGGTGCGGGTCAGTTCAGGATCTCGGGTCTGGGTTTTCTGGCTCATCGCCAGACGATAGCCTCGATTGGCCGGCCGGTCAATTGACCCCGTGCTCGTCGCAGCGAAGCCCCACAAGATGAAGCACCGCAGCAACATGAGGTATAATCGCCGGCCATTTGAGGCTCCAACCCGAGAGAGTGTATGTCTTCAGCTACCGGCAAGGTGATCGTCGGCATGTCCGGCGGTGTCGACTCCTCCGTCTCTGCACAGCTGCTGCTCGACCAGGGTTACCAGGTCGAGGGGTTGTTCATGAAGAACTGGGACGAGGACGACGGTACCGAGTACTGCACCGCCAAGGAGGATCTGGCAGACGCCCAGGCGGTGTGCGACAAGCTCGGCATCCACCTGCACACCGCCAACTTCGCCGCCGAGTACTGGGACAACGTCTTCGAGCACTTCCTGGCCGAGTATCAGGCCGGGCGCACGCCGAACCCTGACATCCTGTGCAACCGCGAGATCAAGTTCAAGGTGTTCCTCGAGTACGCCGAGATGCTCGGTGCCGACAAGATCGCCACCGGCCACTACGTGCGTGGCGGCGTGCGCGACGGCCGCCCACGCCTGCTCAAGGGCCTGGATGCCAACAAGGACCAGAGCTACTTCCTGCACGCGGTGCCCGAGGCGGCCATCGCCCGCACCCTGTTCCCGGTCGGCGAACTCGAGAAGCCCGAGGTCCGCGCGATCGCCGAGCGCCACGGTCTGGCTACCGCGCGCAAGAAGGACTCGACGGGGATCTGCTTTATCGGCGAGCGGCGCTTCAGCGACTTCCTCAAGCAGTATCTGCCGGCCCGGCCGGGCACCATCGAGACCCCCGACGGCGAGTTGATCGGCGAGCACATGGGCCTGATGTACTACACCCTCGGCCAGCGCCAGGGGCTCGGCATCGGCGGCCTGGCCAACCACCCGGATGCGCCCTGGTACGTGGCCGCCAAGGACCTCGAGCGCAACGTGCTGGTCGCCGTCCAGGGCAAGCACCACCCGCTGCTGTACAGCGACAGCCTGGCCACCGAGGCCATGGACTGGGTAGCCGGCGACCCGCCCGCCGCGACTGGCCGCTTCACCGCCAAGACCCGCTACCGCCAGGAAGACGTGCCTTGCCATATGCACACGCTGCCCGATGGCGGCGTCGAGGTGCGCTTCGATGAACCGCAGCGCGCGGTGACGCCGGGCCAGTCGCTGGTGCTCTACGCTAACGACGTCTGCCTCGGCGGCGGCGTGATCCGCACCACCTGGAACGCCACGGAGGCAGCCGCATGAGCAGTACCCCGATCCACAGCGCCCCGGACAGCCCGATGGCCCGCCAGGCCCTGGCGCTGGCCGGCGTCTTTCAGGCCGCCGCAGTGGTCGACGAAATGGCGCGCACCGGCCAGGCCGACGAGCGCGCCTGGAGCACCCTGATTCGCGCCACCGTGGACACCGACCCCGAGAGCTTCGAAGCCATCTACGGCGGCCATCCCAACTACCTGCGCCAAGGGCTCGACGTGCTCGAGGCAGTGGTCGGCCGCAAGCAGGCCAACCCGGTGGTGCTGCGCTACGGCTTCTCGCTGCTGATGCTGATGAACAAGCTGCGCAACAACAGCGACATGATGGGCACCCTGGGCAGCAAGCTGACCCGCATCCAGGGCCAGGCCGAGCACTTCGGCGACACCCACGAAAACGTGGTCGCCAGCCTCGGCGAGCTCTATCAGGAGACGCTCTCGACCTTCAAGTACCGCATCGTGGTACAGGGCGAGCCCAGCCTGCTACAGCAGCGCATGATGCCCGAGCGGGTGCGCGCCGCGCTGCTGGCCGGCGTGCGCTTCGGCCTGCTGTGGCATCAGCAGGGCGGCCGGCGCTGGAAGCTGGTGTTCCAGCGCGGTGCCATGAAGCGCGCCCTCGACCAGATCAACCGCCAGTGATCCGCGACCAGACGACCCGTCCCAACCTCCAGGAAGACCCGACCATGCAGCTCTCCTCCCTGACCGCCCTCTCCCCCGTCGACGGCCGCTACGGCAGCAAGGCCGCGGCGCTGCGCGAGCACTTCAGTGAATTCGGCCTGATCCGCGCCCGGGTCACCGTCGAGGTGCGCTGGCTCGAGGCGCTGGCCGCGCTGCCGGGCATCGCCGAGGTGCCGCCGCTGTCACCGGCCGCCAAGGCCTTCCTCGACGCCCTGGTGGCCGACTTCAGTGAAGCCGACGCCGCGCGCATCAAGGAGATCGAGCGCACCACCAATCACGACGTCAAGGCGGTGGAGTACTTCATCAAGGAGCGCATCGCCGAGCAGCCCGAGCTGCACGCGATCAGCGAATTCGTGCACTTCGCCTGCACCAGCGAGGACATCAACAACCTCTCCCACGGCGTGATGCTGACAGACGGGCTCAAGAGCCTGCTGCCGGTGATGCACGAGGTGGCCGACGCCATCGCCGCACTCGCCCACCAGCACGCCGCCCAGCCGATGCTGTCGCGCACCCACGGCCAGACCGCCAGCCCCACCACGCTCGGCAAGGAGATGGCCAACGTCGCCTACCGTCTGCGCCGCCAGCTCAAGCAGATCGAGGGCGTCGAGATCCTCGGCAAGATCAACGGCGCGGTGGGCAACTACAACGCCCACCTCACCACCTACCCCGAGGTCGACTGGGAAGCCAATGCCCGCACATTCGTCGAGGGCCTGGGGCTCTCCTTCAACCCCTACACCACCCAGATCGAGCCCCACGACTACATCGCCGAGCTGTTCGACGCCATCTGCCGTTTCCACACCGTGCTGATCGACTTCGATCGCGACGTCTGGGGATATATTTCGCTGGGCTACTTCAAGCAGCGCACCGTCGAGGGCGAGATCGGCTCCTCGACCATGCCGCACAAGGTCAACCCCATCGACTTCGAGAACTCCGAGGGCAACCTGGGGCTGGCCAACGCCATCCTCGGCCACCTGGCCCAGAAGCTGCCGATCTCGCGCTGGCAGCGCGACCTCACCGACTCCACGGTGCTGCGCAACCTCGGCGTCGGCCTGGCCTACGGCCTGATCGCCTACCAGGCCTCGCTCAAGGGCATCTCCAAGCTCGAGGCCAACCCCTCGCGCCTTGACGAAGACCTCGACGCCAGCTGGGAAGTGCTCGCCGAGCCGATCCAGACGGTGATGCGCCGCTACGGCATCGAGCAGCCCTACGAGAAGCTCAAGGAACTGACCCGCGGCAAGCGCATCGACCAGGCCGGCTTCGCCGCCTTCATCGACACCCTGAAACTTCCCGAGGACGTCAAAGTGGAGCTGAAGGCACTCAGCCCGGCGACCTATACTGGCAATGCCAGTGAGCAAGCGAGCAGGCTGTAAGCGCCTAGCGCCCAGCAAATTCAGCGGCGCCGGGGACAGGCCGTAGAGGGGTTTTTGCCAGGAACGGCAAAAGGTAGCGTACAGGGACGTATTTACAGCGCCCCCTCGCAGGCCTGTCGCCGGTTCAGCCGCGGGACAGCATAAGCGGCGCCGGGGACAGTCGCGATTCCTGCCCGCAGCTTCAATCTTTGCAACGAGGTACGACGCATGCCCCCTGATTCCCCGCGACAACTGCTCGGCGGCCTCACCGCCAGCGAGTTCCTGCGCGACGTCTGGCAGCAGAAACCGCTGCTGATCCGCGGCGCCCTGTCCGACCTCGAATGCCCGCTCGACCCAGACGAGCTGGCCGGCCTGGCCTGCGAGGAAGGCATCGAAGCGCGCCTGGTCGATGAGCATGGCCGCGACGGCCCCTGGCAGGTCCAGCACGGCCCCTTCGATGACGCCACCTTTGCCGCCCTGCCCGACGAGAACTGGTCGCTGCTGGTCCAGGCCGTAGACCACTACGTACCCGAGGTCGCCGCGCTGCTCGAGCACTTCGACTTCCTGCCGCGCTGGCGCCTCGACGACATCATGATCAGCTACGCCCCGCCGGGCGGCAGCGTCGGCCCCCACGTCGACCACTACGACGTCTTCCTGCTCCAGGCCAGCGGCCAGCGCCGCTGGCAGCTGGGCGGCGCGGTGGCCGACGACGCCCCGATCATCGCCGGCATCGACCTGCGCATCCTCGAGCGCTTCGAGGTAACCCCGGGTGATGACTGGGTGCTCGAGCCCGGCGACATGCTCTACTTGCCGCCCGGCTGGGCCCACCACGGGGTCAGCCAGTCCGACGACTGCATGACGGTCTCGGTGGGCTTCCGCGCCCCCTCCGCCGACGAGGCGGTGACCTCCTATGCCGACTATGTCGGCGAGACGCTGCCCGCCTCGAGGCGCTTCGGCGATGCCGGCATGACGCCGCCCGTCGATCCCAGTGAGCTCGACGACGACGCAGTCCAGCGTGTACGCCAGCTGATCCTCGACAGCCTAGATGACCCCGCCCAGATGGCACAGTGGTTCGGCCGAGCCATGACCCAGCCCAAGTATGTCGACCAGCTGGTGCCTGCCGAACGCCCCATCGAGGTCGAGGAGCTTGTCGCGACACTACACGACGGCGACGAGCTGGTGCGCAGCCTGGGGTCGCGCTTCGCCTGGCGGGCGCTTGACGATGCGCGTGCCACACTGTTCGTCGACGGCGACGGTCTGACCTGCTCGCTGCCGCTGGCCCGGGCGCTGGCCTCCGACGCCGCGCTTGACGCCACGCTGCTCGAAATCGACGGCGCCGCCGAGCTGCTCGCGCTGCTGCATGATCGCGGTAGCCTCGGCTGGCCACTGGAAGACGACGATGAGGATGACCAATGAGCGACGCCATCAGCATGGAACAGGGTGACTGGGAAGAACTCGGCAGCGAAGCCAGCGAGATACGCCGCATCGTGTTCATCGTCGAGCAGCAGGTCCCCCAGGAAGAGGAGTGGGACGGTCGCGATGCCTTCTGCCTGCACTTCCTGATCCGCCATCACGGCCGGGCACTGGGCACTGCGCGACTGCTGCCGGACGGCCACCTGGGGCGCGTAGCGGTTCTCGAGGAGGGCCGCGGCCTGGGCCTCGGCCGGCGCCTCGTCGAGGCCGCCATCGAGGCGGCACGCCACCAGGGGCATGCCCATCTCGAGCTGGCGGCCCAGCTGCAGGCTATCCCTTTCTACGAACGACTCGGCTTCAGTGCCTATGGCGACGAATTCCTCGACGCCGGCATTCCGCACCGCAACATGTCCCTTTCTCTAGGTGACTGATTCACCGACACCTTTCCCCATAGAAGAAAGCTGACTACAGAAAGCGAGCCGTTTTTGGCTCGCTTGTAGTCATACTACAACCCCTTCTGCCGCTAAGTAATGATTGTTGAGCCCAGTGTTCATGGGCCATAGTTCAATCACAGGCATGAATTAAAACGACCGTTTTATAGCCTCATGTAGTGGCCATTAAACATTCGTTTTATTTTGAGACCTGATACGACCAAGGCAGTACAGACAGCGCTACAGACCTGGTCAATGCTGATATCACTTCGCAGGTGCAGCATAGCAACGGACACCCTTGGCACCGGGTGAAGTCGACCAAGCCAATAGCGTGATACTGCAGCGCAAAAGACGAGAAAGGACGGCCCCATGTCAGTTTACCAAGACGACCTAAACACCATCACTCGACTGCGTGACGCCCAGGGCGGCAAGTGGGACACCATCAATCCCGAGTATGCCGCGCGCATGAAAGCCCAGAACCGCTTCAAGACCGGTCTCGACATTGCCCGCTACACCGCCGGCATCATGCGCCAGGACATGGCCGACTATGACGCCGACACCAGCCAGTACACCCAGTCGCTGGGCTGCTGGCACGGTTTCATCGGCCAACAGAAGATGATCGCGATCAAGCGTCACCACGGCACCACCAAGAAGCGCTACCTGTACCTGTCGGGATGGATGATCGCCGCGCTGCGTTCCGAGTTCGGCCCGCTGCCCGACCAGTCGATGCATGAGAAGACCTCGGTGCCGGCGCTGATCGAAGAGCTCTACACCTTCCTGCGCCAGGCCGACGCCCGTGAGCTGGGCCACCTGTTCCATGAACTTGACGATGCCCGGGCCAAGGGTGACGCCATTGCCGAACGTGCCGTGCAGAAGCGCATCGACAACCATGAGACCCACGTGGTGCCGATCATCGCCGATATCGACGCCGGCTTCGGTAACGAGGAGGCTACCTACCTGCTGGCCAAGCGCATGATCGAGGCGGGTGCCTGCTGCATCCAGCTCGAGAACCAGGTCTCCGACGCCAAGCAGTGCGGCCATCAGGACGGCAAGGTTACCGTGCCCCACGAGGACTTCCTGGCCAAGATCAATGCCGTGCGCTACGCCTTCCTCGAGCTGGGGGTCGACGACGGGGTGATCGTGGCACGCACCGACTCGCTGGGCGCCGGCCTGACCCAGAAACTGCCGGTAAGCAAGGAGCCGGGCGACCTCGCTGCACAGTACAACCGCTTTCTCTACACCACGCCGATCGAATCTGCCGACGACGTCAGCGAGGGCGACAGCGTGATCAAGCTGGATGGCGAACTGCGCAAGCCGCTGCGCCTGGCCAACGGCCTGTATCGCTTCCGCTCAGGCACCGGCGAGGATCGCGTGGTGCTGGACTGCATCACCAGCCTGCAGAACGGTGCCGATCTGCTGTGGATCGAGACCGAGAAGCCCCACGTCGGCCAGATTGCCAGCATGGTCAACCGCATCCGTGAGGTAGTGCCCGACGCCAAGCTGGTCTACAACAACTCGCCGTCCTTCAACTGGACCCTCAACTTCCGCCAGCAGGTGTTCGACGCCTGGCAGACCGAAGGCAAGGATGTCTCGGGCTACGACCGCGCCCAGCTGATGAGCGCCGACTACGACGACACCGAGCTGGCCGCGGTGGCCGACGAGTGGACGCGCAACTTCCAGCGCGACGGCGCGCGGGAGGCGGGTATCTTCCACCACCTGATCACCTTGCCGACCTATCACACCGCGGCACTCTCCACCGATGAGCTGGCCAAGGGCTACTTCGGCGAAGAGGGCATGCTGGCCTACGTCGCCGGCGTCCAGCGCAAGGAGATTCGTAGCGGCCTGGCCTGCGTCAAGCACCAGGACATGGCCGGCTCCAATATCGGTGACGACCACAAGGAGTACTTCTCCGGCGCCGGCGCCCTCAAGGCCGGCGGCAAGGACAACACCATGAACCAGTTTGGCTGATTCACGCCGACACGCGCAGATCGCATGGCATGACAGTGATTGGGGAGGCAGCCGCCTCCCCTTTTTTGCGTTTCCTTATTGTTTGCCGAATGCCCGGCCTACACTGGGGGCACTCGAGCATAAGACGCTGGTCGAAGCGGGAAAGTAGGATTAAACTCGCTGAAAACACCGTTTCATAATCTGTTTCATCATCGGAGGTGCTTCCATGAAACGTCTTCTTCCCGTCGTTGCCTTGGGCGTGCTGACATTGGCCGGCTGTGCCAATACCGCGCCCTTAGGCGGCGACGTCTACCGCAGCAGCCAGGCCCAGACCGGCCAGAGCGTTGCCTACGGCACCATCACCGCATTGCGCCAGGTACAGATCCAGGCCGACAGCCCCCAGGGCAATGTGATAGGTACGGTCGGCGGCGGCGTCATCGGCGGCTTGCTGGGTAACCAGGTCGGCGGTGGCTCCGGCCGCCAGCTAGCAACGGCCGCCGGTGCCATCGGCGGCGCCGTGGCCGGTTCGCGTACCGAGGATGCGGTCAACCGTACCCGCGCCTGGGAAATGGAAGTGCGTCGCGACAACGGCGAGAGCGTGGTGGTGGTCCAGCGCGCCGACCGCAACTTCCAGGTGGGTCAGCGTGTCCGCCTGATCGGTAGCGGAGCCAGCATGAGCGTGGCGCCTTACTGAGATTTCCTCTACTCACAGCAAAAAGGCTCGCCAATGGCGAGCCTTTTAGTTTCTGGTCACGGCGGGGCTCAGTGCGACTTGGCTTTCTTCATCGCCCAGCACAGCAGGCGCTTGGCGACCCAGGCAACCAGCGCAATGAATAGCAGGGTCAGCAGCATGTCCACCGGACGCACCAGGAAGGTCGCCCCCAGGATCGCCAGCGCCGGGCACCACACCCAGCGATCATCGCCGTCGCTGCGCAACACCTCGGGCAGCACCCGCTGCAGGAAAGGGCTCAGGCTGGCCTCCCAGCGGCTCAGGCCGAAATAGAGGATCGCGGCAAATCCAATTAGCCAGATAATGGTCACGGTCATCGGCATCTCCATCATGATTTAGCAATTGAAGGGTATAACACTGCGAGTAAATGACGCTCAGGGTAAAACATGCCGGCCACGAAAAGTACCCACTATTCGGCGCATGTTGCCCCTCGCACAACGCGTCGCCGGCTCGTCGCCCACCACGGGCCCGCAGACCACTCGCCTTGAGCATCAATCATGATGGGCAGGCAAAACCTGAAAAAATTCCCTGCGCCCCTGACAGCCCCCCAACCGGCACGTTACCATTGCCGAGACATGCACTCACCAAAGGTTCATCAATGCAGATTGCGCAGAACTCCGTTGTCGCGTTTCACTACACCCTGACCAACGACGCAGGTGAAGTGCTGGACAGCTCGGAAGGCCGCGACCCGCTCACTTACCTCCACGGCGCCGGCAACATCATTCCGGGCCTGGAAAAGGAGCTCGAAGGCCGCGAGAGCGGTGAGAAGCTGCAGGTCACCGTTCAGCCGGCCGAAGGCTATGGCGAGACCCAGCCGTCGCTGGTACAGGAAGTGCCCCGCGATGCCTTCCAAGGCGTCGAGAGCGTCGAGCCGGGCATGCAGTTCCAGGCTCAGACCCAGGGCGGCCCGCTGATGGTCACCGTGACTCAGGTCGAAGGCGACACCGTGACCGTGGATGGCAACCATCCGCTGGCCGGCCAGACGCTGAACTTCGACGTCGAGATCGCCACGGTTCGCGAAGCCAGCCAGGAAGAGCTCGAGCACGGCCACGTGCACGGCGAGGGCGGCGTGGAGCACTAAACGCTCGCTACGCTCGACCCGACACGCGGGGCAGCCATCGGCTGCCCCGCGGTCGTTTCAGGCCTCGCCGTCGGCGCGCTGTGGCACCAGCACCAGTTGCCCGTGGCGCACGCTGCGCTCGGCGATCACCTCGCTGGCGAACCCCTGCACTTCGCTGCCTTGCCCCTTGAGCACGGCTATCTCAAGGCAACTGTGGTGGTCGAGATGCACGTGCAGGGTCGAGACGGTCAAGTGGTGGTGGGCATGTGAGTGGTGGGTCAGGCGCTTGGACAGCTCACGCGCGGCGTGATCGTAGACATACACCAGCGCCCCCACGCAAGGCTGCTCGGCATCGCCGTCGAGGGCCGTCTCCTTGATGCCTGCCCGCGCCAGGTCGCGGATCGCCTCGGAGCGGTTCTGGTAGCCGCGCTGAACGATCAACCGATCCAGATCCGCCATCAGGGCATCGTCCAATGTCACCGTTACCCGCTGCATCACTCCCTCCTTGCCTCGTGCCGCTCGCCACACAAGTATGATGTTATTGACTAGACTTCATACCCCTTCGACTTTAGGGTAAAGAAAAAAGCCCAAGGACCCCATGATGCCGCTATTCTGCCGACGCTGGATGGCCGCTGCGACGCTTGTCGCGCCTCTCGCCTTCGGCGCGACTGCCGCCCACGCCGAGCCATCCCTGGTACTGGCCATCGGCGGTGAGCCCAGCGAGGGCTTCGACCCGCTGCTGGGCTGGGGCCACTACGGCCACCCGCTGTTCCAGTCGACGCTGCTGAGCCGCGATGCCGACCTGGCGACTCAGCCAGAGCTGGCCCGCGACTGGACGCTGTCCGATGATCGTCTGCGCTGGACACTCACTCTGCGCGACGACGCCACCTTCAGCGACGGCACCCCGCTGACCGCCAAGGATGTGGCCTTCACCTTCAACGCCGCCGCCCGCGCCGGAGGGCGCGCCGACCTCAGCGTACTGGCCAGCGCCGACGCCCTCGACGACCACCGCGTGCAGCTGAGCCTGACAGAGCCGCGCATCACCTTCGTCGACACCCTCTACACCCTGGGCATCGTCCCCGACGCCGACCGCGATAACGGCTACCACGACGGCTACGGCCGGGCGCCGCTGGGCTCAGGCCCCTACCGGCTGGTCGAGTGGCAAGAGGGCGAGCAACTGATCGTCGAACGCAACCCCTACTACCATGGCGACACACCGCCCTTCCAACGGCTGGTGTTCCAGTTCACCGGCGAGGATACCACGCTGGCCTCGGCCAATGCCGGCCGCCTGCAGCTGGCCGCGATTCCGCCGGCGCTGGCCGCCCAGCCGCCCGCCGGCATGCGCCGGGTCGCCATGCGCAGCGTCGACAACCGCGGCATCCTGTTTCCCATGCAGCCCGCACGCGGTGAAGTCAGCGACAGCGGCGCGCCGATCGGCAATGACGTCACCGCCGACCCGGCGATCCGCCACGCGGTCAACCTGGCCATCGACCGCGAGCTGCTGGTGGAGGTCGCCCTGCACGGCTTTGGCCAGCCGGCCTACGGCCCCGCCGACGGCCTGCCGTGGAGCGACGCCGCCGAACGCGTCGACGACGGCGACCTGCAGGCCGCTGCCGAGCGGCTAGACGCCGCAGGCTGGCAGTTGCAGGGCGATGGCCTGCGCCGGCGCGACGGCCAGGCGGCGGGCTTCCGGCTCACCTACCCTGCCGGCGACACCACCCGCCAGTTGCTCGCCGAGAGCGTCGCCGAACTGCTGCGCCCGCTGGGCATCGCGGTCGAACCGACGGGCCGCCACTGGGACGAGATCCGCCGCGAGGCGCTGCATCAGGATGCCATCCTGTTCGGCTGGGGCAGCCACAGCCCGCAGGAGATCTACTACCTCTATCACAGCCAGCACGCCGGCCAGGATTACTACAACAGCGGCTTGTATGCCAACCCGACCGTCGACGCCCACCTCGAGGCGGCCCAGAGCGCCGCGAGCTTCGACGCCTCGCTGCCCCATTGGCGAGCGGCCCAGTGGGACGGCGAAGCGGGCTACGGGGTACGCGGCGATGCCGCCTGGGCCTGGCTGGTCAATCTCGAGCACCTCTACTTCGTCGACGACTGCCTCGACCTCGGTGAGCTGGGCATCGCGCCCCACGGCCACGGCTGGCCGATCACCGCCAACCTGCTCGAATGGCAGTGGCAGTGCGACGGATGATGCGTTTGATCGCCCCGTTGGCGAGGCGGCTGCTGCGCCTGATCGCGGTGCTCGGGATAGTGGCGCTGGCCGCCTTCGGCCTGATGCAGGCCTCGCCGGTGGACCCAGTAGACGCCTACCTGGGCCCGCAGCTGGCCCAGGTCAGCCCCGAGCAGCGGGCGCTGATTGCCGAACGCTGGGGCGCCGACCAGCCCGCAGCGCAGCAGTTTGGGCTGTGGCTTGGCAACCTGCTGCGCGGCGAGCTGGGCTGGAGCCGGGTCTACAACGCCCCGGTCAGCGAGGTGATCGGCACCCGCTTCCTGGCCTCGCTGCCACTGCTGGCCAGCGCCTGGCTGGGCGCCACCCTGTTCGGCTTCATCCTCGGCGTGGTGGCCGGCACCCGCGAAGACGGCTGGGCGGATCGTTGGATCCGCCGCTACGCCTACACCCTGGCCTCGACGCCGACCTTCTGGCTGGCGATCCTGGCGCTGCTGCTGTTCTCGGTAGCGCTGGGCTGGACCCCGGTGTGCTGCGCCGGCCCCGTCGGCATGACCCGCGACGAAGTGGGCCTGGCCAGCCGCCTGCATCATCTGCTGCTGCCGGCGTTGACCCTGTCCCTGCTCGGCGTGGCCCAGATCACCCTGCATACCCGGGCGCGGATGCTCGAGCTGATGCGCTCCGACGTGGCCCTGCACGCCTTTGCCCAAGGCGCCAGCCGGCGCGAGGTGGCGTGGCGCCACGGCGCGCGGCACGCCTGCCTGCCGGCGCTGACGCTGGCCTTCGCTTCGCTCGGCGAGCTGTTCGGCGGCTCGATCCTGGTCGAGCAGGTATTCGCCTACCCCGGCCTGGGTCGCGCCACGGTCGAGGCCGGCCTGCGTAGCGATATCCCGCTGCTGCTGGCCATCGCACTGTTCACCGCGCTGTTCGTCAGCGCCGGCAATGCCCTGGCCGACGGCCTCTACCGATTGATCGACCCGCGCCTGCGCGAGGTGCGTACATGAGCCGTGATGCGTCGCCACCGCTGGCCCTGCGCGGCAATCCGCGGCTGGCCCTGGCACTCGGCTCCCTGGTCCTGCTGGCCGCCCTCGTCGCGCTGCTGATCGCCCAGCCCACGCTCGCCGAGCGTGCCGCCGCCAGCGACTTCCAGGCCCGCCTGCTGGCCCCCGGCGGCGAGCACTGGTTCGGCACCGACGTGCTGGGTCGCGACCTGTTCGCACGCACCCTGCAGGGCCTGGCACTGAGCCTATGGGTGGGCGCGGCGGCGGCACTGCTCGGTACCCTGATCGCGCTGGCCTTGGCGGCCCTGGCCAGCCTCGACCGTCGCGCCGATGCCGCCGTCGGGCTGCTGGTCGACAGCGTGCTGGGGCTGCCGCATCTGATTCTGCTGATCCTGATCGCTTTCGCCCTGGGCGGCGGCACCCAGGCGGTGATCATTGCCGTGGCACTGACCCACTGGCCGAGCCTGACCCGGGTACTGCGCGCCGAGCTGCTGCAGCTGCGCCAGGCCGACTATGTGCGCCTGTCGCGGCGTTTCGGCAAGTCGCGCCGCCATGTGATCCGCCACCACCTGCTGCCGGCACTGCTGCCTCACTGCCTGGTCGGCGGCCTGCTGCTGTTTCCCCATGCGATCCTCCACGAGGCGGCGCTGACCTTCCTCGGCTTCGGCCTTAGCCCGGGTCAGCCCGCCATCGGTGTGCTACTCGCCGAGTCGCTGCGCTATCTCAGCGCCGGCTACTGGTGGCTGGGCGTCTTCCCCGGGCTCGGCCTGCTGCTGCTGGTGCTGACCTTCGATCGCCTGGGCAGCGCCCTACGGCGGCTGCTCACCCCCCGCGAGGCCCAGCAATGACCCCGACCTCATCAAGCGGAGCCTGACCATGCTCGAGATCCGCCAGCTCGCCCTCGACTTCCTGCGCTACCGCGGCCTATGGCGCCGCGAGGCGGTCGCCTGCCTGCACGACGTATCGCTGACGCTGACCCGCGGCGAAGTGCACGCCGTGGTGGGCGCCTCCGGGGCCGGCAAGAGCCTGATGGCCCAAGCCATGATGGGGCTACTGCCCGGCAACACCCGGCGCCGCGGTGAGCTGTGGCTCGACGGCGAGCCGCTTGACGCGGCGCGCCAGGCGGCGCTGCGCGGCAAACGTCTGGCGCTGATTCCCCAGTCGCTGGCGGCGCTGGATCCGCTGGTACGTAGCCAGCGTCAGGTCGCCTGGGCGGCACAGCGTGCCGGCGCCGCCGCACCGCGGGCGGCCGCCGAACGCGCCCTGGCGCAGCTCGGCCTGGTCGGCGACAGCGCTCGGCGCTACCCCCACCAGCTCTCCGGCGGCATGGCGCGGCGGGTGCTGCTGGCCATGGCCACCGCCGGCGACGCCGAGTGGCTGATCGCCGACGAGCCCAGCGTCGGCCTCGACCCGCAGCAGCGCGACGGCGTGCTCGACCAGCTGCGCGAGCTAGCCGACGCCGGCAAGGGCGTGCTGCTGATCACCCACGACCTGCGCCATGCGCTGCGCGTGGCCGACCGGGTCACGGTGTTCCACGCCGGCACCACCCTGGAAACCGCGCCGGCGGATGCCTTCCAGGGTTGTGGCGAGGCGCTGGCCAGCGACTACGCCCGGGCGCTTTGGCGGGCCCTGCCCGACAACGATTTCGCTCGGCCGTCGCTGCACGAGGTCGCCCAGCTTGCTTGAGGCACGCGACATCACGCTCGGCTATGGTGCCGGCGAGTGCGTGCTGCGCGGGCTCTCGCTGCGGCTGGCAGCGGGGGAATGGGTCGGCCTCAGCGGCGCCTCGGGGTCCGGCAAGTCGACCCTCGGCCAGGTGCTCGCCGGGCATCTTGCGCCTCGGCGTGGCAGCCTGCGGCTCGACGGCGCAGCGCTGCCGCGGCACGGCCTGCACCCGGTGCAGTGGCTGCCCCAGGTGCCGGAGCTGGCGGTCAATCCGCGCTGGCGCATCGGCCGCGTACTGAATGAGGCCTGGTCGCCGAGCGCCGCGCAGCGCCGGCGCTTCGGCATCGACGACGCCTGGCTCGAACGCTATCCCCACGAACTGTCCGGCGGCGAGCTGCAGCGGGTGGTGGTGCTGCGCGGCCTGGCGCCCGGGGTTCGCTACCTGATCGCCGACGAGATCTCCTCGATGCTCGACGCCATCACCCAGGCAGCGCTATGGCAGGCGCTGCGCGAGGAAGCGCAGGAGCGCACCCTGGGGATGCTGGTGATCGGTCATGACCCGGCGCTGCTGCAGCGACTCTGCCAGCGTCGCCTGCGACTAGACAACGGTCAGCTCTACCCCGAGTCCTGACCCTCGCGTGCCCGCAGGGTGCGATAGCCACCCCACAACCGGGTGGCGGTGGTGATCAGACAGGCCACCGCGAACAGCGTGGCCAGCAGCGCAAAGTGCTGGGGAAACAGACAGAACAGCACGAAGGCGAACAGCGTCTCGGTGCCCTCGGTGAGCCCGTGCAGGTAGTAGAAGGCCTTGGATTCAAACCGTGGCCGCTCCAGGCGGTGCTTGGCGGCCATGATCGCGAAGGCCAGAAAGGAGGTACCGGTACCGATGAAGGCGAACAGCAGCAGCGCCGCCGCCAGGGCGTTGGCCGCCGGGTCGGCCAGCGCAAAGCCCAGCACCACCGCGGCGTAGAAGACGAAGTCGAGGCCGATATCGAGGAAACCGCCGGCATCGCTGGCACGCTGGGTATGCCGCGCCAGGGCACCGTCCAGCCCGTCGCCGAGCCGGTTGAGCAGGATCACCACCAGCGCCGCGGCGTACCACTCCAGCGCCAGCAGCGGCAGCACCAGCATGCCCACCGCGAAGGCCGCCAGGGTGACATGATCCGCTTGCACGCCGCGTCGTGCCAGCGCTGCAGCCATCCATCCAAGCGGCGCCTGGGTCAACGGCATAGTCCAGCGGTCGAGCATCAGCTGCGCTCCTCACGGGCATCGATCAGGTGTGGCTTGCCGCTGCGCCGCCGCCAGCGGAAGTAGCGCGCCAGCCAGTCGAGCACACGCTCGGGTTTGTGGGCATTCTTCCACACACCGGCGCTGGCCTTGGCCGCCTCCGAATAGCTCGGATAGGGATGAATGGTCGCCAGCAGCTTGTTGAGGCCGATATTGCGGGTCATCGCCAGGGTGAAGGTGGCGAGCAGCTCGCCGGCGCCGTGGCCGACCACGCAGGCGCCGAGGATCCGGTCCTTGCCGGGCACCGTCAGCACCTTGACGAAGCCGCGGTCGTAGCCGTCGGCGATGGCGCGGTCCAGCTCGCCGAGCTCGTAGCGGGTCAGCTCATACGCGACCCCGCGCGCCTCGGCCTCGCGCTCGCTAAGCCCGACCCGCGCCACCTCGGGGTCGCTGAAGGTCACCGCCGGCAGCGCCCGGTAGCTGACCGCGAAGCACTTGACCTCGCCGAACAGGGCGTTGACGGTGGCGTGCCAGGCTTGGTGGGCGCTGGCGTGGGTCAGTTGGTAGGGTCCCACGACGTCGCCGCAGGCCCAGATATTGGGGTGCACGCTGCGCAGGGTCTCGTCGACATCGAGGGTGCCGTTGGCACGGGTGGCAATCCCCAGCGCCTCCAGTCCCAATCCGGTCACGTTGGCCTCGCGTCCCACCGCCATCAGCAGGCGGTCGAAGACGAGGCGTGCCTGGCTGCCGTCGCCGCGCTCGATGACCAGCACCTTGCCGCGCTCGGCGTGACTGGGACCCGGCTCCACCGCCACCGCGCGACAGCCCAGATGCAGCGCCACGCCCTCCTCGCGCAGCCCGGCCTCGAGCGCCTCGGCGACGTCGCGATCCTCCCGCGGCAGCAGCTGGGCGGCGCCTTCGACCAGGTTTACCCGGCTACCCAGCCGCGCGAAGCTCTGGCCCAGTTCGCAGCCGATCGGCCCGCCGCCGATCACCACCAGCCGCTCGGGCAGCCGCTCGAGCTGCCACAGGTTGTCGGAGGTCAGCATCTCGTCGGCAGCGATGCCCGGCAGCGGCAGCACCCGCGGACGCGCACCGCTGGCGATGATCACATGGCGACTGGTCAGCACCCGCTCGCCGACGCGCACCTCCCACGGCGTCTGCAGGTGCGCCTCGCCGTGCACCACGTCCACGCCGAGCCCGCGATAGCGAGCCGGGCTGTCGTGGGGGGCGACCTTGGCAACGGCCGCGTGGACATGCGCCATGACGCCGTGAAAATCGATATCGGGTGCGCCGAGGTGAACCCCGAAGCGCTTGGCGCTGCGCGCCTCATGGGCGGCGCGGGCGGCGCGAATCAGCGCCTTGGAGGGCACGCAGCCGGTATTCAGGCAGTCGCCGCCCATGGCATCGCGCTCCACCAGCGCTACCCGCGCCTTGACCGCCGCGGCGATATAGCTCGCCACCAGCCCCGCCGAGCCGGCGCCGATCACCACGATGTCGTAGTCGAAGCTGCGCGGGCGGTGGTAGGCCTTGGCCAGCCGTCGACGCTTGATGGCCTCCACCGTGAAGCGTGCCAGCAGTGGAAACAGCCCGATCAGCACGAACGACACGATCAGCGTCGGCGACAGGATCCCGCCCAGCGACTCGAGGCTGCCGAGCTCGCGGCCGGCGTTCACGAACACCGCGGTGCCGGGCAGCATGCCCAGCTGACTGACCCAATAGAAGGTCGTCACCTTCATGCGCGTCAGCCCCATCACCAGGTTGATGACGAAGAACGGGAACAGCGGAATCAAACGTAGGGTGAACAGATACAGCGCGCCCTCACGCTGAATGCCGCGGTTGATGCTGTCGAGCTGCGAAGCAAAGCGACGCTCCAGCGGGCCGCGGGCCAGGGTCCGCGCGATCAGGAAGGCCAGGGTCGCGCCCAGGGTGCTGGCGAAGGAGATGATCAACAGCCCCCAGCCGAAGCCGAACAGCGCCCCGCCGAGCAGCGTCAGCAGTGTGGCGCCGGGCAGCGACAGCCCGGCCATCAGCGTGTAGATCAGGAAGAACCCGCCGCCGACCAGCAGCGGCCGCTCGCCGAACCAGTGCTGGAACTCGGCCTGATTGGCCCTTAGGTTGTCGAGGGTCAGCCACTGGTGCGCGCCGCTGATAAAGAATGTCGCCACGACCAGCGCAATACCGGCCAGGATCCATAGTCGTCGTTGTGCCAAGCTCGTCTCTCCATGATCGGGGTACCTGCCTGAGCCTCAGGTTACGCACGCCTCCCGGCGCCCTATTCTTAGAGGAAACTGCGCATCAGGTTGGCGCTAAGTCGCGTTGGGGCCTGGCTTCCTTACACCGGCAGCCGCAAGTACCCGGGGAACCCCTATGCCATCAGGCCATCAAAGCAGTCATCGTCCCGCAACCGGTCAATTACCATGCCACCGATTCGTCCGCTTCGCTACGCCCTGCTTGCCCTGCTGCCACTCGCCGCCCACGCCGAAGAGGCCAACCAGTCGACGGCCGAGGCGGTCTTCGCCGGCGGCTGCTTCTGGTGCGTGGAAGAGTTCTTCGATGCCGTCGACGGCGTGCTCGCCACGACCTCCGGCTTCAGCGGCGGTGACGTCGAAAACCCCAGCTACGAGCAGGTAGTGGCCGGCGGCACCGGGCATGCCGAAGTGGTCAAGGTCGAATACGACCCGTCCCAGGTCGACTACGAGACGCTGCTGCATGTGTTCTGGCGCAACGTCGACCCCTTCGTCGAAGACCGTCAGTTCTGCGACGCCGGCGAGGCCTATCGCAGCGCGATCTTCACCGCCAGCGACGAGGAGCGCGCCCTGGCCGAGGCCAGCCGGGACGCCGTGGCCGAGCGCTTCGACCAGCCCATCGCGACCCGGATCTATGACTTCGAAACCTTCTACCCGGCCGAGGATTACCACCAGAACTACTATCAGGAGAACCCGCTGCGCTACCGCTTCTACAAGTCGGCCTGCGGCCGTGAAGAGCGCCTCGAGGAGATCTGGGGGGATGAAGCCGGCGGCTTGTAGTGCGCCCTCAGCCCGCCAGGCGGCGCTCCTGACGGCCTAGCCGTGCGGCCAGCGCCAGGGTCACCGCCAATACCAGCCACGAGGCCAGCGCCACGCCCCACCAGTGGGCCAGCTGCCAGAACGGCTCCAGGTAGAAGCCGCCGAGGCTGGCGCCAACGTAGTAGAACACCAGGTAGAGCGCCGAGGCGCTGCCGCGTGCCGCCTTGGCCTGGCGACCGACCCAGCTCGAGGCCGTCGAGTGGGCGAAGAAGAAGCCGAAGGCGTTGACGGTCAATCCGATGATGATCGCCGCCAGCGACCCGGCCAGGGTCAGCAGGGTGCCGGCGGCAAAGATCGCGATGCCCAGCATCATGCAACGCGGCTGCGACAGCCGCTGGGCGGCCCGCCCGGACAGCGAGGCGCCCAGGGTGCCGCCCAGGTAGGTGACGAAGACCATCCCCAGCCACTGGGTGGCCAGGCCGTAGGGCGCCTCGCTCAAGCGGAAGGTGATATAGCTGTATTGGTTGATGAAAATCAGGAAGTTGAGTCCACCGATCAGGTAGGCACCGAGCAGCAGCGGATTGCCCAGGTGGCCGGCGATCGAGGCCAGCGCCGCCGTCAGCCGAAACGGCTGCGGCGCGAAGTGGCGCGATGCCGGCAGCAGCTTCCAGAACAGCGCCACGCACACCACGCTGACCACGCCGACGGTCGCGAAGCTAGCCTGCCAGCCGCCCAGATCGGCGGCGAAACCGCCCATGACACGACCGCCGATGCCGCCCAGGGTGTTGGCGCTGATATACAGCCCCACCGCCAGCATCAGTCCACGCCTGTCGAACTCGTCGCCCATCCAGGCGATGGCCACCGCCGGCAGGCCACCCAGTACGAATCCCTGCACGGCCCGCAGCGCGAGCAGCGTAGGGTAGTTCGGCGCCAGCGCCAGTCCCAGGCTGCACAGGGTGGTCAGCACCAGGGTCACCAGCATGATGCCGCGACGGCCGATGGCGTCGGAGAGCGTACCGAACACCAGCAGCGCCAGCGCCAGCGCCAGCGTCGACACCGACATCACCAACCCTGCGGCCAGGGTCGAGATACCGAATACCTGGCGCAGCTCCGGCAGCAGCGGCTGCGGCGCGTAGAGATTGATGAATACCGTGAAGGATCCCAGGCAGAGGGCCAGGGTGGCACGCCACCAGGCGCGGCTATGGGCTTCGATCATGGACGTCTCCCCGTGGGAGAGGCATGATCGTCGTCTCGGACCAATAAGCCAAACAGCAACTTTTGATAGCCGCCATCGGATTTTCTTATGAGCCTACCCTTCGATCTGCGCGCCCTACAGTGCTTCGTCAGCGTCGCCGACCAGCGCGGCTTCAGCGCCGCCGCCCGCGAGCTGCATGTCGCTCAGTCGGCCATCAGCCAGACCATCGCCAATCTCGAAAAGCGCCTCGAGCTGACCCTCTTCCATCGCCACGAGCGACGCATCAGCCTCACCGCCGAAGGCGAAGCGCTCTACGCCCACGCCAAGGCGCTGCTCGAGCGCGCCGAGGCGGCCCATCTGGCGATGCGCGAGCTGCACGGCCTGGTCAAGGGCGAGGTGCGCATCGGCATTCCCTCGATGCTCGGCTCCTACTACTTTCCGCCGCTGCTGATGGGCTTCAAGGCGCGCCACCCGGGCATCCGCCTGACGGTGGTCGAGGCCGGCACGCGTCGCCTGCAGCACATGATCAACGCTGGCGAGCTGGATCTGGGTGTGGTGATCGACGATGCCACCAGCCAGGGGCTGGAGCGGCGCCGCTTCCTGCGCGAGGAGATGGTGGTTTGCGTACCCGAGGATCATCCGTTTGCCGGACGCGCCAGCGTCTCGCCGGCGGACTTCTTCAGCGAGCCCTTGGTGCTGTTTCAGGACGGCTACTTTCACCGCGAGTTCGTCGATGCCCTGGCCGAGGCGGGTGACCACCAGGCCGACGTGGCCTTTCAGTCGAACCTGATTCCGCTGACCAAGGCCATCGTCCGCCAGGGGTTCGGGATCACCACCTTCCTGCGCCGGGTGATCGACGAGCCGGGGCTGGCCGCGGTGTCGTTCGCCCCCGAGGCGTGGCTGGAACTCTCGCTGGCCTGGGCCCGTGGCAGTGGCCTGTCACGGGCCGAGCAGGCCTTCGTCGACTTCGTGCTGGAGCACCCCGATCAGCCGCGCTGAGTCCAGGCCGCGCGCTGTGCCAGCTGGGTCTGGTCCATGGGCCGCCGCGACTGCCAGTAGTGGCGCTGCCAGTAGGTGTTATCGATCTCGGAGAGGATCACCCCCTGGGACGTGGAGGCGTGCAGGAAGTAGCCGTCGCCGACATAGACGCCGACGTGGTTGTAAGGCCCCGGCGGGCGAAAGAACACCAGATCACCGGGACGCAGCTCGCTACGCTCGATGCGGCTGCCCTGCAGCGCCTGGGACTCGGTGGTGCGCGGCAGGTCCATGCGGAAGCTGTCGTTGAAGACATGCTGCATCAGCGCCGAGCAGTCGATGCCGGCCTGGCCTTCGCCGCCCAGGCGATAGGGGGTGCCCACCCAGCGCTCGTGCTGCGCCAGCAGTGCCTGGCGCACCAGCGCCGGCGAGGGACGCTGGAAACTGCGCAGTTCGCGGGTCGGGTTGTCCACCGGAGACATCAGCGGGTCACGGTCGAGAGACGGCAGGGAAGTACCGAAGTACTCGGCGGGCGGCTCTTCCTGCGGGGTTCCAGCACAGCCAGCCACGATACCGAGAAGCAGACATACGCCAGCAATACGCAACATTAAGCGACCTCGTTCACGAATGCGCGAACCGCGCCTTGCCACCAGCACGCGTAATCACGCATGTCGGGGGCAGTGTGACGTCGCTGTGGAAGTGGTGCCCAGGGCGGATGCCCGACGTACCACGTCCATAGCGGCCTGTCAGCGGTCCGATGCCAAGGGAAAATCAGGCACCTGACAGGAAGCGCCTGTTGACAAAAACCTGTTGAATATAATCCATGTTATGGCGCCTGGCGACAGCCGGGAACGTAACGTTTGGTTAATGAAGGGTGCGCGCATCCCCCGGCAGGGTATCGATATGCATCGGCGCCCAGTGCCGCGGCCGTGCCCCCGGGAAGTCGAGGCTCGCCCAGGCGCCGGCCAGCGGCGGCGCGCCGGTGAGCCAGGCCACCAGTGCCTCGCGGAAGCTGGCCAGGAAATCTGACCGCTCCTCGGTCTCGCCCATGAAGAACGAGAAACCGGCGTAGAGACCGCGGGCGTAGGCCGACCAGCCGGCGTAGTGCTCGGCGGCCAGCCGCGTGGCGCGCTCCAGCACCGCGGCGAAGGCCGCTTCATCGAGCCAGGCCAGCTGACGCGCGGCAATCGCCAGGTCCACCGCCTGGGCGATGTCCCAGGCGGTCATGTCGATATCGTTGCAGCCATCCTCGTTGTCGCGCACCCGCGCCAGCCGCAGCAGGTGATTGCGCTCCTCTTCGCCGCAATCACCGGACTCAAGGGTGGCGATTTCGGACGCCAGGCGGGCGGTGTTGAGGGTATAGGGGGCATAGTTGATCTGGAATTCCTGGCGATCCCCGGAACCGAGCAGGAAATCCAGAAACTCGGCCACGCCCGCGGCGCTGTGCAGGCCGTAGTGGCCGTCGAGCCACTCGCGGATCGCCTCGCACTCCCTGGGGCTCTCGGGTAGCGGCTCGCTCCAGGCGCTGGTGTTGAGCGGCCCGACCAGCGCCAGCGCGGTGAAGCGCGGCAGGCTGGGACGCTCGCCGGGCTCCTGCCAGGCCCCTGGCTTCCAGTCCAGCCAGTGGAAGGGGCTGCCGGGATCGTCGCGGTGCCAGCAGATCTCGTGGCTCAGCAGCGGCCCCTCGCCGTCGGGCAGCACGCTCTCCCAGGCCGACCAGGCGCTCAACAGGCGCCGCGCATCGGGATAGAAGCGACACAGCACGCCGCGCAGCGATTCGGCCTGGTCAGCCAGAGCCGCGGCGTCGAACTCGCCGCTGTCCATCGCCATCTGCAGGTAGAAAGCGTACTTCTCGGCCATGTGAATGGTGGCGGCATGGCGGCTGCAGCCGGCCAGCGCATCGCGCTGGGCCAGCGCCGCGGCCGGCGGCTCACCAAAGGGAGTGCGCGTCCTGGGCAGCGCCGCATGGCTGGCATCGGCGGCCAGCTGGTTGAGATGGTGGGCCTGGGCCGGCAGCCAGTAGCGGCGCAGCCCGTCGGCGCCGTCGTCAGGGAACAGCCCCAGCGTCTCGCGCAGGTAGCCGCGGGCGTCATCGCTGCGGGCCTCGCTCAGCGCTGGCGACACACCCTGGCAATAGAGCAGGTCGGGTTCGCGGATCGAGGCCAGCGCCAGCACCCAGTGACGCGGCTCACGGCGCCAGGCGCGCATCGCTGTGCGGCTGCGCTGGCGCAGCGGCTCCTCGAGCAAGTCGGCCAGCGGCTCGCGCCAGGGACTGACCGCCGACTGCAGCAGCAGCCCCCAGTCGCCGGGCACCTCACCGCAGCGATCGCGCCCGTCGAACAGGCTGCGTCCGCGCTGGTAGGCGTTGACCAGCGCCATCCAGTCGCTGTAGCGCCGCGCCAGCAGATCCAGGGCATGGCCGGCGAAATCCTCGGCCTCCTCCTGGCTGAGCCACTCCAGGCACCAGCCGGCATGCGCCAGCTCGACCATCCGCAGCCAGTCCCAGGCCGCCCACTCCAACGGCTCGCCGCGGGCCACGAAGGTCAGTAGCATATGGCCGTAGGGCTCGGCACCCTGCAGCCCGGCCAGCCACGCCTGGCGCTGCTCGGCGTCCTGCTCGAGCAGGCGGCTGGCGTCGAGGTCCCAGCCGTAGCGGTCGCCCTGCCCGGCCAGCCACAGTATCAGGCGGATCAGCCCGTCACGCTCATGCACCTGCCACACCTCACCCAGCCAGCCGGCCACATCGGGCCAGTCGAGGCCGGGGCTCGGCGGCAGCGCCAGGGTCGGCGCGAAGGCCGCACGCAGGCGCCACACCGACTCCCGCGGGGCGCTCGGCCAGAGCGGGGCCGGCGCCTCGCGCCGCGCCAGGCGCGCAGCGAGCATCTCCCAGGTCACGCCGTCACCGTCCTGCTCGAGGCGCGCCAGCGCCTCACAGGCTTCATAGAAGCCGTCGTCGCCGCGCACCCAGCCCTCGCCACTGCGGATGGCAAGCAGCGCCTTGAGCCACTCGCCGAGATCACGGTAGTGGGCGCAGATATCGTCGGCCAGGCGCCTGACCCAGGCCCGCGCCTGCTCGCCGGGCAGCCAGCCCGCTGCCGCCGCCAGCGCCAGCAGCTCCAGGGCATCGAGCTGGCACAGGGCATTGGGCGGGCCCGCAGGGAACGCCTCGAGCAATCGCCAGCCGAGTTCGCTGCGCTCCTCGACCCCGAGGTAGCTCAGCCGCTCGGCGGCCAGCTCCGCCGACACCGCCGTCGGGTCGGGCTCGAAGGCCCAGCCGCACAGCACCAGTTGTTGCGCCCACCAGGCATTCAGGGGATCGACCAAGACTCACCTCTACATCACGAAAGACGGCAACGCATAAATCGGCGCCCAGTGTAGCCGAAAGCGTACAGGCCGCCGATGGTTGACGGCCAAACAGGGCAATATGGCCGCCGAATCGTTTTATATATTGCACACTACGTCAATTATGATAACAATCAGCCCATCGACCCTGAGGAGGCAGCATGCCCATACACACAATCCCCGATCTGATGATCGACAAGGCGTTCATTGCCGGCGCCTGGCGCGACGCCGAGCGGCGCTTCGCGGTGACCAACCCGGTCAGTGGCGACGTGCTCGCCGAAGTGCCCGACCTCGACGCCGACGCCGCGCGCGACGCCGTGGCCGCCGCCGAGGCGGCCTGGCCGGCGTGGCGCAAGACCCCGGCCAAGCAGCGCAGCGCGCTGCTGCGCGCCTGGTTCGAGGCGATCATGGCCCACCAGGAAGACCTGGCACGCTTGATGACCCTGGAGCAGGGCAAGCCGCTCGCCGAATCCCGCGGCGAGGTTGCCTACGGCGCCAGCTTCATCGAGTTCTACGCCGAGCAGGCCAAGCGCATGGCCGGCGAGACGCTGCCCAGCCACGGCGCCGACAAGCGCCTGCTGGTGCTGCGCGAACCGGTCGGCGTGGTCGCCGCCATCACTCCGTGGAACTTCCCGCTGGCGATGATCACCCGCAAGTGCGCCCCGGCGCTGGCCGCCGGCTGCCCGGTGGTGATCAAGCCCGCCGAGGCCACCCCGCTGACCGCCCTGGCCCTGGCGCGCCTCGCCGAGCAGGTCGGCTTTCCCGCCGGCCTGCTCAACGTGGTCACCGCCGAGAAGCCGGCGGCCATTGGCGAGGTGCTGACCAGCGACCCGCGGGTGCGCAAGGTCTCCTTCACCGGCTCGACGCCGGTGGGTAAGAAGCTGCTGGCGCAGTGCGCCGGCACGGTCAAGAAGGTCTCCATGGAACTGGGCGGCAACGCGCCGTTCATCGTCTTCGACGACGCCGACCTCGACGCCGCGGTGGAGGGCGCCATCGCCTCCAAGTTCCGCAACGCCGGTCAGACCTGCGTCTGCACCAACCGCTTCCTGGTTCAGGACGGCGTCTATGATGCCTTCCTCGAGAAACTCGCCGCCCGCGTCGCCGAGCTCGAGGTCGGCGACGGCCTCGATGAGGGCGTGACGCAGGGGCCGCTGATCAATGCCGCGGCGGTGGACAAGGTCCAGTCGCATATCCACGACGCCCTGGAGAAAGGCGCGCGGCTGGTATGCGGCGGCGAACCGCATGTCCTGGGCGGCAACTTCTTCCAGCCCACCGTGGTCGCCGACGTTACCGCCGAGATGCGCGTGGCCCGCGAGGAGACCTTCGGCCCGCTGGCCCCGGTGTTCCGTTTCGACACCGACGAACAGGCCATCGCCATGGCCAACGCTACCGAGTTCGGCCTCGCCGCCTACTTCTATGCCCGCGACTATCGGCGCATCTGGCATGTCATGGAAGGCCTCGAGTATGGCATGGTAGCAGTCAATGAAGGTCTGCTTTCCACCGAACTTGCGCCGTTTGGCGGCGTCAAGGAATCGGGCCTGGGCCGTGAAGGGTCGCACCACGGCCTGGATGACTTCACTGAGCTAAAGTATGTGTGTATCGGCGGCCTGTGAGCGCCCCCCTACCAACGATCCAAGGAGTGACACGATGACTAATGCAGAGCTCAACGACCTCAAGCAGCGCTATGTGGCCAACGGCGCCGCCAGCCCCGCCACGGCCTTCGCCGACCGCGCCGAGAACGCCCAGGTGTGGGACGCCGACGGCAACCGCTTCGTCGACTTCGCCGGCGGCATCGGCGTGCTCAATATCGGCCACCGCCATCCCAAGGTGGTCGCAGCGGTCAAGGCCCAGCTCGACAAGGTGATGCACACCTGCCAGACCGTGATGCCCTACGAGGGCTACGTGAAGGTGGCCGAGAAGCTCAGCCAGATCACCCCGGTGCGCGGCCACGCCAAGGTGATGCTGGCCAACTCCGGCGCCGAGGCGCTGGAAAACGCCGTCAAGGTCGCCCGCGCCGCCACCGGCAAGAACAACGTGATCTGCTTCGACGGCGGCTATCACGGCCGTACCTTCATGACCATGGCCATGAACGGCAAGGTCGCGCCCTACCAGACCGACTTCGGCAGCATGCCCGGCAACGTCTTCCGTGCGCCCTTCCCGGTGCCCTACCACGGTGTCAGCGAAGACGAAGCCCTGCGTGGCTTGAAGATGGCGCTCAAGACCGACGCCAACCCCAAGGACACCGCAGCCATCGTGCTCGAGCCGGTGCTCGGCGAGGGCGGCTTCTATCCGGCGCCGACCAGCTTCCTCAAGGCGATCCGCGAGATCTGCGACGAGCACGGCATCCTGATGATCATCGACGAGGTGCAGTCGGGCTTCGGGCGCACCGGCAAGATGTTCGCCATCGAGCACAGCGGCGTCGAGCCCGATATCATGACCATGGCCAAGAGCATGGCCGACGGCATGCCGATCTCCGCGGTGGTCGGCACCGACAAGGTGATGGACGCTTCTGGCGGCAACTCGCTGGGCGGCACCTATACCGGCAGCCCGGTCTCCTGCGCCGCGACCCTGGCGGTACTCGAGGTCTTCGAGGAGGAGAACATCCTCGCCAAGAGTAACGCCCTGGGCGACAAGCTGGCCAAGCGCTTCGCCACCTGGCAGCAGGACTTCGACTGCATCGACAACGGGCGCAACATGGGCGCCATGGCGGCCTTCGACCTGGTCTCCGACAAGGCCAACCACACCCCGGACGCCGAGCTGGCCGCGGCGCTGTGCAAGAAGGCCCGCGACAACGGCCTGATCCTGCTCTCCTGCGGCATGTACGGCAACACCATCCGCTTCCTGATGCCGGTCACCATCGAGGACGACATCCTCGAAGAGGGCCTTGGCATCCTCGAGTCGTGCCTCAAGGAACTGGTCGGCCAGAAGGCAAGTGCCACCGCCTGAGTCAGCCCCTAGTCGTCACTACCCACCGCCCGGCTGACCGCAGCCGGGCGGTTTTTTTGGTGATATCCTTGCCCTGGCTTTGCACGACACTGCCTGCGCCCAAGGACCTTCGATGTTTCGCACCCTCTCTCTGCTGCGCTCGCTGCACGGCGCCCACCACTCGCTGGCGGACGCCCGCGCCACCGTGCAGCGCGCCTGCGACTACCGCTGGCTGCGCGGGGCCATGGCCGGCTGCCATGTCGCCGAGGCGTCCAAGCCGCTGGCTGACGCCACCCCCTGCGTGGCCCTTACCCAACTGGTCAGCGCGTCGCCGGCGCGGCTGCGCGGCGGCAACTGGCCCGCCGACGCCGAGGCTCGTGAGCGCTGCCGGGTCGAGGGTAGCCACGCCTGCCGCGCCGCCGGAGCACCGGCCTATCGCACCCTCGAGAGCCTCTCCCAGGGCCTGGTTCATGGCGCCATGTCGGTGCTCGAGGATGCCGCCCGGCTCGACTACCTGCTCGAACAGCGGGCGCTATGGCTGACCTGGCGCCGCCCCCAGCGTCTCGAGGGCGCGCTTGCGGCGCTGGCCGCTCGCCGGCTTGGCCAGGCACACCAGGGGGTGTTCGTGCTCGAGCTCAGGGTGCCGGGACGCGACCTTGAGGGCGCCCCCCGCGGCGCCTGGCTCGATCAGCAGCTCGACCGCTACCGCAAGCTGCTGCCCCGCTGACCCCTTGTAGGACACACCGTGACTCTCCTAGGCTGGTAGCCACGCATGATGCGACGCCACCCACACAAGGAGAGACGTGTGAACGACACAGACCTCGGCGTTCTCGACGCCGCCCATCTCGTCGAGCGCTATCGACGCCGCGACTGCTCGCCGCTGGAGGCCACCCGCGCCGCCCTCGAACGGATCGAACGCTTCAATCCTGCCGTCAACGCCTATGTATACGTCGATCACGAGGGTGCCGAGAAAGCCGCCCGAGCCTCGGCGCGGCGCTGGGGCAAGGGCGAGCCGCTGAGCGCCATCGACGGCGTGCCGGTGTCGCTCAAGGACCTCACCGCGGTGGCCGGCATGCCCTCCCGGGACGGCTCGCTGACCACCGATGACGTCCCCCGTGAGCACGACTCGCCGCCGGCCCGAAAGCTGCGCGAGGCCGGGGCGATCCTGCTCGGCAAGACCAATACGCCGGAGTTCGGCTGGAAGGGCGTGACCGACAGTCTCGTCCACGGCGCCACCCGCAACCCCTGGGATACCCGGCTGACCCCGGGCGGCTCCTCCGGCGGCGCGGGCGTCGCCGCGGCGCTGAACATGGGCGTGCTGCACCAGGGCGGCGACTCTGGCGGTTCGATTCGCATTCCCGCCGCTTTCACCGGCACTTTCGGCTTCAAGCCGTCGTTCGGCTGGGTGCCCCAGTGGCCGCCCTCCCAGGAGCCGACACTCTCGCACCTCGGTCCAATCACCCGCACCGTGGGCGATGCGGCCCTGATGCTCAACGTGATCGGCCGCTATGACTACCACGACCCCTACGCCATCCGCGGCCAGCCCGACGACTGGGGCAGCGATATCGGCCAGGGCATCGAAGGGCTGCGCATCGCCTACTCCGCCGACCTCGGCTATGCCAAGGTCGACCCCCAGGTCGCCCAGCGCGTCAGGGAGGCCGCCGACAAGCTCGCGGCACTCGGCGCCGAGATCGTTGAGGTCGACCCCGGTTTCGCCTCACCGCTCTCCACCTTCCAGACCATCTGGTTCACCGCCTCGCTGGACATGTACCAGCAGCTGAGCGCCAGTCAGCGCGAACAGCTCGACCCCGGTCTGGTCTCGAATGCGCTGCGCGCCGAGTCGCTGTCGTCGGTGGATCTGTTCCGCGCCCTCAGCGAGCGCGCACGGCTGACCGAGCGGTTGGAACACTTCAATCGCGACTATCATCTGCTGATGACCCCGGCAGTGGCCGTCGAGCCGTTTGCCATCAACCACGAGGTACCGCCGGGCAGCGGCATGCAGGACTGGGAGGACTGGGCGCCCTTCTCTTACCCCTTCAACCTCAGCCAGCAGCCCGCCGCCTCGGTGCCCTGCGGCTTTACCGACAAGGGGCTGCCGGTGGGCTTCCAACTGGCCGGCGGCAAGTTCGACGACCAGCGTGTGCTGCGCGTCTGCCATGCCTTCATGGAGGCATATCCGCCACGCTTCCCGGCCATGCCCGACCCCATTCAACAGGCCTGAACGCACACCGCCCGGCAGGTGCCGGGCGGTGCTCAGTCGCGTGCCGCGATGTCGTCAGGCGCTGCGCACCTTGGAAATCACCCATAGCAGGACCACCGCACCTACCGTGGCGGTGACCAGCGAGCCAATGAAGCCGCCGGACTGCAGCCCCAGCAGGCTGAACAGGAAACCGCCGATCACTGCCCCGACAATCCCCACGCCGATATTGCCGAGGATGCCAAAGCCGCCGCCGCGCATGATATTACCGGCAATCCAACCCGCCAGACCGCCAATGATCAACCACAGAATCAATCCCATCGTGCTCTCCTTCGTCCATTGAATCGTCTCGCATGCAGCCATCCGCGGCGATAGCACTTCAGAACGATGAGCCAGGCTCATCGAGAAAGGCCAGTTCCTGCGCCGTGGAGTCACGCCCCAGTATGGCATTGCGATGGGGGTAGCGGCCAAACCTGGCGATGACATCGCGGTGGCGATGTTCGAAGCGCAGGTTCTCCTCGAGGCCCGGCTGGTCGAACAGGCGCAGCGCTTCATCGTGCACCTTGAGCGACTCGCTGTGCATATAGGGCATATACAGGAAAGCGCGCCAGGCAACGTCGAGATGGCGATCACGGCGCTGGGCCACCGCCTCCTGCGCCAGTACCAGGGCCATGCCATCGTTGGCGAAGGCTGCCGGGGTGTCGCGATAGACGTTGCGCGAGAACTGGTCGAGCAGGATGATCTCGGCCAGCCGCCCCCGCGCCGAGAGGCGCCACTCCCACAGCTCACCGCGACTCGCCGCCTCGAGCCTGGCGCCAAAGCGCCGCGAGATGCTGGCATCGAGCGCCGCATCCTTGCGAAACCACTGCGCAGGCGTCAGCTCGTCGAACCAGAACGCCAGTATCTCATCTGCATCGTCCATGCCACCTCCCGTCGTTGCCGGCGCGCCGCTGCAGCGCTGCGGTGCAGTTGCTATCATCTGAGCCCGCCGCCCGCCGCGGGTTCCCCCTTAGCCTACGTCAAGGAGTCACGATGGCCACCCAGGAAATGTTGGAAATGTCGCTGTTCGTCTTCAACCTGGTCGGCCTGGTGGTGTGCCTGGTCGGCCTAAGCCTGACCCGGCGGCGGCGCACGCTGGGTTACACCATCGCCGTGCTCGGCTTCCTGATTGCCGCGACTCCCATGCTGGCGCAGCTCGTCGGCAGCCTCTGAGAAAGACCTACAGCCGGGCGACGACGGTTGCCGCCTGCCCCACGCCGCGCGACACTGGTGGCTGACTTGCCATGGATTGCCGTCATGCCCGTTACCGTCACCCTGCTGTCGCTGTGCCAGGCCCTGCTGGTCAGCGGCAATATCCTGCTGATCGCGGTATCGCCGCTGATCGGTGCCAGCCTGGCACCCAGCCCCAACTGGTCCACCGCGCCGGTGGCCACCCAGTGGCTGGGGCTGATGTGCGCCACCATCCCGGCTTCGCTGATCATGGCCAGGCTGGGTCGCAAGCGCGGCTTCGTGCTGGGCAACCTGCTGGGGCTCGCCGGCGTGGCGGTGGCGATACAGGCGCTACGCGGCGAGCAGTTCGCGCTGTTCCTGCTCGCCACCTGGCTGATCGGTATCGGCATCGGCTTCGGTCAGCTGTATCGTTTCGCCGCGGTGGAGGCCGCCCCGGCGCCGCTGCGTGACCGCGCCATCGGCCTGGTGATGGGCGGCGGCGTGCTGGCGGCGTTCTTCGGCCCGTGGCTGGCCCGGGTCAGCCGCGAGGTCGGCGAAGTCCCCTTCCTGGGCAGCTTCGTCGGGCTCGGCGCGCTCTACCTGGTGGCCCTGCTGATCCTCGCCGTCACGCGGCTGCCACCAGCGACCCGCACTCACGGCGAGGGCACGCCACGACCGCTGGGCGAGATCCTGCGCCAGCCGACCTTTATCGTCGCCGTCAGCGCCGCACTGATTGGCTACGGAGTGATGAACCTGGCCATGACCGCCACGCCGCTGGCGATGGCTAGCGTCGGGCACCACTTCGACCACGTTGCCGCGACCATCCAGTGGCACGTAGTGGCGATGTTCCTGCCGTCGTTCTTCACCGGTCATCTGACCGCCCGTTTCGGCGCCAGGCGCATGATCGTCGCCGGCTGCCTGCTGCTGGTGGCCAGCGCCCTGGCCGCGCAGATCGAGACCGGGGTGATGGGCTTTCACCTGGCCCTGGTGCTGCTCGGACTGGGCTGGAACTTCACCTTCCTGCCCGCCACCGGGCTGCTCACCGAGACCTATCGGCCGGTGGAGAAGGCCCGCACCCAGGCCGCCAACGAGTTCCTGGTGTTCTCCACCGTGGCGCTGACCGCGCTACTCGCCGGGCCAATGGTAAGCCAGCTCGGCTGGGCCACCCTCAACGCGCTGCTGATCCCGCTGGCGCTGCTGCCAGTGGCCTTACTGGCCTGGCAGCGACTTGCCAAGGCGCCCACTGGCCCGCACATTAGTGGCTGAATTCACACCACGAGTCGTCTTGCATGCCGCAACCCCTGGCACGCGAACTGGGTAATCTCATCGAACGCGGTCGCGACCGCCAGCTGCGGCTGGCGGTCACCGGCCTGTCGCGGGCCGGCAAGACCGCCTTTCTCACCTCGCTGGTCCATCAGCTGCGCCACGCCGGCCTCGAGGCGCGCCTCGATCTGCTGCCGGCGGCCCGCGACGGCCGCCTGCTCGGCGCCAGCCGGGTCAGCCAGCGCGACCTCGGCGTGCCGCGCTTCCCCTACGACCAGGCACTGGCGGCACTCGACGAAACCCCACCGCGCTGGCCGGCGCCGACCCGCGGCATCAGCGAACTGCGCCTGGTGATTCGCTACCGCCCGGCCAAGCGCGGTTTGCTCGGCGGCGAGAGCCGCGAGCTGACCCTCGACCTGTTCGACTACCCCGGCGAGTGGCTGCTCGACCTGCCGCTGCTCGACCACGACTACCTGAGCTGGAGCGAGTCCCAGGATGCGCGACTGACCCGCGGCCAGGCGCGCCACGCCATGTTCGCCGAGTGGCGCGCCGCGGTGGCCGACCTCGACCCTGCCGCTGACGCCGACGAGGCGCAGCTGGCGGCGATTGCCGAACGCTATGCCGAAGGGCTGCGCGCCGCCCGCGAGGCCGGCTTCGCCGACCTGCAGCCGGGACGCTTCCTGCTCCCGGGCGATCTCGACGGCGCCCCGGTACTGCAGTTCTTCCCGCTGCCGGGGCTCGCCGAGGCCCAGCGCAAGTCCCTCGAGGCACTGCCCGAGGAGAGCGTCTATCGCACCCTGGCGGCACGCTACGCCCACTACCGCCGCCACATCGTCAAACCCTTCTACCAGCAGCATTTTCGGCGCTTCGACCGGCAGGTCGTGCTGGTCGACGTGCTCGGCGCCCTCAACGCCGGCCCCGAACGCTTCGAGGACCTTTCCCGGGCGCTCTCCACGCTGATGCAGAGCTTCGCCTACGGCAAGCGCAGCCTGGTCTCGCGGCTGTTCGCACCGCGCATCGACCGCCTGGCGATCGCCGCCACCAAAGCCGACCACGTCACCCCCGAGCAGCACGGCCACCTGGTCAGCCTGCTCGAAGCGCTGCTGGCCGAGCCGCTCAAGGACCTGCGCTTCGCCGACGTGCCGGTGCGGGCGCTGTCGCTGGCGTCGATCCGCGCCACCCACCCGCGGGAGGTCGAGCAGCGCGGCAAGCGCACCCCGGCGCTGGCCGGCACCACCCTCGACGGTGACGAGGTGCTGCTGTTTCCCGGCGAGGTGCCGCCGCGGCTGCCGGACGCCGGCTTCTGGGCCCGTCAGGGGTTCGACTTCCACGCCTTCCGGCCGCTGCCTCGCGACGCCGGCGCCCTGCCCCATATCCGCCTCGACGCGGCCCTCGACTGGCTGATCGGAGACAAGCTGCAATGAACGATCCCCGCCCCGGCCAGCGCTTCGCACTCGATGATCCACCCGCTGCGCCCGGCGATCCGCGCCCGGCCCAGGCCTTCGACCCGGCCACCGAGAGCCGCGACTGGCAGCCCGAGGCCGAGCCCCAGGCCCCCGGCGAAGCGGCACTGGTGGCGAGCCTGGCGCGCCCGCGCAGGCGCCGCTGGGGCCTGCTGACGCTGCTCGGCGGTGCCCTCGGCCTGGGCGCCGTGGAAGCAGGCTCGACGCTGTATGCGGCGAGCCTCGGCGGCGACTGGCTGGCCGGCGCCTGGAGCGTGCTGCTGATGCTGGCGCTGGGGCTGGGTGGCCGCGCCCTGCTGCGCGAGCTGTGGCGACTGCGGCGGCTGCGCCGTCACGGCCGCCTGCGCGAGGCGCTGGCCGGCCTCGACCAGGCCAGCCCGCGTGAGGCACTGGCGCTGGCGCAGCGGCTGCGCGAGCAGCTCGGCCTGGATGCCGACCACCCCCACTGGCAGGGCTTCGTCACAGCCCATCAGCCCCACCACGACGGCGGCGAGACCCGCGCGCTGCTGGCCCACCACCTGCTCGCGCCCCGCGACCGCGAGGCGCGCCGGCTGATCTCGCGGATGTCCGGCGACACCGCGGTGCTGGTGGCGGTCAGCCCGCTGACGCTGGTCGACATGGCACTGGTGGCGTGGCGCAACCTGGCGCTGATCGACCGCCTGGCGCGCCTCTACGGGCTCGAACTCGGCTACGCCAGCCGCCTGCGGCTGTTTCGCGCGGTGCTCTACAACATGGCCTTCGCCGGCGCCAGCGAGATTGCCTCCGAGGCGAGCATGGAGATCCTCTCGATGAACCTCGCCGGACGCCTCTCGACCCGCGCCGGTCAGGGACTCGGCGTGGGCCTGCTCAGTGCCCGCCTGGGGCTGCGTACCGCCCGGCTGACGCGCCCGCTGGCCTTCGCCGACGACGAGGCACCGCGCATGAAGGACCTGCGCGGTGAGGTGTGGCAGCGGCTGCGCCGCCTCGAGGAAGAGCGCTGAGACTTGCTTGACCGGGATCAATGCAGCGCCGCTGTGATCGGCTAGGCTGAGGGGGAAACATCCCTGACGGAGACAGCCATGTTCAAATCAGTACTCATCGCCGTGGACGGCTCAGAGCACGCCAAGAAAGCCCTCGAGGTCGCCTGCCAGCTGGTCAGCAAGGAGGATGCGACCCTGCATATCCTGCACATCCCCGAGGCGCTGACCCATGAGACCACGCTAGTATGGGGGATCGGCGCCATCGCCATCGAGTCCTCCCGCGAGGTGCTCGAGGAGGCCGGCAAGTCGGTCATCGACCGCGCCAGCGAGGCGGCCCGCAGCATGGGCGCCAGCCACGTCGAGACCCACCTCAGCAAGGGCGACCCGGCGCGCAACATCCTGCGCCACGCCGAAAAGCTCGGCGTCGAGGCCATCGTGATGGGCAGCCGCGGCCTGGGCGACTTCGCCGGGCTGATGATGGGCAGCGTCTCGCACAAGGTGACCAACAGCGCCAAGTGCACGGTGATCAGCGTACGCTAAGGCTCAGAGAGCGAAATAGTCCCGTAGGCGCCTGGCCACGGCGGTATCGGCATGATGGCCGATCAACCTGGCACCGTGGACACGCCCGGCGAGGCCAGGATGGGCATTGGCCATGACATGGGCCTCGCCGGCCACCGCCAGCATCTCGCTGTCGTTGAGGTTGTCGCCGAAGGCCAGACAGGCCTCCGGGGCAACCTCCAGACGCTCGAGCAGTGCCAGAAGCGCCTGACCCTTGTTGACCCCGCCGGCCATCACCTCCAGCGAGTTGGCCATCGAGTAGGTGACGTGCAGCTGCGCGCCAAGTCGCGCGGCGATGTCAGCCTCGAGTTCGGCCAGATGCGCCGGCTCGCCGATATACAGCACCTTGCCCACCCCCTGGCCATCGAGCAGGGCCGGCTCCACCACCCGATAGCCGAAACCGGTATGCGCGTGTAGCGCCAGCAGCGCCGGCGCCGGGGCGTCGATCAGCCACTCGTCGTCTTGATAAAGGTTGAGCCGTACGCTGTCCGGCCGCTCCAGGGCGATCAGCTCGCGGGCGTGCTCCGCCGCCAGGTGGCGGGCATGCAGCAGCCGATCATCGGGGTCGTGCAGGTAGGCGCCGTTGGTGCTGATCAGGTGCACCGGCACCCCGAGCCGCTCGCGGAATGCCAGCATGTCGCGATAGTGGCGCCCCGACGCGAAGGCCAGGTGGTGGCCCCGCTCGGCCAGGGCGCGCAGGGTGGCGACGGTGTCGGGATGAAGGTCGTGGTCGGCGCCCAGCAGGGTACCGTCGAGATCGGAAACGATCAGGTGTGGCGGCATGCAGCGTCCTCAATGGAATCGTGTCACCCCGACTAACGTATAGCCGAACGCCCTGCGACCACAAGCGCCGGGGGCGTATGCTGGGGGTCTCGATAGTTGTGTCACAGGAGACGCCATGAAGACCCTCGTGATCGGCGCCAACGGCCAGATCGGCCGCCAGTTCTGCGAACTCGCCAGCCGCGGCGGCATGTCGCTACGCGCCATGATCCGCCACTCCGACCAGCAGCCGTGGTTTCACGAACGCGGTATCGATACCGTGATCGGCGACCTGGAAGGCGACTTCCACCAGGCCTTCAACGGCTGCGACCAGGTCGTCTTCAGCGCCGGCTCGGGCCCGCATACCGGCCCCGACAAGACGCTGCTGATCGACCTGTATGGCGCGATCCGCGCCGTCGACCTGGCGGTCGAGCGCGGCCTGGAGCGTTTCCTGATGGTCAGCGCGCTGCGTGCCAGCGACCCCATGGCCGCCCCCGCCAAGCTGCGGCCCTATATGGCGGCCAAGTTCGCCGCCGACGCCTACCTGCGCTGCGCGCGCATCCCCCACGTGATCCTCAAGCCCGGCAAGCTCACCGACGCCCCCGCCAGCCGACTGGTGAGTGCCGCCGCCGCGCATGCCGACGGGATCGAGGTCTCGCGCGGCAACGTCGCCTACGCGCTGCTGCACTTGAGCCAGGCGCGCATGCTCAAGAATCGCGAGTTCGACCTGCTCGACGGCGACTCGAGCATTGCCATGGCCCTGCTGTAATTGGCGAGGCCGGCGGGAATCCGTATAGTGGCCCTCTACCCCCGCCAAGCAAAAGTGTCCGATGCTGCAGAATAACGCCCTGCTTGCCCAGCTCAAGCAACAGATTCGCTCTACCACGCCCCGCGTAGAGGGCGTGATCAAGGCCACCGACAAGGGATTCGGCTTCCTCGAGACCGACGACGGCGAGTCCTACTTCGTGCCGCCGCCGGCGATGAAGCAAGTCATCCACGGCGATCGCGTCGCGGCCGTGCTCCACGAGGAGGGCGACAAGCGCTCCGTCGAGCCGGACACCCTCATCGAGCAGGGCCTGACGCGCTTCGTCGCCCGCGTCCAGAAGCGCGAAGGCCGGCTGGCCGTGGTGCCCGACCATCCCTCGATCAAGAATGTCCTCAAGTCGCGGATCAAGAACAGCCTCGACGAGGAGAGCATCGGCGACGGCGACTGGATCGTGGCGCGCCTGGTGCGTCATCCGCTCAAGGAGAACGACCGCGGCTTCTTCGCCCAGATCGACGAACTGGTGGTCAAGGCCGACGACCCGGCAGTGCCGTGGCGCGTGACCCTGGCCCGCCATGCCCTCGAGCAGGCCTCCCCCGAGGCCGGTGACGAGTGGCCGCTGCGCGACGAGGGCCTCGAGCGCGAAGACCTCACCGCCGAGCCGTTCTTCACCATCGACGGCGAGAAGACCCGTGACATGGACGATGCGCTGCGCGTCGAGCCCCGCGACGGCGGCGGCTGGCGGCTCAGCGTGGCCATCGCCGACCCCACCGCCTACGTCGACGAGCAGCACGCCGCCGACCTCGAGGCGCGCACCCGGGCCTTCACCGTCTATCTGCCGGGTCAGAACGTCACCATGCTGCCGGAAGTGCTGGCCGACGACCTGTGCTCGCTGTGGGAAGGCCGCGAGCGGCCGGTGCTGGCCTGCCAGCTCGAGGTCAATGCCGACGGCAGCCTCGGCGACTATCGCTTCTTCGCCGCCACCGCCACGTCGCATGCCAAGCTGGCCTATGACCGGGTCTCCGACTGGCTGGAAGGCCAGGGCGAATGGGCCCCCGACGCGGCGATCGCCCCCCAGCTCGAGGCGCTACGCGACCTGACCGAGGCGCGCAGCGCCTGGCGCGCCGAGCATGCGCTGGTGTTCAAGGATCGACCCGACTACGAGTTCGACCTCGACGAGGCCGGCAACGTGCTCGGCATCCGCACCGAGCAGCGGCGCATCGCCAATCGCATGATCGAAGAGTCGATGATCGCCGCCAACGCCTGCTGTGCCGACCTGCTCGCCGACAAGGTCGGCCACGGCATCTTCAACGTGCACCGCGCCTTCGATCCGGACAAGGCCGAGGCCGCTCACGAGTTCCTCAGCGCCCAGCAGATCGAAGTCGAGCGCGAGGCGCTCACCGAGCTGCCGCGCTACCGTGAGCTCAAGCGCGCGCTGGAGAGCCGCGAGGACGCCTGGCTGGACATCCGCCTGAGGCGTTTCCAGGGCTTCACCAGCATGTCGGCGCTGCCCGGACCGCACTTCGGCCTGGGCCTGGCCGCCTACGCCACCTGGACCTCGCCGATCCGCAAGTATGGCGATATGGTCAACCACCGCCTGATCAAGCAGGTCCTCAAGGGCGAGAGCGCCTCGGCGGAGGCCAGCCAGCAGCTCACCGAGCAGCTCACCGAGCGGCGCCGTCTCAATCGCATGGCCGAGCGCGACGTCAAGGACTGGCTCTATGTGCGCTTCCTGACACCCGCCGCCAAGGCCCAGGACGCCTTCGAGGCGGAGATCATGGCCATCAACCGCGGCGGCATGCGCGTGCGCCTGATCGCCAACGGTGCCACCGCCTTCGTGCCCGCGCCGATGATGCACAGCGACCGCGACAAGGTCGTTATCGACGACAAGGAGGGCCGCATTCAGGTGGAAGGCGAAGAGCGCTACAAGCTCGGCGATGCGATTCGCGTGGCGCTGGTCGAGGCCCGCGAGGAGACTCGCTCGCTGGTGGCCCGCCCGGCGACCTGAGGCCGCCAACACCACAACGCCTCGACCAACGTCGAGGCGTTTTTGTTAGTGATGCCTTCATCGGCGCGCGCCCCTCAGGTCGCGCTGCGGCCTGCCTGATCTACGGACAGCGCATGAGACTGGAAGAAACGCAGCATTTCCTGGGTCGCATCGGGTCCTTTGGCATCCGTATGCGATCCGCGTGCATCGCCCCCTGACCAGGCATGGCCGGCCCCGTGGATGACCCACTGCTCGAGGCACAGCTGGCCATGCGCATCATGATGGAGAGTCTTGGTGTAGGCGTGGCCATTGGCGACCTGCCCCCGCTCCAGCGAGGTTCCGGCCCCTCGTGAGACGGCGTACTGTGCGGCAACGCGATCGGCATTGCTGGGATGCACCGTGGTGTCACGATCGCCGTGAAATACCACGGCAGGCACCGTCGATGCCCAGGTGGAGGCGCCGGCCGATGAGGCGGCAGCCATGGGGCGTCCACCCTGCATCGCCGCCAAGGCATCGGGGAGGCTCTGGGCGACCGCGTGAGGCAGCCCCGAGTGCACGCCCACCGCCGCATAGAGGTCCGGATAGGTCATCGCCAGTGTGGTTGCCATGGCGCCACCCGCGGATAGGCCTGCGACATAGACTCGGCTGGCATCGAGCGCGTGGGTGTCGATGATCTGGCGGGTCATGCCGGCGAGGATCGCCGGCTCACCGCCGCCGCGCTGCTGGTCTTCGGCCTTGAACCAGTTCCAGCATTTGGAGCTGTTGGCGGTCATCGGCTGAGCAGGATAGAGCACGCAGAACTGCTGCTCTTCGGCCAGCCGGTTCATGCGGGTCCCAGCGGCGAAGTCATCCGGGTCCTGGGTGCAGCCATGCAGCATGACGACCAGCGGCAGTGCCTGGCCGTGATAGCCACCGGGCAGATACAGCTTGTATTCACGCGTGCCGGCAGGGTGGCTAAAGCGACCGGCGGTGAACGCGCCGGGCTGCGCTATCTCGCTGGTGCTCAGCTCGGACCGGGCCATGGATTCACGCATCTGGCGCCACGTGTCGCGCCATGCCGAAGGCATCCCGCCACCAGCGGTCCCCGCCGTGGCCTGTCGGGCATGGCCAAACGCCGTGAACGGCGCCGCGCCCGCTGACGGCTCAGCGGTCGAGTGTCCCTCGGCAGACGCCGACGACACTTCCTCGTCAACGACTTCGCAGGTCCCGGTGAAGGTATTGCCTGCGGAGTAGGACGCATCCGGCGCGTGTTCGCTGCTGCCCGTACTCTTCCCGTCAGGCATGGCGCCCTGCAGGATAGCCATGGCCTCGTGCAGCTGCCCGGCGCGGGTGAGCCGCGTCGCTTCTTGCATTCGCTGTGCGTCGATCATCTTCGATGTCCCTATTCGGTGCGTCAGTGGATTCGATCCGCCAGGGCCGTCTTGACCGCCTTGCTGGCATGCAGGGCTCCCAGCACGACCACCGATTCGATGGTGGCGCGGGCAAGCTCCGCTGATACGTCGTCGGCAATGCTGGCCATTCCCAGCACCTGAATCTGCAACATCTCTCCCGCTGCCTGCAGCGCCTCCAGGTCGCTGCGGCTGTAATGCTCGAGCCCCAACACGAAGGCCTTGCGCGTCACGGTGTCCCTGACCACTTCGGCATGGGTCGCCAGCTGGTTGCGGATAGCGGTACGGATCAGGTCGGTGCGATTGGAGTAGAAGCCTTCCTGGACCAGCAGGTCGATCTGCCCCAGGTCGACGACCCCCAGGTTGATGGTGATCTTCTCGCTCGAGTCGCCGCCCTTGCGGCGAAGTTCGTGCACGCTCATGTGCGTTACCTCGTTATCCATACAGCAGGCTCCGCGCCCACCATCCAAATGGAAGCTAATGGGAATCCATATACCATCTGTACGGATGGTATAATAGACCTTCTCGGCAGCTAGTCAACGCTCGGACAAAAAAAAGCCCGCCGATGGCAGGCCTCTCTACGCGGTGTCAGCAGGATGCTTTACAGGCCGCGCTGACGCTTCTCCTGCGCCCAGTCGATGGCGGGGCCGCGCATGCCGTGGCCGCCGCGATAGGGGGCATACTGCGGCGGCTGCCAACCGTTGAGCAAAGCCGGATCGAGGCGATACACCTCGACACCGATGGGCTGGCAGGTGCTCAGCGGGTCCTTGGCGTTGGGGCCCCACAGATCCACCGATAGATCGCCGCCGGGGCAGCACGACAGCGCGCAGAGCAGGTCGATCTCGGCGAAGAACTCGATATAGTCGCCTTCGCGTGCCGGGCAGGCCTTCATGAAGTACTGGTCGTCCTCGTTGAGGCCGGTGCACTGGAAGACGTTGAGCACGTCGTGGACGTCGAACTCGGTGAGCCCGAAAGGCGCCACCGCGCGCACCAGATTCGAATGGCAGTGGTGGTCGAAGTCCTCGCCGGTGAGCAGCTTGTTGACGTAGGGGTCGCAGCGCGTGCCGAGCAGGTCGTGGACCCGGCCACCGTCGTCATCGACGCCGTAGCCCTCCAGCGTATCGGCGATGATGGTGGCCATCGGCCGCAGGTAGGGCAGCGTCGACCACAGCCGGTCGAAGGTCGAAACGTGGGCGCGCTGCAGCTGACGCGTCCGCGAGGCCCAGAAGCGCTCGCGGGGGTTGTGCAGGCTCCAGAGATTGAAGTCGCCGACCTGGGGGCCATGCAGCGTCGACAGGCGCAGCACGTGTCCGGCCGGCACCGTCCAGGCCAGTCCGTCGCGCAGCGGCACCACGTGCTGTGCGATGCGCTCACGGTCGGCGGGATCACATAGCCGCGAGTAGAAATCGCGATCCACGTCGAGTACCGACCCCTTGCTTGCCTGATAGGCGGCAGACACCTTGGCCATGCATTTCTCCTCGTCATGTCACTGCCGGCGGCAGCGCTACATCTGGTCCGGGCGCGGCGGCGTGCCGATCCTGGGCTGGCTGATATCCTCGGAGGATAGCCCGCGGAACAGCGCGAAGATCATGGCAAACACCATGATGAAGATCGGCAGTCCGATCACCGTGATCACCTGCTGCAGCGCCTCGAGGCCCGCTTCGCCGGCGAGCACGATCAGCATCGCCGCCACGACGCCCTCGGACACCCCCCAGAACACGCGCTGGCGCACCGGCCCCTGGCCGGCATCACCGGTGCACAGCATGTCGACCACCAGCGACGCCGAGTCCGATGAGGTGGCAAAGAAGATCGCCACGATCACCACCGCCAGTCCCTGGATCAGCGTGGTGGCCGGAAAGTGCTCGAAGAAGGCGAACATCGCCAGCGGCACGCTCTCGGCCACCGCCGCCGACATCACCCCCGCCTGGTCGCCCAGCGCCTCGCGGGCGGCACTGCCGATACCGTCGATCTCCATCGCCGACCAGCCGAAGATGGCGAACCACACCAGGGTGAACAGCGACGGCGCGAACAGCACGCCGAGCACGAACTCGCGAATGGTGCGGCCCTTGGATATACGCGCCACGAAGATGCCGATGAACGGCGACCATGTCACCGTCCAGGCCCAGTAGAACACCGTCCAGTTGCCCTGCCAGCCCCAGCTGCCGCCCTCGCGGGTGTACTGGGCCAGGGTGTCATTCCAGAACGCCATGGGCACGATATTGGACACGTAGATACCCAGCGTCTCGACGATCCCGCGCAGCAGGAACACCGTGGAGCCGGTGAGCAGCACGAACAGCATCAGGCCGGTGGCCATGCCGATATTGATGTTGGAAAGGATCTTCACGCCCTTGTCGAGCCCGGCGACGATCGAGCCCACGGCCACCGCGGTCAATACGATGATGATCAGAACCTTGACCGTGACGCTATCCGGCACGCCCATCAGCTCCGACAGGCCGGCGTTGATCTGCGAGGTGCCCAGGCCGATCGACACCGCCACCCCGAACAGGGTGCCGAGCACCGCGAAGACGTCGATGGTCTTGCCCAGCGGCCCATAGACCCGCTCCTTGAGCAGCGGGTAGAACACCGAGCTGACCCGCATCGGCAGGCCGTGGCGATGGATGAAGTAGGCAAAGGCCAGCCCCGGCAGGGTGAAGATGGTCCAGGTATGCAGGCCCAGGTGATAGAGCGAGAAGCCGATCGCCTCCTGGGAGGCCGCCACCGAGTGTGGCTCGATGTCGCCGTGGGGCGGATTGGAAAAGTGAAAGATCGGCTCGGCCACGCCCCAGAACATCAACACGGTGCCGATACCGCCGGCAAACAGCATGGAGAACCAGGAGACGTTGCCATACTCAGGCCTTTCATCCTCGCGGCCTAGGCGTATCTGGCCATAGCGGCTCATCGCCACCCACAGCAGAAACAGCAGCCAGGCGTTCACCCCCATGATGAAGAACCAGCCGAGGTTGGTGACCACCCACTCGCGGCCGCTGGCAAACACATCTCGGATGGTTTCCGGGGCGATCAGCAGCGCCAGCAGAAAGAGCACCATCAATCCTGCCGAGGTGAAGAAGATGGTCGGTTCGGTGCGCAGCCCGAGTCGCTTGGCTAGCTTATCCATAGTGGCCCCTGCTCCTGGTGGCGGAATGTCGCGCATCCCGGTGGCATTCGCTTCTCAGCCTAGCAGCTAGCGATGGTCACACCGCTCAGCGACACCGCAGGTCATTCAACGCCCACGAAAAAAGGCACCCGAAGGTGCCTTTTAACGTGCCGAAGAGGCAGCGACCGAGTTACCAGCCGGTCACCTGCTTCAGGGCGTCGCCGATCTCGGCCAGCGAACGCACGGTCTTGACCCCGGCGTCCTCGAGGGCGGCGAACTTCTCGTCCGCGGTGCCCTTGCCGCCGGAGATGATCGCACCGGCGTGGCCCATGCGCTTGCCCGGAGGCGCGGTCACGCCGGCGATGTAGGAGACCACCGGCTTGGAGACGTTGGCCTTGATGTAGGCCGCGGCCTCTTCCTCGGCGGTGCCGCCGATCTCGCCGATCATCACGATCGCCTCGGTCTGCGGGTCCTTCTCGAACATCTCCAGGATGTCGATGAAGTTGGAGCCCGGGATCGGGTCGCCGCCGATGCCCACGCAGGTCGACTGGCCGAAGCCGTGGTCGGTGGTCTGCTTGACCGCTTCATAGGTCAGCGTGCCGGAGCGTGACACGATGCCGACGCGGCCGGGCTGGTGGATATGCCCCGGCATGATGCCGATCTTGCACTCGCCCGGGGTGATCACGCCGGGGCAGTTGGGGCCGATCAGGCGCACGCCCAGCTCGTCACACTTGACCTTGGCGTCGAGCATGTCGAGGGTCGCGATGCCTTCGGTGATGCACACGATCAGCTTGATGCCGGCATTGGCGGCTTCGAGGATCGAGTCCTTGCAGAACGGCGCCGGCACGTAGATCACGCTGGCCTCGGCGCCGGTCTTCTCGACCGCTTCCTTGACGGTGTTGAACACCGGCAGGCCGAGATGCTCCTGGCCTCCCTTACCCGGGGTCACACCGCCGACCATCTGCGTACCGTAGGCAATCGCCTGCTCGGAGTGGAACGTACCTTGGCCACCGGTGAAGCCCTGGCAGATGACCTTGGTGTTCTTGTCGATCAGGATGCTCATTACTTGCCCTCCGCCGCGTTAACGACCTGCTGAGCCGCGTCGGTCAGACTGGTAGCCGCGATGATATTCAGACCGCTAGACGCGAGTTTCTCCGTACCTAGCTCGGCGTTGTTGCCTTCCAGGCGCACGACGACCGGCACGTTGACACCGACCTGCTCGACGGCACCGATGATGCCTTCGGCAATCATGTCGCAGCGCACGATGCCGCCGAAGATGTTGACCAGTACGGCCTTGACGTTATCGTCAGACAGAATGATCTTGAACGCCTCGGCGACCCGCTCCTTGGTGGCACCGCCGCCGACGTCGAGGAAGTTGGCCGGCTTGCCGCCGCTCAGGTTGACGATGTCCATGGTGCCCATGGCCAGGCCGGCACCGTTGACCATGCAGCCGATGTTGCCATCCAGCGCCACGTAGTTGAGTTCCCACTTGGCGGCGTCGGCTTCGCGCTGGTCTTCCTGAGACGGGTCACGCATCGCCTGCAGGTCCGGGTGACGGTACAGCGCGTTGCTGTCCAGCCCCAGCTTGGCGTCGAGGCAGTGCAGGTTGCCTTCGTCGGTGATCACCAGCGGGTTGATCTCGAGCAGCGCCAGGTCCTTGTCGTGGAACAGCTTGGACAAGCCCAGGAAGATCTTGGTGAACTGCTTGATCTGGTCGCCCTTGAGGCCCAGGGCGAAGGCCAGCTCACGGGCCTGGTACGGCTGCGCGCCGACCAGCGGATCGATCTCGGCCTTGAGGATCTTCTCGGGTGTCTCCTCGGCGACCTTCTCGATCTCTACACCGCCTTCGGTGGAGGCCATGAAGACCACACGGCGGGTAGTGCGGTCGACCACCGCACCCAGATACAGCTCATCGGCGATATCGGTGCAGGTCTCAACCAGAATCTTGGCTACCGGCTGGCCGTGTTCGTCGGTCTGGAAGGTCACCAGGTTCTTGCCCAGCCACTGCTCGGCAAAGGCCTTGGCCTCGGCCGGATCCTTGATCAGCTTGACGCCGCCGGCTTTGCCGCGACCACCGGCATGCACCTGGGCCTTGACCACCCACATGTCGCCGCCGATCTTCTTGCATGCTTCTGCTGCTTCTTCGGGAGTGTCCACTGCAAAACTCTTGGACACCGGCAGACCATAGTCGGCAAACAGCTGCTTGCCTTGATACTCGTGAAGGTTCATCGATTCATGCCATTGGTTGCATGTGACTCGAACGATGACCGCGGACACTCATCTTGGCGAAGTGCGTTCCCGGGTCACCCCCGTCTGCTTCCGGTACGTCGCCGGAAGCAATGCGCCGCCCTCAGGCGGCGCTTGTTGTCTTACTTGCGCTTCTTGCGATTGGCCATGTGGATGGCGTGTCCTTCCACGGCGAGCGCCGCTTCGTGGACCGCTTCCGACATGGTCGGGTGCGCATAGCAGGTCAGCGCCAGGTCTTCGGCGCTGGAGCCGAACTCCATGGCGATGACGCCCTGGGCGATCATTTCACCGGCATGCTGGCCGACGATATGCATGCCCAGGATGCGGTCGGTTTCGGCGTCGGCGATCACCTTGGCCATGCCTTCGGTGGCATTGTTGGCCATGGCGCGGCCGCTGGCGGCGAACGGGAAGGCACCGGTCTTGACCTCGATGCCGGCCGCCTTGGCGTCCTGCTCGGTCATGCCGACCCAGGCCACCTCGGGGAAGGTGTAGATCACGCTGGGAATGGCGTCGTAGTTCATCTCGGCCTTATGGCCGGCGATGATATCGGCGACCATGATGCCCTCTTCCGAGGCCTTGTGTGCCAGCATCGGACCGCGCACGCAGTCGCCGATGGCATAAACGCTCGGCACGCTGGTGCGGCACTGGTCGTCGACGAAGATGAAGCCGCGCTCATCCAGCTTGACCCCAGCGTCGTCGCCCAGCAGGCCCTGGGTATAGGGACGCCGGCCGACGCACACGATCAGCTTGTCGAATACCTGTTCCTGCTCGCCCTTGGCGTCGGTGTACTTGACGATGACTTCCTTGCCGTTGGTCTCGGAGCCGGTGACGCGGGCGCCCAGCTTGATGTCCAGGCCCTGCTTCTTGAGCAGCTTCTGGGTCTCCTTGGCGATGGCCGAGTCGACCATCGGCAGGAAGGAGTCCATGGCCTCGAGCACGGTCACCTCGGAGCCCAGGCGGCTCCACACGCTGCCCAGCTCCAGTCCGATCACGCCGGCGCCGATCACGCCGAGGCGCTTGGGCGTCTCGTCGAACTCCAGGGCGCCGGTGGAGTCGACGATCAGGCCTTCGGTGAGCGGGGTCGGCGGAATCTCCACCGGCACCGAGCCGGAGGCGATGACGATGTTGTCGGCCTCATAGACGGCCTTGTCGCCATCCTTGCTGACCTCGACCTGCTTGCTGGAGAGCACCTTGCCGGCGCCTTCCAGAGCGGTCACGCCGTTGGCCTTGAACAGCCCGGCGATGCCGCCGGTGAGGTTCTTCACGATCTTGTCCTTGCGGGCCATCATCTTGGTGACGTCCATCTTGACGTCGCCGGCCTGGATGCCCATCTCGTCGAAGTCGTGCTGGGCCTCGACGAACTTGTGGGAGGCCTCGAGCAGCGCCTTGGACGGGATACAGCCCACGTTGAGGCAGGTGCCGCCGTGCACGACGTTGCCTTCCTTGCCGATCCACTTCTCGACACAGGCGGTCTTCAGGCCCAGCTGGGCGGCGCGGATGGCGGCGACGTAGCCACCGGGGCCCGCACCAATCACGATCACATCGAATTTATCGGCCATGAATTCGTTTCCTGTTGGGTTGCGCGTTAGTCGTTGGCAGTCGTGTTACACGTCGAGCAGCAGACGTGCCGGATCCTCGAGCAGTTCCTTGATGGTCACCAGGAACTGCACCGCGTCCTTGCCATCGATCATGCGGTGGTCATAGGAGAGCGCCAGGTACATCATCGGGCGGATCTCGACCTTGCCGTTGACCGCCATGGGGCGTTCCTGGATCTTGTGCATACCCAGGATAGCGGTCTGCGGCGGATTCAGAATCGGCGTCGACATCAGCGAGCCGAAGATGCCGCCGTTGGTAATGGTGAAGGTGCCGCCCTGCATCTCGTCGATGCCCAGCTTGCCGTCGCGGGCACGCTTACCGAAGTCGACGATGGTCTTCTCGACGTCGGCGATCTTCATGCTGTCGGTGTCACGCAGTACCGGGACCACCAGACCGCGCTCGGTGGAGACCGCCACGCCGATGTCCTGGTAGCCGTGGTAGACGATATCGCTGCCGTCGATGGAGGCGTTGACATCGGGGAAGCGCTTGAGTGCCTCGGAGGCCGCCTTGACGAAGAAGCCCATGAAACCGAGCTTGGTGTCGTGGGCCTTGAGGAAGGTGTCCTTGTACTGCGCGCGCAGGTCCATCACCGCGCCCATGTCGACCTCGTTATAGGTGGTCAGCATGGCGGCGGTCTGCTGGGCCTGAACCAGCCGCTTGGCGATGGTCTGGCGCAGGCGGCTCATCGGCACGCGCTTCTCGGGGCGCTCGCCTTCGACGACCGGTGCCACGGGGGCGGCCTGCTTGGGTGCGCTGGCCGGCTTGGCGGCCTTCTTCGCGGAGCCCTCCTTCACGGCCTTCTGGACGTCCTCCTTGAGGATGCGCCCGCCCTTGCCGGTACCCTCGATCTTGCTGACCTCGAGGTCATGCTCGGCGACCAGCTTGCGCGCCGCCGGGGCGAGGATCTTGTCACCGACCTTCTCGTCGCCGTCGTCACCCGACGCAGCACTCTCTGCCGGCGCCGCCTCGCTGCCAGCGCCATCACCTTCGCTGAAGATCGCCAGCACCTGCTCGGAAGCAACCTGGCTACCCTCTTCGGCCTTGATCTCGGCGAGGGCACCGTCGGCCGGCGCCACCACCTCGAGGACCACCTTGTCGGTCTCGATCTCGGCCAGCACCTCGTCGCGCTTGACCGCTTCGCCGACCTGCTTGTTCCAGCTGGCCACGGTGCCTTCCTGGATCGACTCGGGGAAGGTCGGCGCCTTGACGTCGTGCTGCTGGCCGCTGGCGGCGGGCTTGGGAGCCTCGGCCTTGGCGTCGTCGGCTTTGCCACCCTTGTCGGCAGCCTTGGCCTTGTCGCCGGCCGCGCCAAGAATGCCCAGCACCTGCTCGGACTGAACGGTGTCGCCTTCCTCGGCGTTGATTTCGCTCAGCGTGCCGGCTTCCGGCGCCACCACTTCGAGCACCACCTTGTCGGTCTCGATTTCGACGATCAATTCGTCGCGCTCAACGCTATCGCCGGGCTGCTTGTGCCAGGCCGCCACGCTGCCTTCGGCAACGGACTCTGGAAAGGTTGGCGCTTTGATCTCGGTAGCCATGTCGTTTCCTTGTGTGTTCTCTCTCGTCCGGCAGGACGCCTCATGCATTGAAGGCGTCGTCTACCAGTTGGCGCTGCTGTTCGACGTGTACGGACATGTAGCCCGCGGCGGGGGCGGCCGAAGCCGGACGACCGGCGAACTTGAGCTCGCGGCCCAGGCCGTTGTGCAGCATGTCGGCAACTACCCGCATATGGTGCTGGCTCTGGTACCAGGCGCCCTGGTTGAGCGGCTCTTCCTGACACCACACGATCTGTTCGAGGTTGGTGTAGCCCTTGAGGGCCTCAAAGAGCTCCTCCTTGGGGAACGGATAGAGCTGCTCGAGACGCACCACCGCGGTGTCTTCGCGCTCATGCTCGCTACGGTAGTTGGCCAGATCGTAGTAGACCTTGCCGGCGCACAGCACCACGCGCTTGACCTTCTCGGCGTCGAGCTTGCCCTGATCCGCCAGCACCATGTGGAACTTGCCGTGGGCCAGCTCCTCGAGGGTCGAGGTCGCCTCCTTGTGGCGCAGCAGGCTCTTGGGCGACATCACCACCAGCGGCTTGCGCAGTGGCCGGATCACCTGGCGACGCAGCAGATGATAGATCTGTGCCGGTGTCGTCGGCACACAGACCTGCATGTTGTGCTCGGCGCACATCTGCAGGAAGCGCTCCAGGCGCGCCGAGGAGTGCTCGGGGCCCTGCCCTTCGTAGCCGTGAGGCAGCAGCATGGTCAGGCCGCACAGACGCCCCCACTTGGTCTCACCGGAGGAGATGAACTGGTCGACCACCACCTGGGCACCGTTGAAGAAGTCGCCGAACTGCGCCTCCCAGACCACCAAGTGGTTGGGTGCGGTTGTCGCATAGCCGTACTCGAACGCCAGCACCGCCTCTTCCGACAGGAAGGAGTCGTGAATGGTAAAGCGCGGCTGGCCGTCGGCCATATGCTGCAGCGGCACATAGGTGCTGCCGTCCTTCTGGTTATGCACCACCGCATGACGGTGGGAGAAGGTGCCGCGGCCCGAGTCCTGGCCGGTGATGCGGATCGGGTGGCCCTGGTCGAGCAGGGTGGCGTAGGCCAGGGTCTCGGCAAAGCCCCAGTTGAGTCCCATGCCGCCGGCCTGCATCTTGCGACGATCCTCGTAGATCTTGGCCACCTGACGCTGCACCTGAACGCCGTCGGGCACCTCGCACATCTTGGCGGCGAGCTGCTGCATGCGCTTCATGTCGAAGGTGGTATCGGCATCGCCGGTCCACTCATGGCCCAGATAGGGCGCCCAGTCGACGAACAGCTCGGTGTTGGGCTCCTTGACCAGGGCGTTGGCCACATGGTTGCCGGCCATCAGGTCTTCGCGATAGGTCTCGCCCATCGCCTTGGCGTCGTCCTCGGAGAGCACCCCCTCCTCGACCAGGCGCTTGGCATACAGCGCCCGCGCCGAGGGGTGGTTCTTGATCTTCGAGTACATCATCGGCTGGGTGCCGGACGGCTCGTCGGCCTCGTTGTGACCGCGGCGACGGTAGCAGACCAGGTCGATGACCACGTCGCGCTTGAACTGCTGGCGATAGTCGATGGCCACTTGGGTGGCGTGCAGCACCGCATCCGGGTCGTCGCCGTTGACGTGGAAGATCGGCGCCTGGACCATCTTGGCAATGTCGGTGCAGTATTCGGTGGAGCGGGTGTCGTCAGGATGCGAAGTGGTGAAGCCTACCTGGTTGTTGATCACGATGTGCAGCGTGCCGCCGGTCTTGTAGGCACGGGTCTGGGACATCTGGAAGGTCTCCATGACCACGCCCTGACCGGCGAAGGCTGCATCGCCGTGAATATTGATCGGCAGTACCTTGTCACCTGCCGGATCATCGCGACGATCCTGACGGGCGCGCACCGAGCCCTCTACCACCGGCGCCACGATCTCCAGGTGCGAGGGGTTGAAGGCCAGCGCCAGGTGAACTTCGCCACCCGGGGTCATGACGTTGGAGCTGAAGCCCTGATGATACTTGACGTCGCCGGAGCCGCGCTCGATGACCTTCTTGCCGTCGAACTCCTCGATCAGCTCGGAGGGGCTCTTGCCGAGGATATTGACCAGCAGGTTGAGACGCCCGCGGTGGGCCATGCCGATCACCACTTCCTTGGTGCCGTAGCCGCCAGCGCGCTGGATGATCTCGTCCATCATGGGAATGAAGGACTCGCCGCCCTCGAGGCCGAAGCGCTTGGTGCCCGGGTACTTCGAGGCCAGGTAGTTCTCGAGCCCTTCCGCGGCGCTGAGCCGCTCCAGCACGTGCTTGCGCACCTCGGGGCTGAACTTGGGCTTCGAGCGCACCGACTCGAAGCGCTGCTGCAGCCAGCGCTTCTCTTCGGTGTCGACGATATGCATGATCTCGCAGCCGATCGACCGACAGTAGGTCTCATCCAGCGCCTGGACGATCTCCTTGAGCGGCGCCTTGTCCTTGCCCAGGAAGAACGAGCCGGTCTGGAACTCGGTGTCCAGGTCGGCACTGGTCAGCTGGTGGAAGGAGAGGTCGAGATCGGGAACCGGCACCGGGCTGCGCAGGTCGAGCGGATCAATATCCGCCTTCTGGTGCCCGCGGAAGCGGTAGGCGTTGATCAGCTGGAGCACCTTGACCTGCTTCTTGTTCTCGCCACTGTCGGCGGCGCTGGCGGCTTGGGTGCTGCGGCGTGACTTGCCGAGCTGATAGAACTGGTCGCGAATCGGGCTTAGCGGAACATCGTGGGAGGAACTGCCTTCAGGACGCGGCAACTGGTCGAAGTAGTTGCGCCACTCGTCGGGGACAGCATTGGGATCAACGAGGTACTGCTCGTAGAGCGCTTCCACATAGTGAGCGTTGCCGCCACTCACGTGAGAAGTGCGCCACATCAACTCCATTATGCCTTCTTGCATCTCTCGGTCACCCTGCACTGATGGGGTGTTGTCGGCGCCTGATACGACGTCGCCGCATCGGCGTTTCTGGTGCCCTGCCGGCGGGGCGGTCATCCTGTCCGGCATGCCTGGGCAGGCAGCATTGCCTGAACCCCGGCCTGGCCGATGATCGTCGAAAGCCGGTGCCACGGGCACCGGCTCTCTGCGATCAGGGCCGTAGTGAGCTGCGACACTCGGTCACAGCGCAAAACCGGGCTACATGATAGCAAGCCTGGGGCCACGATTTAAGTGGCATTGGCCAGCAGCATCTCGCGAATCTTGCCGATCGCCCGGGTTGGATTGAGGCCCTTGGGGCATACCGACACGCAGTTCATGATGCCGCGGCAGCGGAACACGCTGAACGGGTCCTCGAGCTCGGCCAGGCGCGCCTGGGTCGCCTCGTCGCGGGAATCGGCGAGGAAGCGGTAGGACTGTAGCAGGCCAGCGGGCCCCACGAACTTGTCCGGGTTCCACCAGAACGACGGGCACGAGGTCGAGCAGCAGGCGCACAGGATGCACTCGTAGAGCCCATCCAGCTTGTCGCGATCTTCCGGCGACTGCAGCCGCTCGATGGCCGGGGCCGGGGTGTCGTTCTGCAGGTACGGCTGAATGCGCTCGTACTGCTTGTAGAAGATCCCCATGTCGACCACCAGGTCGCGGATCACCGGCAGGCCGGGCAGCGGACGCAGCACCAGCTTGTTGTGCTTGACCACCTCGGAGAGCGGCGTGATGCAAGCCAGGCCGTTCTTGCCGTTCATGTTCATGCCGTCGGAGCCGCAAACCCCTTCGCGGCAGCTGCGGCGGTAGGCCATGGAGCTGTCCTGCTCCTTGGTCAGGTGCAGCACGTCGAGCACCATCAGGTCGCGACCCTTGGTGTCGACCTGGAACTCCTGCATATAGGGTGCGGAGTCGGTTTCCGGGTTGTAGCGGTATACGGATACCTGAAGCGTGGACATCGTGACCCCCTTAATATGTACGGACTTTCGGCTCGAAGGTATCGACGGTCTTCGGCGTGAAGTTGACGTCGCGCTTGCCAAGCCGCTTGTCGGCCGGGAAATAGAGCGAGTGCTTCAGCCAGTTGACGTCGTCCCGATCCGGATAGTCATAGCGGGAGTGCGCACCGCGGCTCTCCTTGCGCTCCAGCGCCGAGATCGCGGTGGCCTCGGCCACTTCCATCAGGTTGTCGAGCTCCAGCGCTTCGACACGCGCGGTGTTGAAGGCGTTCGACTTGTCGCCCAGGTGGGCATTGGCGATCCGCTCGCGCAGGTCGGCGAGCTTCTTGACGCCCTCCTGCATGTTGTCCTCCTGGCGGAACACGCCGAAGGCGTTCTGCATGATGTCCTGCAGTTCGGCCTTGAGCTCCGGCACGCTCTCGCCGCCGCTCGACTCGTTCCAGCGGCTCATGCGCTTCATCGCCGCATCGACGTCGGATTGCGTAGCGTCAAGGTAGTCGATGCCCTCGTTGAGCGCGCCCTCGATGAACATCCCCGCCGCGCGGCCGAACACCACCAGGTCGAGCAGCGAGTTGCCGCCCAGGCGGTTGGCGCCGTGCACCGACACGCAGGCCGCCTCGCCACAGGCGAACAGGCCGTTGACGATCTGGTCGTTGCCGTCGGCGTCCTGCATGATCGCCTGACCGTGCACGTTGGTGGGGATCCCGCCCATCATGTAGTGGCAGGTCGGCACCACCGGGATCGGCTCCTTGGCCGGATCGGCGTGGGCAAAGGTCTTGGACAGTTCGACAATGCCCGGCAGGCGCTTGCCCAGCACCTCTTCGCCGAGATGATCGAGCTTGAGGAAGACGTGGTCGCCCTTCTCACCGCAGCCGCGGCCCTCGAGGATCTCCATGACCATCGAGCGCGCTACCACGTCGCGGCCGGCAAGGTCCTTGGCGTTGGGCGCATAGCGCTCCATGAAACGCTCGCCGTCCTTGTTGACCAGATAGCCGCCCTCACCGCGGCAGCCCTCGGTGACCAAGGTGCCGGCGCCGTAGATGCCGGTGGGGTGGAACTGCCACATCTCCATGTCCTGCATCGGGAAGCCGGCGCGCAGCGCCATGCCGATGCCGTCACCGGTATTGATCAGGGCGTTGGTGGTGGAAGCGTAGATGCGCCCGGCACCACCGGTGGCCAGCACCGTGGCCTTGGACTTGACGTGCACCACTTCGCCGGTCTCGATGTCCAGCGCGATGCAGCCCACCACGTCGCCGTTGGCGTTCTTGACCAGATCCACCGCATACCACTCGTTGAGGAAGGTGGTATTGTTCTTCAGGTTGTTCTGGTAAAGGGTGTGCAGCAGGGCGTGGCCGGTGCGGTCGGCCGCGGCACAGGTGCGCGCCGCCTGGCCGCCCTCGCCGAAGTTCTTGGACTGGCCACCGAACGGCCGCTGATAGATGCGGCCGTTGTCGAAACGCGAGAACGGCAGGCCCATGTGCTCGAGCTCGAAGACCGCCTTGGGGCCCTCGGAGCACATGTACTCGGCGGCGTCCTGGTCGGCGATATAGTCGCCGCCCTTGACGGTGTCATACATGTGCCAGCGCCAGTCGTCGTTGGGGTCCGCCGAGGCGATGGCACAGGTGATACCGCCCTGGGCAGAGACGGTGTGCGAGCGGGTCGGGAAGACCTTGGAGAGCACCGCGGTCTTCTTGCCGGACTTGGCCAGCTCGAGCGCGGCACGCAGGCCGGAGCCACCCCCGCCGATGATGATGGCGTCGAAGGACAGGCTACGCATGTTGGACATGGATCAGGCTCCCCACAGAATTTGAATGCCCCAGACCAGGAACACGAAGATGGCCAGGATGATGGCGCTCTGTGCCGTCAGGCGGATGCCGGTCGGCTTGAGATAGTCGGTGGTCACGGTCCACAGCCCGATCCAGGCGTGGGCGGCAATCGAGACGAACGCCAGCAGCGAGAAGATGCGCATCCAGGTCTGGGCGAAAAGACCACTCCAGGTGGCATAGTCGAGGCCCGGGTTGAGCAGCAGGTAGGCGACGATGAAGAGCGTGTAGAGTGCCAGAATGACGGCTGAGAAACGCTGGATCAGCCAGTCCGATAGGCCGCTGCGACCGAAGTTGGTGATATTGGTTACCATACCCAGACTCCTGCGAGGATCACTAGAACCGCACTGACCACCACGGTGATCTGTGCCTTGCGCATGCCGCTTTCCAGGGTCACGCCGATATTGAGGTCCATCAGCAGGTGCTTGATGCCGGCCACGAAGTGGAAGGCCAGCGCCGACAGCAGCCCCCAGGCGACCAGCTTGGCCAACAGGTTGTTGGCGAGGGCGTCCTGCACCGCATAGAAGCCCGCCGGGGACGACAGCGACTTGTCCAGCGCCCAGAAAGCGAAAATCAGGCCGACGAACAGGATAATGCCGGTGATACGGTGAGTGATCGACGTCAGGGCGGGTAGCGGTAGCTTGATGGTGGAGATATCGAGATTAACGGGTCGTTTGCTATTCACGGCTCTATACACACTCTCTTGGCCCGCTCTGTGCTTCGGGCATGGCCCGAGCGGGCGGTGGTTTTGAGGAAGGGCTCGGCCGTCTGCCAAGTCGGCACGACCTCCGTTTCCTGCCAGTCGCGCGGGGTGGATTATAGGGACTGGGGCTCACCATGACAAATTGTCGACGACCGCTTGCGACCATGGTGTAGCCTTGACCTACTGCCCCCAGCGCGGACAATGGTGCAAAGCACCATTTACTATACAAGACCTGTATAAATATTAAAGGTTCGCACAATAGATCGCCGCTATGGGCTAATTGACAATCCCCGGCACGCTTCTATAGTGGGCTGACCTTTTTCGCCAGCTTGGCAAGCGAGACAACGACTTATCGTCCGACGACAGAACTGTAGAGGAGGCCGACATGGCTGACAGAAAAGCACGATTGACCGTAGACGGGCTCGACAAGACGATCGAATTCCCGGTCTACTCTGGCACCATGGGGCCAGATGTCGTCGACGTTCGCACCCTGGGCGCCGAGGGGCTGTTCACCCACGATCCCGGCTTCATGGCCACCTCCTCCACCGAGTCGGCGATCACCTTCATCGACGGTGGCAAGGGCGTGCTGCTGCATCGTGGCTATCCGATCGGCCAACTGGCCGAGCACTCCAATTTCGTCGAATTGAGCTATGCGCTGCTGTTTGGCGAGCTGCCCGACGACGAGCAGTACACCCAGTTCGAGAGCACCATCCGCAATCACACCATGGTGCACGAGCAGCTGGCCAACTTCTACAAGGGCTTCCGCCGCGACGCTCATCCGATGTCGATCCTGTGCGGCGTGGTCGGCGGCCTAGCGGCCTTCTACCACGACCATCTCGACATCACCAAGGAGGAGGATCGCACCATCAGTGCGATCCGCCTGATCGCCAAGATGCCGACGCTGGCGTCGATGTGCTACAAGTACAACATCGGCCAGCCGTTCAACTATCCGCGCAACGACCTGAGCTACGCCGAGAACTTCCTCTACATGATGTTCAGCAACCCCTGCGAGGAGTTCAAGGTCAACCCGGTGTTCGCCAAGGCCATGGATCGCATCTTCATGCTCCACGCCGACCACGAGCAGAACGCCTCCACCTCCACGGTACGCCTGGCCGGCTCCACCGGCGCCAACCCCTTCGCCTGTATCAGCGCCGGCATTGCAGCGCTATGGGGTCCGGCCCACGGCGGCGCCAACGAAGCCGTGCTGAGCATGCTCGACGAGATCGGCGACGAGTCCGAGGAGAACATCCAGCGCTTCATCGACCGCGCCAAAGACAAGAGCGACCCGTTCAAGCTGATGGGCTTCGGCCACCGCGTGTATCGCAACTTCGATCCCCGCGCCAAGGTCATGAAGGAGACCTGCGACGAGGTGCTGGCCGAGCTGGGCATGGCAGACGACCCGCAGCTCAAGATCGCCAAGCGGCTCGAGCAGATCGCCCTGGAGGACGAGTACTTCATCGAGCGCAAGCTCTACCCCAATGTCGACTTCTACTCCGGCATCATCCTCAAGGCGATCGGCATTCCCACCAACATGTTCACCGTGGTCTTCGCCGTGTCGCGCACCATCGGCTGGATCTCGCACTGGAACGAGATGATCAGCAGCGACTACAAGATCAGCCGCCCGCGCCAGCTCTACACCGGCCACACCGAGCGCGACTACCCGACCAAGTAGCACGCGCGCCACTCGGCGAGCGACAGCGCTCGCGTAGCGGGCCACCCTTCGAGGTGGCCCGCTTGCGTTATGCCGCTACCTCCTCCGGCGAGCACCACAGCTCTTGTATAAGTCTCTTTCCGCCGACACCCACCCCCTGCACCCCCTTGCGCCCATTGCTGCACCACGGCGAACCCAGCCCTGCCCTTGCCTCCCGGCGGGTCACCGAGGGTTTTCCACACAATCTGTGGATAACGCTGTGCGCAACCTCGAGATAAGCCGCACAAGCCACCGTGACAAGCGGGTTGCAGTTAGATTGCTCAATTTTTAAACAATTCTATGTCACTGATTTTTATGGATTAAACGTATTTTTTTCGAACAACCCCAGATTATATGAAGGTTGTGCACAAGCCATCGCCGCACGCCGGGCGCCGTGGACAACTCAGGGGATATGTCAAGCCTCGATGGGCGATTTATGGCTTGTGCATCAGGGTCAGGGTGGGGAGGCACGGGCATGAGTCCGCGCGTCATGAGGCACGCAGGCCTCACAAAGCAAAAAGACGCCACTTGGGCGTCTTCTCTGAAGGAGGTGGCGTCCCATAGGGGGTTCGAACCCCTGTTCCCGCCGTGAAAGGGCGGTGTCCTGGACCACTAGACGAATGGGACGCATCGGTTCCGAGATGGTGGAGCCTAGCGGGATCGAACCGCTGACCTCGACACTGCCAGTGTCGCGCTCTCCCAGCTGAGCTAAGGCCCCGTCTCTCAAGAACGAGGCGTATACTACCCGGCACCTCGTGCTTCGTCAACCGCTTTTCGCGCCACGCCTCACAGCTCGCGGAATTCCTTCTCGAAGCGCTTGGCCTGCTTCTTGGACACGCCGCCGAGCACATCGATGGCATGGCGCAGCCGTGCACGGGTCATGTCGGAGCCGAGGATCACCATGGCATCCATCACCGAGGTCGAGGTGGCCGAGCCGGTCACGGCGATGAATACCGGCGCCAGTAGCGCCTTCATCTTGAGCTCGAAGTGCTCGCCCAGCGCCTTGACCTCGGCCAGCAGCGACTCCTTGTCCCAGCGCGCCACCCCTTCGAGGCGCCAGACCAGAAACTGCAGCAGCTTGAGCAGCGTCTCGCGCTCGAGCTTGACGTCGGCAAAGCTCTCTTCGTCGATGGCCGGCAGCCCGGAGAAGAAGTGCCCGGCCAGCGGCGCGACCTGGGACAGGGTATCCACCCGCGGACGTACCTGGGGCAGGATCTGGTTGACGTAGGCTTCATTGAAGGCCCAGTCGCGCAGCGCCTGGAGAAATGCCGCGTCGTCGAGGTCCTCGCGGATATAGACGCCGTTGAGCCAGGTCAGCTTGTCCAGATCGAACACTGGCCCACCCAGCGACACGCGCTGGATATCGAAACTGGCCATCATCTCGTCGAGGGAGAACTTCTCGCGGTCGTCGGGCATCGACCAGCCCATGCGGCCCAGGTAGTTGGTCACCGCCTGGGGCAGGAACCCCATGCGCCGGTAGTAGTTGATCGAGGTCGGGTTCTTGCGCTTGGAGAGCTTGGACTTGTCTGGGTTGCGCAGCAGCGGCATATGACAGAGCTGCGGCATCTGCCAGCCGAAGTACTCGTAGAGCAGCTGGTGCTTGGGCGCCGAGTTGATCCACTCCTCGCCGCGCAGCACGTGGCTGATACCCATCAAGTGGTCGTCGACCACGTTGGCCAGGTGGTAGGTGGGCATGCCGTCGGACTTGAGCAGGATCTGCGCATCGACCTGAGCCCAGTCGACCTCGATCTCGCCGCGCAGCATGTCATTGACCACGCAGGTGCCTTCGCTGGGCACCTGCATGCGCACCACATAGGGCCAACCCTCCTGCTCGCGACGCGCCTGCTCGTCGTCGGGCAGCGCCAGATCGACGGGCTTGAGGGCCATCTGCAGGCCGGCGGCCTTGCGCGCCTCGCGCAGCTCGTCGAGCTCCTCGCTGGTGCGGTAGCACTTGAAGGCGTGGCCGGCATCGAGCAGCCGCTGGGCGTGCTCAGCGTAGATCTCGCCGCGCTCGCTCTGGCGATAGGGGCCGTGGGGACCGCCCACGTCAGGCCCTTCGTCCCAGTCGAGGCCCAGCCAGCGCAGCGAGTCGAGGATCATCTGCTCGGACTCCGCGGTGGAGCGCACCCGGTCGGTGTCCTCGATGCGCAGCACGAACTGACCGCCGTGCTGGCGGGCGAAACACAGGTTGAACAGCGCGATATAGGCGGTGCCGACATGGGGGTCGCCGGTGGGCGACGGGGCGATGCGCGTGCGTACGGTCATCTGCTGCAATCCTTGGGTCGAGAAGCTTGCCGGCATTATACGCACTCCCCCGCTGCCCATCAGCCGGGGAATCATTCGCCCGCCCGAGAGTCCATTGAGCGGCGCAACGTCAGGAGGTTAGCCATGTTTCCCACGCTCCCGGAGCGCATCAACGTACTGCTCACCGGTGCCTCAGGCGGCATCGGCCAGGCGCTCTGCCACGCCCTGCTCGATGAGCCGCAGGTGGCGCGAGTGATCGCCGTCAGCCGACGCCCACTGGCTCTCGATGAGCACGACCCACGCGGCATCGCCGAGCCGCTGCAGGCCGACCTGACCGCTGCCGAGGGCCGCGCGGCGCTGGCCGACCACCTCGACGGTGCGCCGCTGCACCTCATCGTCAACACCCTGGGCATGCTTCACGACGACGCCGCAGGCATCGCCCCGGAGAAGCGCCTCGAGGATCTCGATCCCGGCGCGCTGGCGCGGCTCTTCGAGGTCAATGCCGCGACCCCGGCGCTGCTACTGCAGGCGCTGCTGCCGTCGCTCAAGGGCACGCATCCGGCCTATTTCGCCAGCCTCTCGGCGCGGGTCGGCTCGATTGCCGACAACCGCCTCGGCGGCTGGTACGCCTACCGTGCCAGCAAGGCCGCCCACAATATGCTGCTCAGTACCGCCGCGGTGGAGTTCAAGCGCCTCAACCGCCGGCTGTGCGTGCTCTGCCTGCACCCCGGCACCACCGATACCGCGCTCTCAGCGCCGTTTCAGGCACGGGTGCCCGACGGCAAGCTGTTCACCCCTGACTTCGTGGCCGAGCGGCTGCTGGCAGTGATCGCCGAGCGCAGCGCCGACGACAGCGGCGGCTTCTGGGATTGGGCAGGAGACCCCATCCCCTGGTAAGGGGTTACAGCGCCAGGTGTTCGCGAAACCAGTCGGTAATGAAGTCGAGATAGGCGCGGGTCTTGTCGGGCAGGTACTTACGCGAGCGGAACAGCACCAGCATGCTGCCATGCTCGTTCCAGTAGGGCTGCAGCAGCGGCACCAGCAGCCCCTCGGCCACCGCCTGGCGGGCGGCGAAGGTCGGCAGGTAGGCCAGTCCGAAACCGGCCTTGGCCGCCTCCACCACCCCCAGCAGGTTATTGATCACCAGCCGCGAGCCCGGCTCGATATCCAGCGGCTGGCCGTTGAGTGAAAAGCGCCAGTGGGCGCCGAGGTCGTAGTTGCCGTAGAACACGCTGTCGTGCTCGCGGATGTCCTGGGGGTGCTGGGGGCGGTTGACCCTGGCCAGGTACTCGGGCGATGCATAGAGCCCGTAGACCACCTTGCACAGCGGCCGCGACACTAGGCTCGAGGGCGGCAGCGGCCCCATGCGGATCGCCAGGTCGACGGCATCGTCGATGGGTTCGAAGCGCTGGTCCTCGAGCAGGATCTCCACGGCCACGTCGGGATAGCGGCGCATGAAGGCGGTGGTCGGCGCCGCCAGGTACATGAAGCCGAAGCTGACCTGGGCGCTGACCTTGAGCTGGCCCCGCGGCCGCGCGGTGACCGACTGCACCTGGGCCTCGGCGGAGGCCAGCTCCTCGCGGATGCGCAGCCCGTGCTCGTAGTAGATCTGTCCCGACTCGGTGAGCCGCAGCGAGCGGGTCGAGCGGTTGAGCAGACTCACCCCCAGTTCATCCTCCAAGGCCGCCACGCGCTTGGACGCCAGCGACTTGGAGATACCCAGGCGCCGTGCCGCGGCGGTGAAGCTGCCGCTGCGCACGACCTCGACGAAGACTTTCAAGGCATCCAGGGTTGCCATGTCCTGCCCCGCGTTAGTGAATGATCGACCAGGCCAGATGTTTCCATTTTGGAAACACTAGTTTTCGATTGTACCCACTTATTCCGCAAACGCCGACTGCCTATACTGCCCGGGTCTCGCAGCGAACGGCTGTGCCGGGCGCCACCGAGACCAACGCCATCAGGCAGGGGCAATGGTGCCCACGCCTGGATGACGCCTTCAGTGCAACTCGCTTGTGCGCGGCCGGCTATCTCTCGATGACCGGCGCGCTTTCTTTTGCCCGCCATCTGCCCCCTGATAATCGGGTAGGGGCCGGGGTCACCCCCGGCGCCCTCCCACACCACCGGGCATACGGTTCCGTACCACGGCGGTTCACGAAGAACGGCTAAGCCCTCTTACCGTATCAAGTACCGAGATCAGGCCCAGTTGGTTGAACCACTTCCGTGGCAGGGCCTGATTCATGTGCGAGGCCCCGGCGTTCCACCACGGGCCTCGACCGTTCCCCGCCGATTTCCAGGCGCGCTGGTCGTCCAGCCCCAGCGCCAGGAGCTTCCGGCGTCGAGTCTGCGGCCGCTTCCACTGCCGCCAGATCACGCAGCGCAGTCGGCGGCGTATCCAACCATCCAGCGCTTCCAACGGGCGTTTAACATCGACGAGACTGAAGTAGCTGGCCCAGCCTCGCAGGACTGGCACCAGCTCTTCGACGACGCGTCGGATATTGCGCCCCTTGCCACGCTTGAGTACCTCACGGACACGCTGCATCAGGCGCTGCAGGCTGGCCTTGGCCAGCGTCAGCTTCGGCAGTTTGTGTCGGGTCAGCGTGTAGCCCAGGTACCCGCGGTGCCACGGGCGGTCCACCGCACTCTTGGCGTGATTGACCGTGAGCCTGAGTGAGCTCTCGAGAAAATCACTCAGGCTAGCCATAACGCGCTCACCCGCTCGACGACTCCTGACGTATACCTGCAGGTCGTCGGCGTAGCGGCAGAAGCGGTGACCGCGGCGTTCCAGCTCCTTGTCCACGTCATCCAGCAGGATATTGGCCAGCAGCGGACTCAGCGGTCCGCCCTGCGGCGTTCCCTGTTGGCGTGGCGCGGGCAGGCCGTCCTGAAACATCCCGGCTTCCAGATAGCGACGAATCAGGCGCCGTACCCGCTTGTCGCGGATGCGGCGCGCGACCCGGGCCATCAGCAGGTCGTGGTTCACCCGGTCAAAGAAGGCTTTCAGGTCAAGATCGACCACCCAGCGGTGGCCGGCAGTGACATGGGCCTTCATCGCCGAGACGGCCTGCTGGGCACTGCGCCCTGGCCTGTAGCCGTAGCTCGATGCCGAGAATGTCGGATCGAAGATCGGCGTCAGTACCTGAAGCAGCGCCTGCTGGATCAGCCGGTCGGTCACCGTGGGGATGCCGAGCTGCCGTGTCCCGCCCTTGGGCTTGGGAATCTTGACGGCCCGGACCGGGCTGGGATGATACTCACCGGCCAGCAGCCGCTCGCGCAGCGTCGGCCAGTACTGTTTCAGGTGATCGGCCAGCTGATCCACCGTCATGCCGTCGGCACCCGGTGCGCCTTGGTTGGCGACCACCTTCCGGTAAGCCCGCGCCATGTTGGCCTTCGCTACCACGGCCTCCATGAGCGGGGCGGGCTCCGCTTTCGTCCACGATGACGACGCCGGGACCGTCTCGACGCCCACCGGCCGGGACTCAGAGTTCCGCCCCTGCCCCTCTGGGTGGGTGACGGTATCAGCGTCAGTGTCTGTCTTCATGATCGATCCTCGAGACGTCATCGCCTACTCGCGGTTCTTCATGTTCGGCCCTTGGTGCCGGGGTGAATCGGCACTTACTATGACCTCTGCTGACGTCTGGTGACCCATCCCGCCGCCTCTCGACGCCGGTAGCACCGTGGCAGACCACCAGACCTCCCAGGGTAAGACGCGCGACCTTCCTCCCACCTACCCGCCGCATTTACTACCGCACCTTCTGGATAGCTATCGGGTTTCGAGGATCTTAGCCCTCTCGCCCAGATGCGGGAGCCTCATATACGGTTCCTGTTCGTCGGGCCAGGAGTTTGCCTTCAGCTTCCTTCAGATTCCGCCTCGCGACGGACACCCTTGCTGTTCAGCTAACGGTTCCCGCTATCAGGGTCCGTAGGGGACTCTCACCCCCGAGTCATCCCGAGGCACCACCCTCGGAAACAGCGCCCGTCAGGCGCTGCGCGCCATGCCTGGCGCACCAAAAAAAGGCCCGCTCACGGGGAACGGGCCGAACAACAGCACGGGCTGTCGAGAGAGATCGAATTCGCTAACGCCTCAGTGGTGGAAGCGCTCCGCGGCCTGGCGCGCCAGCTCGCGGATGGCACTCCAGTCCTCGGCCTCCACCAGCGCCTTGGGGGTCAGCCAGGAGCCGCCCACACACATCACATTGGGCAGCGCCAGGTACTCGTCGGCGTTGTCGACGCTGATGCCGCCGGTGGGGCAGAAGCGCGCCTCGGGAATCGGCGCACCGAAGGCCTTGATCGCCTTGGCCCCGCCGCTGGACTCGGCGGGGAAGAACTTGAAGCGCCGGTAGCCGTACTGCCAGCCGGTCATCAGTTCGGAGATGGTCGACACGCCGGGCAGCATCGGCACCGGGCTCTCGACGCCGTAGCGGTAGAGCGCCTCGGTGGCCCCTGGGGTAACCACGAAGTCGGCGCCGACCTCCTCGGCCAGGCGATACTGGGCCGGGGTGAGCACCGTACCGACGCCAATGCTGGCCCCCGGCAAGGCCTCGCGCATGCGCTTGATCGCTTCCAGGGCACAGTCGGTGCGCAGCGTCACTTCGAGGACGGTCAAGCCGCCCTCGACCAGGGCGCGGCCCATCGGCACCGCGTCCTCGAGGCGCTCGATGGTGATCACCGGGATCACCTCGGCCTTGAGGCAGATGCTGTCGAGTTCGGTGGTGCGCGTGGATGGCAGCTGCTTGTCGATGGTCATGTTCGGAGTCTCCAGAGGGGATCAGGGCGCCCAGTAGATGGCCAGCGGGCAGGCCAGGAAGGCGCGGATCGGCAGTGCGCGAACGTCGTCGCCGCCCAGCGCCGCGGCCAGCACGCTGCGCTTGTCGTCGCCGTTGATGTGCAACATGTGGCGGCGCGCCTGGTGCAGGCGACCGGCACTCATAGTGATGCGCGGCTGCGGCTGGCTCGGAGTGCGTACCGCGACCAGCGGCTCATCGCTGGACAGCGCCAGGTCGAGCTCACGGCTATCGGGAAACAGCGAGGCGGTATGGCCGTCGCCGCCCATGCCGAGGATCACCACGCTGGCCGGCCAGGCCAGCGGCTCGATCCGCCGGGCCACCTCGGCCACGCCCTGCTCGGGGGTCTCGGCGGCACTGGTCAAGGGCACGAAGCGGGCCGCCGCTGCCGGCCCCTGAAGCAGATGCTCGCGCACCAGGCGGGCGTTGCTGTCGGCACTCTCGGCATCGACCCAGCGCTCGTCGGCGAGGGTCACCTCGACCCGCGACCACGGCAGGTCATAGGCAGCCAGCGCAGCGAAGAAGGGTACCGGCGTCGAGCCGCCGGACACCACCAGCAGAGCGCGCTCCTGACGGTCAAGATCCACACGCAGCGCTTCGGCGACGGCCTCGGCGAGCTGTTCGGCGAGTTGTTGGCGAGCCTGACTCATGTCAATAGTCCTCATACCAGCTGCGGCCGTCCTGGGTGATCATGGCGATCGACGCGACCGGCCCCCAGGAGCCGGCAGGATAGCGCCGCGGCGGCATATCGCGCGCCTCCCAGCCCGCGATCAGCTGATCGCACCAGCGCCAGGCGTGTTCGACCTCGTCGCGACGCACGAACAGGTACTGCTGGCCCTTCATGACCTCGAGCAGCAGGCGCTCATAGGCATCGGGAATCCGCGACTTGGGGAAGGCGTTGTTGAAATCCAGGTGCAGCGGCCCGGGGCGCAGGCGCATGCCCTTGTCCAAGCCGCTGTCCTTGGTCAGCACCTGCAGCGCAATGCCCTCCTCCGGCTGCAGGCGGATGATCAGCTTGTTAGCCGCCAGGCTGCGCTGGTCCGGGTCGAAGATATAGTGCGGCTGCTGGCGAAAGTGAATGACGATCTGCGACAGCTTCTCGGGCATGCGCTTGCCGGTGCGCAGGTAGAACGGCACCCCCGCCCAGCGCCAGTTGGCGACCTCGGTCTTCATGGCGACGAAGGTTTCGGTGTGGCTGTCGGTATTGGCACCCTCCTCCTCGAGGTAGCCGGGCACCGCGGCGCCCTCGCTGGTGCCGGCGGTATACTGGCCGCGCACCACGTCGCGACCCAGCGCCTCGCCGACGAACGGCTTGAGCGCCTTGAGCACCTTGACCTTCTCGTCGCGGATGGCATCGGCGTCGAGGTTCGAGGGCGGGTCCATGGCGATCAGGCACAGCAGCTGCAGCAAATGATTCTGCACCATGTCGCGCAGCTGGCCGGCCTGGTCGAAATAGCCCCAGCGGCCCTCGATGCCGACCTGCTCGGCGACGGTGATCTCGACGTGGGAGATGTGGTTCTGGTTCCACTGGGTACCGAACAGCGGATTGGCGAAGCGCAGCGCGATCAGATTCTGCACCGTCTCCTTGCCCAGATAGTGGTCGATGCGGTAGATCCGCGACTCGGGGAACACCTCGCCGATGACGTCGTTGATCTGCTGCGATGAGGCAAGGTCGTAGCCGATCGGCTTCTCCACCACTACCCGGACGCTGTCGTCGAGGCTGCCGCTGGCCTGCAGGTTACGGCAGATATCACCGTAGATGCTGGCCGGCACCGAGAGATAGACCACCATCGGCCGCGGCGACCCTTCGCGCCAGGCGCGGATCGCCTCGTATCCCTCGACGCTGGCGAAATCCAGCTTGAGGTAGTCGAGACGCGCCATGAAACGCTTGAGGCTGGCCTTGTCCTGCTCGCTGCTCTTTACCCGCCGCTGCAGGGCATCGGCGACCTGCTGGCGAAACGCCTCGCCGTCGATATCCTGACGTGCCAGACCGAGCAGACGGGTACCCTCGGGCAGCAGCCCCTCGCGGTCGAGGTGATAGAGCGCCGGAAACAGCTTGCGCAGCGCCAGGTCGCCCAACGCGCCGAACAGCGCCAGATCGATCTCGGTGTCGGCCACGTTCGGCATCGCGCTGTGCTGACTCATGCCTTGCCCCCTGAAATTTGGTTAACTTACCGATAAAATACGTGTTCGCTGACAGATAAAGCAACATTTATCTGTAATTTTACTACCAAAGATGCAGTAGCGTCGAGCCATGTATGGTCATCCTGGCATCCTCCCGCTAGGATAGCCGTGAAAATGTAGTTAAATCACTACATCATCGGTCGCCATGCATCAAGGCCGTCGCCGTACCACAGCGATGATTGCCCGCTACCAAGAGTCTAGCCGCCCATGTCCAGCCATGACCTGATCGAACGTATCCGCAAGCGCCTGGACGAGCTCAACCGCTCCGAACGCAAGGTTGCCGACGTGATTCTCGCCGACCCCGCCTCGGCCACCGGCATGAGCATCGCCACCCTGGCACAGGCCGCCTCGGTCAGCGAACCTACGGTCAATCGGTTCTGTCGCAACTTCGAGGCCAAGGGTTACCCCGACTTCAAGATCAAGCTGGCACAGAGCCTGGCCGGCGGCACCCCCTACGTCAGCCGCAGCGTCGAGCGCGACGACGATGCCGCCGGCTACGGCGACAAGATCTTCGGTGCCACCATCGCCGCCCTCGACGAGGCGCGCCGAGCGCTCGACGCCAGGCGTGTCGAACGCGCCGTCGACTACCTGATCCAGGCCAAGCAGATCCACTTCTTCGGCTTGGGCGCCTCTGGGCCGGTGGCCCAGGACGCCCAGCACAAGTTCTTCCGCTTCAACCTGCCGGTGATGGCCTATGAAGACGTGCTGATGCAGCGCATGGTCGCCGCCGCCAGCCATACCGGTGACGTGGTGGTTATCATCTCCTACACCGGACGCACCCGGGAACTGGTGGAAATTGCCCGTCTGGCGAGGGAGAACGGCGCGGTAGTACTGGGCATCACCGCCCCCGACTCGCCGCTGGCCGGCGAGTGCACCGAAACCCTTGGGGTCACCGCGCCGGAGGACACCGACGTCTATATGCCGATGACCTCGCGGATGATCCACCTGGCACTGATCGACGTGCTGGCCACCGGCGTCACCCTGCGCCGCGGCGAGGATTTCCTGATTCACCTCAAGAAGATCAAGGATAGCCTGCAGGCGACGCGCTTTCCCGTAGGCCGCTAGCCTTAACCGCAACCAGCGCGCCGCCAGAGGTTTTCGCCGGGAACCGATTGGCGCATCATGGGGTCTGCTCACGCACTCGGTTTCCCCGGACGGAGTCCACATGCTCCCTGTGTCATCGCTTCCCGTTCGTCGGTCGCTGGCTTGCCTGGCAGGCAGTGCCTTGCTCTGCGCCAGCGCCCAGGCCCTTGAGCGCGAGGATCTGCAGCGCCAGCTGGCCACCCCGGCCCAGCTGCAGGGCAACTTCGAACAGCGCCACTGGCGGGAAGAACAGCAGTCGCGCCTGCACAGCGACGGACAATTTCTCTATCAGCGTGAACGCCTGCTGGTATGGCGCTTCGCCTCCCCGCGCGAAGCTACCCTGGCGTTTCCGAAACGCCTGCCCGGCCCTCGTGACGACATCGAGGAGGATGGCCTGCCGGACCGCGAACTGCTCGACGAGCTGCTCCCGGACAGGGTCGAATTCGGACGCCACCTGGTCGACCTGCTGGGCGGCAACTGGGCGCCGCTCGAAGAGGACTACGCCATCGCCCTGGCCGGTGAGGCAGACGCCTGGCAGGCCCGCTTCAGCCCCCGCGCCCCGGCATTGGAGCAGCAGCTCGGCGAACTGCTGCTGAGCGGCGATGACAGCGGCTGGCAGCGCCTGGAGATACACGACGCCAACGGCGACGAGCTGCAGATCGAGTTCTCCGCCATCAGCGCGATGGTCGACGCGTCGCTGAGCGCCTTCCTAGGTCAGTGGCTGGAGGTCGAGGCTGCGCCGCGGGAAGAACAGGATCCGGACGACGATGACGGTGACGCGGTCATGGCCGAGGAGGTCGACCCCGAGGAGATCGACGCAGAGGTCGAGGAAATGGCCGACCAGAATGACGCAACGGACACCGACGCGGCTGACGACGCCGACGATTGATCCCCGACTCAAGTTTCCCCCCTGCCGGCCGATAGCCCTGTCAGGACACTCGGCGATACGCGCCGAGTGTCGACAGGAGCACATGGATGAACCGCAACGCTTCGCCGAGCGCCGCTACGCTGGTGCTAATCGTGGTAGCAGCGCTCGCCCTTGGCGGCCTGGGGCTGTCGCTGAGTGACCTGCGCCTACCGCTAGGCGCCGAGGATCTCGTGGCACTGGCAGTTTACGGCCTGGCAGTGACAGGACTGCTGTGCCTGCTGATGCTGGTGGCGAGCCTGGTCAGTGGCCTGCGTGTCCAGCAGGCGGCGCTCATTCAGAGCCTCGAGACACAGAGCCGCCAGCTGCGCGCCGCCGAAGCCGCCCAACTGATGGAGCGCTTCGTGCATCAGGCCGAAGCGCTGCTCGACAAGGAGAGCCTCGACCCCAACAAGCGCAGCGTACTGCGCTGCCTTGCGGTGGACGCCATGCGCGGCAACACCGGCCGCGGCGATCCCAATATCGCGCGACTCGGGCGCCTGTTCGAATGGCTGGCCGGCGAGGCCGAGCAGGCCAGCGGCGATAGCGCCCGCCTGGGCCTGATCGATCCGGTGCTGCGCCAGTATGCCGAGATCGCCGAACAGCTATGTCAGGTAGGTGAATGCGATGCCGAGCGTATGGCGGTGTTTTTACGCCACCAGCCGCGACAGCCGGCCGCGGCGAGTGACGAAGCCGCCGACTAGCACTTAGGCGCTGCCGGGCACCAAGGCGGTGACGGTAATCTCGACCTTGAGCTCATCGGCCGGCAGCGCCGCGCATACGCAGGTGCGCGCCGGTGCATGCCCCTCGGGCACCCAGGCATCCCAGACCGCATTCATCGCCGCCACATCGTGGCCATCCTTGAGGTAGATCGTCGCCGACAGCAGGTGCTCGCGATCGGAGCCGATCTCGGTGAGGAGCGCATCGACCCGCGCCAGCATGCTCTCGGTCTGGGCGGTGATATCGCCGTGCCGCGCCTCGGGCCCGGCCACCTGGCCACACAGCCAGGCCACGCCGTTGTGGATTACCGCGCGGCTCATGCGCGCCTTGGTGTCATGACGGGTGATAGACATTGCCCTGCTCCTGATTAGACTGCATAAGTGGCATGATGAACTGAAATTTTATCTGAATGCGACGGTTTTCACTGCGCTTTCGCGCAGTCGATGCATTTCAACACCAGCGGATCCCATTCGAGACGTTTGGCGGCGATCCACTCGCCGCAGCCGATACACTCGCCGAAGTCGCCGCGCTCGATGCGTATCAGTGCCGCCTCGATACGCTTCAGGGCCAGCTGGCGGCGCTCCTCCTCGGCCTTGGCCATGGCCTGGCCCTGCATCGCGTCCATCCGCGACAGCCGCCCCACCGAGGTCTGGTCGAGCACCACGGTGTCGCGTGCTTCGCTGCTCGACGCGCTATCGGCGAGCAGTTCCTGGCGCAGCGCCGCCAGCCGCGCCTCTACCGTCGGCATGTCGAGTTCGGGGTGGTTCATCTCGGGCTCCTCGCTAACCTGGCTACGCCGCACTTGTTATGCTGCACGCCTGCCGGCGTCGCGCCGACCATGCCATCATCTTGCCATCCGCGGCACGTCGACGCACAGGGAGGCGCAAATGGGGTATCGCACCCTGCTACGTCAGCACTACGGCCTGCTGGGCATCGCCTTCCTGGCGATGTTCACCTCGAGCCTCGGCCAGAGCTTCTTCATCGGCCTGTTTCAGGCACCGATCAGCCAGCAGCTGGGCCTCAGCGCCGGCCAGTTCGGCAGCGCCTACGCCCTGGTGACGCTGGCCGCCGGCTTCGCCATGCTGCGCTTCGGTCCCGCCATTGACTGGATCCCACCGCGACGCTTCGCCGCGCTGGTGCTGGGCGCGCTGCTCGTCGGCATCCTGCTGCTGACGCTCTCGCCGTGGTGGCTAGCCGGCCTGCTGGGGCTCGGTCTGGTGCGCTTCTGCGGCCAGGGCATGATGACGCATCTGGGCAACACCCTGGCCGGGCGCGAATTCAGCCATCAGCGCGGCCGCGCCCTGGGCCTGGTCGGCCTGGGGATGATGCTCGGCGAAACCCTGCTGCCACCGCTGATGGCGGCGCTGTTGATCTGGCTCGGCTGGCGTGAACTATGGTGGCTGTTCTGCCTGGTGCTCGCCTCGCTGTGGCTGCCGCTGCTGCTGCGCGCACGCTGGCCCGACGCACCGCGCCAGCGTCCGCGGCGCGGCCAGCCGCAGCAAGGCCCGCGACCGTTTCGCGACCACCGCTTCTGGCGCCTGCTACCGCTACTGATGATCCTGCCGGTGACCATGACCGGGATGTTCATCTACCAGGCCAGCATGACCGCCGACCTGGGCAGCAGCCTGGCCGTCTATGCGCTGGCACTAACCGGGATGGGCATTGCCAAGCTGCCCGGCGCGCTGCTCGGCGGGCGCCTGGTGGACCGTATCGGGCCGCTGCTGCTGGCGCGCTGCTACCTGTTGCCCTTTGCCCTGGCCCTGCTGCTGGCGCTGGTGGTGGGTGGCCACGTTGGCGTGTGGGCGCTGATGGTCGGCGGCGGACTGTCGATGGGTGCCCAGGAGCCGGTCGCCACCAGCCTGCTGGTCAAGCTGTGGGGCGTGGAGCACCTCGGGCGGGTGCGTGCCACCCTGAGTGCCTGCATGGTCTTCGCCACCGGCCTGGCGCCGGCAGTGCTGGGCATCGCTCTCGACCTGGGCAGCAGCTTCGGCCACATCCTGGCCGGCATGCTGGCGCTGCTGGTGGCCGGCTGGGGCCTGGCCCAGGGGCCGCTGACCCGCCTGCCGTCAACGCCGCGCGATTGACCGGCGTCCAGAGGGCAGCATGCCGCCAATGACGTATTGAAACGTCCGGGGGGCTCAGCGCAGCAGCAATACCGGCACGCTGGCGCGGCGCAGCATCGCCGTGGTGGTGCTGCCCACCAGCAGGTGACGAATCCGCGAATGGCCGTAGGCACCCATCACCAGCAGGTCGATGCCCTGCTCTTCCTTGTAGTTGCGCAGGGTCTCCTCCACCTCGCCGGCGCGAATCGCCCCCTGCGCCTCGAGCCCCGCGGCGCGCAGGGTCTCGAGCGCCCACTCGAGCTGCGAGCGGTTGTCGCCGGTCTCGGCGCCGACGATCACCACGTGCACCGGAATGCCCTCGAACAGCGGGCTCTTGGCGATCATCTCGACGCCCTTGCGGGTGGTCTTGCTGCCGTCGAAGGCGATCAGCACCTGGCTGGGTGTCTGGAACTGGTCCGGCACCATCAGGATCGGCCGGTGCAGGCTGCGCACCACCCGCTCGAGGTTCGAGCCCAGGTGGTCGACGGCCTGGTGAGCGGTCTCGCCGCGCTTGCCGATCACCAGCAGGCGGATCTCGTTCTCCAGCTCGCTGAGCGTCTCGACCAGGGTGCCGTTGCGCTGGCGGGTGGCCGGCTCGTCGACACCGGCTCCGACCGCCCGGGTCTTGGCCGCAGACAGCATCACCCGGCCCTGCTCCTGGGCCAGCTTGGCGCGCTGCTCATCGAGGTTGGCCAGCTCCTCCAGCAGGTGCTCCCGCGAGCCCAGGCCGATGTTGCCGGACAGGTCCGCCTCGGCGACCTGCGGGTGGTTGTCCACCACGTGCAGGAAGGTCAGCGGCGCCGCCAGCGCCTGGCTGGCCCAGGCTGCGTAGTCGCATACGCCTTCAGAAAAGTGCGAGCCGTCGATGGCGGCCATTACCTGATCTGTCATCGTGTCGTGTCCCGAACTGGCGTGGGTTGGCGCTCGGCGTCGAGCATCATGTTGCTGCCATATCCACTCGTTCTACACCATCGACTTGTGGAATCCCAGCGCATGGATCGTTACGAAACAGGCGCCACCCCTGGCGACGTCAACGCCGCCAGTGAAAAGAGCAGGCCCGAGATCGCAAACAGCGCACTGAAGCCCCAGTGGAACCACTGGCGGCCGGCGCGGTTGCGCTTGACCGCCTGGGTCACGGCGATATAGCTGAACAGCGCCGACAGTACGGTGAGCCACAGCATAGGAACACCTCCAGAAGCGCCTTGGCTGTTAGAGTCCGAACAGGTCGGCCTTGGGCGGCATGCCCACCTCCTCGACCAGTGCGTACACCTGGTCGAGCAGGTCGCGCTCGGGATAGTTGCCGTCGCAGGCCGCCAGCATCGCCTCGACCTGACGCTCGTTGTTGGCGCTGACCACCAGCGAGGTCACCGCTGGGTGCGCCAGGGCGAACTTGAGCGCGAAGTCGGTCCAACCGCCGTCCGGCTCGCCGATGTGCGCACGGATCTTGTCGAGCAGGGCGTAGCGCGAATCCCAGCCGGCGCGGTGCTTGAGGTCGTCTGCCGGCAGGCCCTCGCGCTGGACTCGCTTGTCGGTCAACATGCCCTGCAGCAGCGGGCGAATGGCCAAAAATCCCCGGCCCTCCTGCGCCAGGCGATCGAGAATCGGCAGTGCCTCGGGCTCGATGACATTGAAGAAGTGCGCCACGCCAGCATAGGCGTCGGTGTCCAGCGCCGCCCGGGCGTAGCCCATGGTATGCGGGAAGGTGATGAAGTGGCCCACCTTGCCTTCGCGCTTGAGCGCATCGAAGGTCTCGACGAGCGGTTCGAGTATCGCCGGCAGCGCGCCGATGCGTCGCGCGTCGCCCTCAGCCGCGTAGGCCTCGACCTTGGGCACGTGGGGGCCGCGCTGAAGGTGCTGGACCACGGCGATGCGGTCGGTATGCAGGTCGCGCAGCGCCTCCTCGACGCTGTCCCGCAGCACCCGGGGATCGACCTGCCCCTCCTCGTAGTCGGGCGTGGTCATCTTGATCACATGGTGGATGTCGTGGCGCTTGGTGTGCCGAGCGAGTATCTCGCTGAGCATCCAACGCGTGCCATAATCGCCGCTGGAGTGGATACAGTTGACGCCTGCATCGAGGGCTGCCTCGAGGGCCCGGCGCCCCTCGCGGTTCTGCTGCTCCGCCTCGGCCTGGCTGCGCTCGCCGGGAAGCGTCACGTGGTCCGCTGTACTGGTGAAGCGCATCGCGCCGAAGCAGAGCTCTGAGAGTTCCAGGTCGGTGTTGCCGAATCGTCTATAACGCATGGGATTACCTCGATGTTGTCGTTATCGGGAGGCCTGGCACTTGATATCTCAAGGCCGCTGTTTCAGGTATTTATAAACGGTGCTGCGCGAGACCCCGACCTCGCGTGCCACCTTGGAGACGTTGTACATGTGCCGCTGGCAGGCTTGCAGGATCTGCTCGGCGAGCAGTCGCTGGCGAGTGTCAGCGGCACCGCTTGGCGGCGTTGACGAAGCGTACTTCTCCTGGCGGCCTGGCGGCGCTGTCTGACGCTGGCGCGCCGGATCGGGAATCCCCACCAGCGTTTCCATCTCGAAGGTTGCCAGGACATGCTTGCGGGTGATCTTGCTCTCGTCGTTCAACACCACGAGACGCGTGAGAAAGTTACGCAGTTCACGGATATTGCCGGGCCAGTCATGACGGTGGAGTTCATCGAGGCCGCAGCGCGAAAGCGTGACCTCGGGGTCGATCTTGCCCAGGATATGCCTGGCCAGCTCGGCAAAGTCCGCACGCTCACGAATATTGGGCAACTGGATGGAAATCGTGCTCAGGCGGTAGAACAGGTCGGAGCGAAAGTCACCCGCCTGAACCGACTCTTGCAGGTTGGCATTGGTGGCCGCTACCACCTGGATGTCGACATCGATATCCGTGGTTCCACCCACCGGGCGATAGCGTCGATTGTCCAGCACGCGGAGCAACTTGACCTGAGTCGCCAGCGGCAGTTCGCCCAGCTCATCCAAAAAGATGGTACCGCCATTCGCCTGATGGAAAAGCCCGTTGGCGCCGCCCTTTCGCGATCCGGTAAAGGCGCCATCGACATACCCAAACAGTTCGGATTCGACGAGGTTCTCCGGGATCGCCCCACAGTTCACCGGTACGAATTGCCCCTCGCGGCCGCTGGCCTGATGGATATACTTTGCGAACACCTCCTTGCCGGTGCCGGTCTCGCCGGTAATCAGAATCGGCAAGGTGCGCTTGACCGCATTTTTCAAGTACTTCAGCTGCTCGAGCAGCTGTGGGTCGTTGGCCACGAAACGCGCGTTCGGGCAAGGTTCCGGCTCGGGTTCGGTGCTGTCGGCACCCCTGGAATCACAATCGCTGGAGGCGTCGCCACGCGACTGAAGGGTGTGCGTGGTCTGCAGCACGTTGGTATTCTCCACCGCCAGGAAGTAGTGGCTCCCCACATGGTCGGCGACCATGGTCTCGCCGGTGGCCAACACCTTGTCGATCACCTCGCCAAAGGGGGTGGTGAAGAGGTCATTGAAGTGGCTGTCACGGGAGACCCCCATTCCGTCGAGGATGAACAGTGCCTGACGGTTGGCGGCCAGCAAGTGCCCGTCAGGGGTCAGCGCAACCAGCCCGGCACTGACGGTGTAGCGATACTCACGCCGGCTATGAAACGATAGGATGAGATGCTGCTGATAACGCTCGCGGAAGTAGCCCATCTCGATGTTCTTGGCCGAGAAATTGACCAGCGCCAGGGTGTGCGGTGGCCGCGGGCAGGAGTCGGACGAGGCATCGAGAATCGCGATGATATTGCCGTCGGGATCAAATACCGGAGCCGCAGCACAGGTCAGCGTCTTGTAACGATCGAGATAGTGCTCGCCGGCATGCACCAGCACCGGCTGCTTGACCAGCGCACAGGTGCCGAGGGCATTAGTGCCTTGGAGAGACTCCTGCCACAGCGAGCCGAGGCGAATATTGCGCTGCCGCGCAACGCGCTTGAAATCGCTGTCGGCCCGCGCATCCATGATCAAGCCGGTCTCGTTGGCCAGCGCCACCGCAAAGCGCGTCCCGGCGATCTGGCCATAGAGAAGATCGAGTTCGGCCCTGGCGATACGACGTATCACGTTGAGTCGCTCGCGCTCTGCGCACAGCACGTCCTTGGCCACATAGTTGAGTTCCGGTTCATCCTGCGGCGAGAGGCCCACCGCCTGGCAGCGTCGCCACGACGCCTCGATCAACGCCTCCTGCGGTAACTCATTGTATGTCGTACTGGCTGACGTGATGCCGATGGCACTCTGGTTGTCGCGTGCCAACGACGCGTGTCGATGGTGGTTATCGCTGGATAGCATGGCGCACTCCTCCCGATACGCCGGCAGCACAGTGTGCCACTGGCGATGATTGTTATTGTTATTAAATAACATTCTTGAAGGATCCAACTTCATTCAAAGTTAACCATGTTCGCGGCAGAAGAGTCCAACCAAGGATGTAAGTGATTGACGACACCTAAACCGAGATTCAAGTTGTCTCACCGGGCAGCGGTGCGGCGTCGCCATCGGTGCCTACCGAAAAGACGTCATACTCGCGAATACCTGGCTCGCGCTGGCCGGTGATGCCGACCCAGCCGTTGGCGCCGACACGCTCCGGTTCGATATCCGCCACCTCGTAGTGCCACCAGTCCGGCTCGGCCTCACCGTCCCGCCACCCCTTGGCCTTGACCTGCAAGGCACCGCCCTCGGCCTCGACCCGAACGCGCAGCCAGCACCAGGCATCGGGCTGCCAGGGGAAGAAGCTCTCGCCCCAGATTCTGGCCACGCCGTGGGGGCGTTGCGGGCCGCGTTCGGCCTCGCCCTCAGGGTTGTAAGCAACCAGAAACAGGGTCTGGCGCTGCTCGAGCTTGGGCGCTTCATACTCCACCAGGCCGTGGTTAGCGCCCTTGAAGCACTCGCAGGTGATGCCCTGCTCGGTGCCGCGCTCGCCCTCGCCGTCACCGCGCACGATGACACCGAAACGCGAATCGCCGCTGGTGCTGCGCATGCGGGTCAGCACCTCATAGCTCACGGCTCCCCGAGGCACTCGCTCCCAGGCCCAGGCGCGCCGGTTGTTGGTATCAATGCGGTGCCGCAGCAGTTTGCCGCCGATGGCATCCGCTGCGTCCTGGACCTCGAGGCGATGCCCGCCGGGAATCCAGGCATCCCGCCAATCGGCCGGCGGCTCGCCGCTGGGATAGTCGGAAAAGTCGGTCAGATATTGCGCCACTGTGTTCTCCTTGCACGCACCGAGAATTGTCGATAGCGCCCTTGCGGTCAGGAAGGGCGCTATCAAAGGCCTGCCCTCAGGCCGTTTCCGGCATCTCGCGCAGCTCGAGCTTGTAGCCCGTGGGGTCTACGGCAAAGGCGATGCGCATGCCGTTCTGCATGGTCTTGGGCGGCAGCGAGAACTCAACGCCACGTGACTTCCACTCCTCATAGGTATCGTCGACGCTGACCACGTCGAAGGCCATGTGGCCGTAACCATCGCCCAGGTCGTAGGAGCGCCCGTCGTGGTTGTAGGTCAGCTCGATCTCATGACCGCTCTTGGGCTCGCGCAGAAAGGCGATGGTGGCATCGTTGCCGGGCAACTCCTCCCTAGCGACGAGCTCGAGGCCTATCTTCTGGGTGTAGAAGTCGATGGACTCGTCCAGGTCTTCGACACGTATCATGGTATGTACCAGTCGCATTGCTTGCTCCTCACTCGGCTATTTGATGTTCTCGTTGGCCCACTTCTTGTGAACCGCCAGTGCCATCAGGCGGCGGTCACGCCACTGCTGACGCGCCTTGTGCTGATCCATGGGCACGCGTTCGCGAAAACTCTTGTCGATGTAGTCCAGTAGCGGCCCAGCCCAGGGCACCAGGTCGCGCTGTTCCATTGCGATATTGCGGTTCATGGCCTCGTACTTCTCGGCATATTCCTTGAAGCCGTTGGGCGCGTTGAGATCACCGACCTCCAGCGGCCCGATGAACGACCAGCGCTGGCTGATGCCCTCGGACATCGCCTTGTCCACGTCCGCAGGCGACACCACACCCATGGCCACCAGGCGGAAGGCTTCCTGTAGGATCGGCGACTGGAAGCGGTTCATGATGAAGCCGGTGATCTCCTTGTGCAGGGTGATGGGGGACATGCCCATCGCTTCGAGCCGCTCGCGGGTCTTCTGGGTGACCTCGGGATCGGTCCAGGGCGCTGGCACCAGTTCGAGAATCGTCACCACATAGGGAGGATTGGTGGGATGGACGATCATGCAGCGGTGTCGGCCCTCGAGTCCCTCGGTGAACTTGGAGGTCACGATCGACGACGATGAGCTGGCCAGCACCGCATCCTTAGGGGCGATCTTGTCCAGCTTGGTAAACAGCTCGCGCTTTAGCTCGAGCACTTCCGGGGCATTTTCCTGAACATGGATGGCCCCCTCGACGGCTCCCTCCATGCTTTTGACAGGGATCATCCGGCTCATCACGTCATCGGTGGTGCGGTCGTTGAGCAGACCGTTCTGCTCGAGATCGGCCACCGTCTCGCGCATCAGGGGGATCGCCGCCTCTGCCGCACCATCCTTGGGGTCATAGAGGGTGACCTCGTAGCCCCCGCGTGAGAAACAGATGGCAAAGGCACGTCCGATAATGCCGCTTCCGATCATTGCTACGCGTTCCGCCATGATCATTCTCCTTGGTCTATCGTGTGGTTGTTCGACGCGTCGGATCCGTTCAGCGATTCACGACCCTCGGATCCAGCAGGGTATAAAGCATGTCAGCCAGCAGGTTGAGGGTGATATAGAGCGCGGCCACCGTGGTCAGCCCCGCCGCCACCACCGGGATATCGAGCATGCGGATGGAGTCCATCAGCAGGCGCCCGAAGCCGGGCCAGGCGAAAACGGTTTCGATGACCATCGAGCCGGCCAGTATCCAGCCGAACTGCAGGGCGTACAGCGTGACGTAGGGGATCAAGGCGTTGCGCAGGGCATGCACGTAGATCACCTTGGTTTCGCTGAGCCCCTTGGCGCGTGCCGTGCGCACATAATCCTCGTTGATGACCTCGAGCACCGTGGAGCGCATCATCCGCGTCAGATAGGCCATCGGCATCAGCGACAGCACCACCATCGGCATCAGGATATAGCGCGCCTGTGTCCAGATCGGCGAGCCGGGGTCCGCACGGCCGGAGGAGGGCAGGATGCCCAGCGCCGACGAGAACAGCAGGATGGCCATGATCCCAACCCAGAAGTTGGGCGCGGCCTGACCGATCAGGGCCACGAAACGCGCCACGTAATCGATCATCGAGTTGCGGTGAACGGCGCTGATCACCCCCACCGGAATCGAGACCAGGGCGGCCAGCAGCATGGCGGGAAGCGCCAGCTCGGCGGAGCGGCCGAGGCGCTCGATAATGATTGGCACCACATCGGTGCGTTGACGATAGGAGACACCAAAGTCCAGCTGTACGGCACTGCGCATGAACTCGAAGTACTGCACGATCATCGGGCGATCGAAGCCCATCGAACGGCGATAGCGCTCGAGTACTTCAGAGGACGCATCGGGCCCCACGTACATCATCGCGGGGTCCCCGATGACGAACATCATCAGAAAGGCCAGGGTCAGGGCGGCCAGGATAACGATCAGGCCCTGGACCACGCGGTTGGCTAGGTAGAACATCGACGGCGCTCCCGGAAAGCTATCTTGTTATGGTGGCCAAGGCGCAGCCGGCCAGTGCCGGCCGCGCCAAGGTAGGTCACTCCCTCACGTAGATGGAGGCCCAGTCTTCCACGAGCATCGAAGGATGCGGGTAGTAGCCGCCGATACGCTCGTTGACGCCCATCGGGATCGGCATCAGATAGGTGTAGAGCCACGGCGGATCCTCGTGGAGGATCTCCTGCATCGCATAGTTGAGCTCCTGGCGACGCTCCTCATCGATGGTCGAGGACAGCTCGCGATACATCTCCTCCCACTCTTCGTAACGATCGCTGTAGGTCGCCCAGTGGGTCGAGTTGGTCTGGCGCCCGTCGTGGACCGCCCACATATCGGTTTCCGGTGTGTTCTCGGCCGCCGACCAGGCGAAGGCATGCACGCTCAGGGTCCGCGCCGCCCAGCGCTCACGCACCACGCTCCAGTCGAGCTGGCGCACCTCACCCACATCCACGCCAATCGCACCCCAGTAGGCAGCGGCGATTTCGGCATAGTCGAAGGACTCTGGTGTCATCACATCGATGGTGTCGATACGGAAGCCATCGGGATAGCCGGCTTCAGCCATCAGTTCCATGGCCCGCTCGAGGTCGAAGGGATAGGGATCGAGGTCGGGATGGTCATTGGGGGGGTTGACCACGTTGACCATCTGCAGATCCTGGTTGCCGAAGGCCAGGGCATCTACCATCTCTTCACGGTCGATGGCGTAGTTGAGGGCCTGGCGAACCCGCGGATCGCGCAGCTCCTCGTACATGTCCATGTTGAAGCCCAGCATGCCGCGCACCAGGCTTGGCCCGATGACCGTGGTCACGCCATCGGCCTCCTCGGCACTATCCACCAGGTCGGGGCGCAGCCGGATGATATCGACATTGCCATCGATCAGTTCCGAGAGTGCCGTGGACTCTTCAGGGATATTGCGGAAGACCAGTTGCTCGACGTTGCTGTTGTCGTGCCAGCCCCAGTAGTCGTCATGGCGATCGAGGATCACCCGATCGTCGGCGCGATACTCGTTGAGCTTGTAGGGGCCGGTGCCCATGGGCTGGAAGCGCTTGTCATCGATCTCATCGATGGCCTGGTAGTGGCCCGGTTCCATGATGAAGGCGCCGTTGCGCGATAGCTGGCTCGGCAGGATCGGCGCCGGCTCGGTGGTGTGGATGATGACCTCGTAGTCGTTGACGATCTCCACGTGATCGATGGGCACGTCGAGGAACTTGTCACCGCTGGGAAAATCGTCCCGGAAGGGGCGCTCGATGCTGTACTTGACGGCCTCGGCGTTGAACGGCTCGCCGTTGTGGAAGGTCACGCCCTCGCGCAGCTTGAAGCGCCAGGCGTTGTCGCCTTCCGGTTCCCACTCGGTGGCCAGCGCCGGGCGCAGACCACTCATCTCACCCTCTTCGGCACGGGCATCGAAGTCCCACACCAGCGGCTCGAATAGAGCATTCGAGACCATCTGCTCGGAGTAGTTGACGTTCATCACCGGATCGCCGATGACATCGATGGTCTCATACAGCACGTAGGTAACCGTATGGGCTTGCACGGCACTCGCCATCGCCGTCAAGGCAAGCGACGGTAGTAGTGCACGACGTATCATCTTGGATGGCATTTTCATTGTTGTCTCCCGATTGCTGTTAGCGTGCTTTTCTGCGTTTGAAACGTCTTGCAACCTCCTCATTCAGCCTTTACGTCGAAGTGATCCCTCACCCAATCCCCGAGGAGATTGAAGGCAAGGACGGTGAAGGTAATCGCCAGGCCGGGGAACAGCGCGAACCACCAGTTGCGCAGCATGACGTCACGCGCATCGGCAATCATGTTGCCCCAGGTAGGAATTGCGGGAGGAATCCCCAGGCCAAAGAAACTCAGGGAGGCCTCGTAGTAGATGGCGATGGCGAGGGTAAAGCTGGCCACCACCAGCATCGAAGCCAGCGCATTGGGCAGCACATGCTTGAAGATCAGGCGCACGTTGCCGGCGCCCAGCGCTCGCGCGGCCTGTACGTACTCGGTCTCGCGCACCTTGATCACCTCGGAGCGCACGATGCGCGCGTAGTAGGCCCACTGAGTCAGGGCGATCACGAAGATCAACTCGACCACCCCGGAGCCGATCAACGCCATCACGATCAGGCCGATCAGCAGGCTGGGAAAGGCCAGCTGCAGGTCCGCCAGGCGCATGATGATGCCGTCGAGCCAGCGGCCGAAGAAGCCGCTGATCAGGCCCATGAAAATCCCCACCAATCCACTGACGATGACCGCTGCCACCGCCACGATCAGGGTCATCTGGGAGGCGTGTATCAGACGGCTGAGAATGTCACGTCCCAGTGAATCGGTGCCCAGGAAGTAGATGGGATTCGAGTTGGAGTCGGTCCACACCGGCCACAGCATGCGGTTGCTGATATCCACCGCCCGCGGATCATGCGGCGCGATCCACTGCGCTGTCAGCGCCACGATCACCAGCATCAGCAGAAGCAGTGCCGATGCGAGTGCCGCCTTGGAGCGATACAGCGAGCGCAGCGCGCGTTTCCACTCGCTTTTCCTGGGGGCCACTATCTGGGCATCGTGCTTGCCGTTGCCAACGGGAGGCTGAGATGTTGCTGTCGTTGTTGTCATTGTGCTGACTCCTGGTCCGCTGTTTCAGCGATGAATGCAGGCCTTGAAGTGACCGGGACTCTTCTCCTCCAGGGGCGGCACGACCTCGGCGCACTCCTTGGTGGCGATCGGGCAGCGCGTGCGAAACACGCACCCTGAGGGCGGGTTGATCGGACTCGGTATATCGCCCTTGAGGATGATGCGGGTCTTGTCGTCACGACGACGGGGGTCGGGGACCGGCATCGCCGACAGCAGCGACTGGGTATAGGGGTGGGTCGGGTCGGCGTACAGCTTGTCTGCGGGCGCCATCTCCATCACCTTGCCCAGGTAGAGCACGATCACCTTGTCGCAGGCGTGCTCGACGACACCCAGATCGTGGGAGATCATCAGCATGGAGAACTCGTACTCCTCCTTGAGATCCTGCAGCAGGTTGAGCACCTGGGCTTGCACCGAGACGTCCAACGCCGACACCGGTTCATCGGCGACCAGCAGCTGCGGGCTCACCGCCAGGGCCCGGGCGATGCCGATACGCTGACGCTGGCCCCCTGAGAACTCATGGGGGTGACGGTTGACGTGGGCAGGCCCCAGCCCCACGGTTTCCAGCAGCCTGGCGATGCGCTCGTTGCGCTCTGCCATGCCGTACATGCGATGCACGTCGAGGCCTTCGCGGATGATCGGCCCCACCTTCATGCGCGGGTTCAGGCTGCCGTAGGGATCCTGGAAAATGATCTGGATCGCCTTGCGCATCGCCATCAGCTCCTTGCCTTCCGCCGTGGCGACATCGGTCTCACCGAATTGGATGCTGCCCGAGGTCGGGTCGATCAGGCGCATGATCATCCGCCCGATGGTGGTCTTGCCCGAGCCGGATTCGCCGACTAGCCCCACCACCTCGCCCTTCTTTACCGTGAAGGAGACATCGTCCACGGCCTTTACATGGCGCCGATTCTTGATGAAAAACGTCTTGCCAACCGGGAAGTATTTCTTGAGATTCACGACGCGGAGCAATTCGTCGTCGGGGAGCGCCTGCTGGTCGGCATCCTGCTTGAGTGCTGCTTCGCTCATGATCAGACGCCTCCTGCCTTGGCATGGTCATTGATTTCCTTCCAGCGCACGCAGCGCACCCGGTGGTCGTCACCGATGGACTCCAGCGGCGGCACCTTCTGGGTACAGATGTCCTTGGCATACCGACAACGCGGCTCGAAGCTGCAGCCCGGCGGCAAATTGTGCGGGCTCGGCACATTGCCGGGAATCGCCACCAGACGATCCCGCTTGCCCTGCTTGTGGCCAACCCAGGAGGGAATCGAGTTGAGCAGCCCCTGGGTATAGGGCATGCTCGGGCGCTCGTAGATATCGAAGACGCCGGACTCCTCGACGGCGCGGCCGGTGTACATCACCACCACCCGGTCGGCCATTTCGGCAACCACGGCCAGATCATGGGTAATGAACAAGATGCTGGTGCCGATCTCCTTCTGCAGGTTGCGCATCAGATCGAGGATCTGGGCTTGGATGGTGACGTCGAGCGCCGTGGTCGGCTCATCGGCGATCAATAGACGCGGATTGCACGACAGCGCGATGGCGATCATTACTCGCTGGCGCATACCGCCGGATAGCTGATGGGGGTATTCCTTGGCACGCTGGGCGGGCTCGGGAATGCTGACCAGGTCGAGCATCTCGATGGCGCGGTTCCAGGCCGCCTTCTTGTCGAGTTTCTGGTGCAGAGCCACCGCCTCGGCGATCTGGTAACCCACGGTAAACACCGGGTTAAGGCTGGTCATGGGTTCCTGGAAGATCATCGAAATGCGATTGCCACGCAGGGCTCGACGCTGCTGGGGCGTCATCTTCACCAGATCCTGACCCTCGAAGAATATCTCGCCGCCGGCGACATAGCCCTTGCCCTTGGGCAGCAGGTCCATGATGCCGAGGCTGGTGACGGATTTGCCGGAGCCGGACTCGCCGACCACGGCCAGGGTCTCGCCCTCGTTGATATCGAAGCTGACCCCGTCCACGGCGGGGACGATGCCGTCGTCGGTCTTGAAGTGGACCTGGAGGTCCCTGACGCTGAGAAGCGGTTTGTTAGCTGTCATCGGAAAGTGCTCTCTCTAGCAAAGGAGTGTCGCGGCCCGCCTCTGCGGGCCACTGCAATGGGCTAGGGAATCAGGACGGCGCGTCCTGGCACTCTTCCGTGATGCAGATCGTGAAGCGCCTGGTTGGCGTCTTTCAGCGCGTACTCGCGGGTCGCCAGTTCCACGGCGCCGCGGTCGGCCAGCGCCATCAGCTCTACCAGTTCCGGGTAGGTACCCACCAGATTGCCGATGATGCGCTTCTCGGTGACGACCATGTCGATGGTGGGGATCTCGATCTTGCCGCCGTAGCCGATCACGTAGTAGCCGCCGTTGGTGCGGGTCATCGCCAGGCCCTTGCTGACCGCGTCACCCTCGCCGACGAAGTCGAGCACCGCCTCGGCACCGTGACCGTTGGTCAGCGACATTACCGCCTCGACTTCACCGCCGTCGGCCTTGATGGCGTGGTGGGCACCCCCCGACTCGGCCAGCTTGAGGGCCGACTCGGCGCGATCGATGGCGATGATCTCGGCGCCGCACAGCGCGGCCAGGACCTGGACGCCAATATGGCCGAGGCCGCCAACACCCAGCACCACCACCTTCTGGCCGGGCACTAGATGCTGGGCGGCCTTCTTAGCCGCGTGGTAGGCGGTGAGACCGGCATCGGTGTAGGGTGCAACATCCTTGGGGGCCAGGCTGCCCGGCAGCGTGATCAGCGCCCGCTCATTGGTATACAGGTAGTCGGCATAGCCGCCCTGAGCGTTGATGCCCGGAAAGCTGCTCTCTTCGGCGTGCATGTCGTTACCTCGCCGGCAGGCAAGGCAGTGGCCGTTGGTGGCCAGGGGGTGGCAGATCACCGCATCGCCGGGCTTGACGCTGGTGACGCCGGGGCCAACCTCCTCGACCCAGCCGGCGTTCTCGTGACCCATGACGAAGGGCAGATCGATCGGTGCGTGCTCGCGCCAGATACCCTCGATGATATGCAGGTCGGTGCGGCAAACCCCGGCCCCGCCGATCCTGACGATGACATCATCGGGCTTTTCGATACTGGGGTCCGGCCAATCTTCATAGGTGACCAGATCCGGACGCTCGACCTTTTCGTCGTAGGCATGCAGCACGGCTGCTTTCATGGTCGATCTCCTTACGCATTGTGATTGTTATGGTGACGCTGAGCGGCGGCTCTTCGTTACTCTTTCCATTACTACGGCAAGAGTCGTGCCATACCATAACTTTCAATGAGTTAAGAAATACGATCCGGGGAATGTGTGTGTTTGTGCAGTCTGCGAGGCGTGCTCGGCGGGCACTTCTGGACAGTTTTGTACAAATACAGAAGGGGCTTAAGGAGATAGGCGTCGATGAGAGGGGTAGCTGCACGGCAACCGGCAGGGCGCCGGTTGCCGGCAGACCGGCTCAACGCAGCAGCAATACCGGCACGCTGGCGCGGCGCAGCATCGCCGTGGTGGTGCTACCCACCAGCAGGTGACGAATCCGCGAATGGCCGTAGGCACCCATCACCAGCAGGTCGATGCCCTGCTCTTCCTTGTAGTTGCGCAGGGTCTCCTCCACCTCGCCGGCGCGAATCGCCCCCTGCGCCTCGAGCCCCGCGGCGCGCAGGGTCTCGAGCGCCCACTCGAGCTGCGAGCGGTTGTCGCCGGTCTCGGCGCCGACGATCACCACGTGCACCGGAATGCCCTCGAACAGCGGGCTCTTGGCGATCATCTCGACGCCCTTGCGGGTGGTCTTGCTGCCGTCGAAGGCGATCAGCACCTGGCTGGGTGTCTGGAACTGGTCCGGCACCATCAGGATCGGCCGGTGCAGGCTGCGCACCACCCGCTCGAGGTTCGAGCCCAGGTGGTCGACGGCCTGGTGAGCGGTCTCGCCGCGCTTGCCGATCACCAGCAGGCGGATCTCGTTCTCCAGCTCGCTGAGCGTCTCGACCAGGGTGCCGTTGCGCTGGCGGGTGGCCGGCTCGTCGACACCGGCTCCGACCGCCCGGGTCTTGGCCGCAGACAGCATCACCCGGCCCTGCTCCTGGGCCAGCTTGGCGCGCTGCTCATCGAGGTTGGCCAGCTCCTCCAGCAGGTGCTCCCGCGAGCCCAGGCCGATGTTGCCGGACAGGTCCGCCTCGGCGACCTGCGGGTGGTTGTCCACCACGTGCAGGAAGGTCAGCGGCGCCGCCAGCGCCTGGCTGGCCCAGGCTGCGTAGTCGCATACGCCTTCAGAAAAGTGCGAGCCGTCGATGGCGGCCATTACCTGATCTGTCATATTCCTCTCCCTGGCGGCAGCAATGAGCGTTGGTAGCGCTTAACGAAACACGCCGTGACACGCCGCACGCGCGGTCAGGTCGGCGCTACGCCGAGCGTGGTGAGCGCCACCGCCGATGAATGCGTCGCCATGGCGCGGCGTGGCACGACGGTTTTCCCACGGCATGAAGACCCGGCAGACGTCTTCTAGCCGCTTGCTGCGGTAGGTCGGCACCACGGTGGAGGCAATCGGGGCAAAGCCTAGGTTGAGTAGCTTGAGAAAGTACATGCGAGTCTCCTCTTAAGGTGTATTGAAAATGGCGCGGCCGCCGGCTGCTGTGCAGCAACGGCCGCAGGGATCGAATCAGTGCCCGCCCATCAGTTTCTCGACGGCCGCGGGGTCGTCGTGCACCGCGTAGCGGTCGACGATAGTGGCGCTGGCTTCATTGAGCCCGATCAGCTCGACCTCGGTGCCCTCGCGGCGGAACTTGATCACCACGCGGTCCAGCGACTGGACGGCGGTAATGTCCCAGAAGTGGGCGCGGGATAGGTCGATGGTGACCTTCTCCACGGTCTCCTTGAAGTCGAAGGACTCACCGAAGCGCTCGGAAGACGCGAAGAACACCTGGCCGACGATCGTATAGATGCGGCGGCTGCCCCCGTCGGCCTCTTCGGAGCCGATGTAGAGGATGTTGCCGACCTTGTTGGCGAAGAACATCGCCGCCAGCAGCACGCCGACGAACACCCCAATGGCCAGATTGTGAGTGCCCACGGTGACCACCACGGTGGCCAGCATCACGATATTGGTGCTCATCGGATGCTTCTTGAGATCGCGGATCGAGGCCCAGCTGAAGGTACCGATGGAGACCATGATCATCACCGCCACCAGCGCCGCCATGGGGATCTGTGACACCCAGTCGGCGAGGAACACCACCATCATCAGCAGCACCACGCCGGCAATCAGGGTCGACAGCCGGGTGCGCCCACCGGACTTGATGTTGATCACCGACTGGCCAATCATCGCGCAGCCGGCCATGCCACCCATCAGGCCGGAGCCGATGTTGGCGATGCCCTGGCCCTTGCACTCGCGGTTCTTGTCACTGGGCGTATCGGTGAGGTCGTCGACGATGGTGGCGGTCATCATCGACTCCAGCAGGCCGACCACGGTGAGCATCAGCGCATAGGGCAGCACGATCCACAGCGTCTCGAGGTTGAGCGGCACGTCCGGCCACAGGAACACCGGCAGGGTATCCGGCAGCTCGCCCATGTCGCCTACGCTGCGGATATCCATGCCGCTGATCATGTACACCGCGGTCAGCACCACGATGCACACCAGCGGCGAGGGGATCGACCTGCCGATCACCGGCAGGTAGGGAAATCCGTAGATGATCGCCAGGCCCGCCACCGTCATGGCGTAGACGTGCCAGGTGACGCCAGTCAATTCCGGCAACTGGGCCATGAAGATCAGGATCGCCAGGGCGTTGACGAAGCCGGTGACCACCGAGCGTGATACGAAGCGCATCAGCTCGGCGAGCTTGAGATAGCCGGCGATGATCTGCAGCACCCCGGTGAGCAGGGTGGCCACCAGCAGGTACTCGAGGCCGTGATCGCGGACCAGGGTCACCATCAGCAGCGCCATGGCGCCGGTGGCAGCCGAGATCATCCCCGAGCGACCGCCGGTGAAGGCGATGATCACGGCGATGCAGAAGGAGGCGTAGAGGCCGACCTTGGGGTCGACCCCGGCGATGATCGAGAAGGCGATGGCCTCGGGAATCAGCGCCAGGGCAACGACGATGCCGGCGAGGGTGTCGCCCTTTATGTTGGAGAACCAACTCTGTTTCATTGTTTCGAACATTCTGCGGTCCAATCGAAGGTGGTTGTCGGGCCCGAAGGCGACAAGGATCTATCGACACCAGTTCGTGTAGCGCTGCGATCAGTCGAGGGTGTCGGCCGGATGGCGAATAGGGGCTATCCAGGCACAAGCGTGCCTGGCGATGAGCAAGGCATCGCTGAAGAAGTCGTGCGCTAGGGCGGCGTGGCGCCGGCCTGCTGGAGGGTGCTACTGGTCGTCACGATGGAGTATCCGTTACTCGTGTCGGGTGACGGGTCGCGCCATTGGCTTCAAGGTGTTAGACCTTGGTAGTAGCGATGACCACATGCGAGCCGCGGATTCTAGCAGAACTTATGCTGCATTGCACCTGAGGGGCGGGGAAAGAGGCCTGCCGAGGCGGCAGGCCGGAGAGGTCACGCCTCGGGGTCCGAGGAGGCCTGGGTACGCGCCTGGGCAGCAGGCGATGCCTTCATCTGCTTGAAGGCCTCCATGATGTCCATCGGCAGCGGGAAGACGATGGTCGAGGCGTTCTTGTTGCTCATGTCGCTCATGGTCTGCAGGTAGCGCAGCTGCAGTGCAGCGGAGTTCTCGGCCATGACGTTGGCGGCCTCGACCAGCTTGCGCGAGGCCTGCAGCTCACCCTCGGCGTGAATCACCTTGGCACGACGCTCGCGCTCGGCTTCGGCCTGGCGGGCGATGGCGCGGATCATGCTCTCGTCGAGGTCGACGTGCTTGATCTCGACGTTGGCCACCTTGATCCCCCAGGATTCGGTCTGCGAGTCGATGATCTCCTGAATATCATCGTTGAGCTTGTCGCGCTCGGAGAGCATCTCGTCCAGGTCATGCTTACCGAGCACCGAACGCAGCGTGGTCTGGGCCAGTTGGCTGGTGGCCACGGTGAAGTTCTCGACCTGGATGATCGCCTTCTCGGGATCGACGACTCGGAAGTAGAGCACCGCGTTGACCTTGACGGTGACGTTGTCCTGGGAGATCACGTCCTGCTCAGGCACATCCATGGTGATCACGCGCAGATCGACCACCTCCATCTTCTGAATGCCGGGAATGATGATGATCAACCCCGGCCCCTTGACCGCCTGATAGCGGCCCAGGAAGAACACCACGCCGCGCTTGTACTCCGGCAGGATACGGATCGATGCCGCCAGTATCATCACCACCAGTACCAGCGGTACGAGATAGGAAATCATCATGGCTGTCTCTCCTTGCATGCGTTGAGGATTGCAAACGTTCAGTGCGAATCGGCGACCGCTTCATCCTGCGGGGCGACCTCGACGGTCAAGCCATCCAGGGCGGTGACCGTCAGCGTCTGACCCTTGGTCACGGGGGTACGGCTATGCGCCCTCCAGGACTCGCCGTGCAGCCTGACGCGCCCCGCGCCGTCGAAATCTTCCAGCGCCACGGCGCGGGCGCCGAGCAGCTGCTCCTGACCGGTGCGCACCCGGGTCTTGCGCAGTCCCATGAAGCGGGTCATGGTCCACAGCATGAAGACCGCGGCGATCAGCGCCACGCCGCCGATCAGCGGCAGCGATACCTGCAAGTTGTCTGCGTCCATAAGAATCACCGATCCGATCACGAAAGCCACGATTCCGCCAATGCCGAGCACCCCGAAGCTCGGCATCAACGCCTCTCCCACGATCAGCGCCAGGCCGGCAAGAATCAAGGCCAGACCGGCGTAGTTGATGGGCAGCACCTGGAAGGCGAACAGCGCCAGCAGCAGCGAAATGATGCCGATGGTGCCGGGAATCAGGCTACCGGGGCTGGAGAGTTCGAAGATCAGCCCGTAGAAGCCGATGATCATCAGGAAGTAGGCGACGTTGGGGTTGGTGATCACCGACAGCAGTTGGGTACGCCAGTCGGGATCGAAGCGCTCGATGGTCAGGTCGGCGGTCTCGAGGGTGCGCTCGCCGCGCTCCATTACCACCTCGCGGCCGTCGATCTGCGCCAGCAGGTCGTCGATGTCGCTGGCCACCACATCGATGACGTTCATCTCCAGCGCCTGGCGCGCGGTCAGGTTGACCGCCTCGCGCACCGCCTCCTCGGCCCAGTCGGCGTTGCGGTCGTGGCGCTCGGCGAGGCCACGAATGTAGGAGACCGCGTCTTCGAGCACCTTGCGCTCCATGGCGGTCTCGCCGCGGCGCGGCTCGCGCTCGGCATCGTCGTTGCCGTTGGCCGCTTCTTCCTCGCCATTGGCGGCCTCATCGTCCTGGCCACCGTTGGCGTCGTCGGCATCATCGTCGCCGATACCCGGCAGGCCACCGCCACCCATCTGCACCGGCGTGGCAGAGCCGAGATGCGTGGAAGGCGCCATGGCCGCCACGTGACTGGCGTAGGTGAGGTAGGTGCCGGCACTGGCGGCGCGGGCACCGCTGGGCGAGACATACATCGCCACCGGCACGTCGGCGGTGAGCATGGCGCGAATCATGTCGCGCATCGAAGCGTCGAGGCCGCCGGGGGTATCGAGCTGTACGATCACCAGCTCGGCGCCGTCCTCGCTGGCCTGGCGCAGGCCGCGCTGAAAGTAGTCGCTCGTCGCCGGGCCGATGGCGCCGTCTATGGTCAACACCAGCGCCGTGCGCGGTGACTCCTGGGCCTGGGAGTGCCAGGCCAGCAGGGCACCCACCAGCAGACTCAAGAGACTGACCCACAGCAACCATCGACGGCTGAAAAGGTGCGCGCTCGTCAACATGATCCCCGTGCCTCACATTAGCGTTAATGATGTGATGCCGAGCCGAGAAGTTCGTTCACTCGACTTCGGAGCGCGGCGTATCGGTAACCCCATGTAGCCTGCCCCATCGCGGCAGTTGCCCTCAAGCGTTGAAAGCCGCGCATGGCACCGTCGGGCAACCCCAAGGTCATGATAGGGTGTAAGGCTGCGTCGATGGCTGCGACTGAGCCTGTGTCACCGCTATTACAAGGATCTCGTATGCGCCCAGCGTTGCCGCTCTCCGGCACGATTCTGACCCTCGCCGTCGGCTGGCAGGTGCTGGCCAGTGCCGCTGCCCCCCATCAGGAGATCCGCTTCGAGGCGGCCGATATCATCGACTGGCCGACACGCTCCTTCGAAGGCGAGACCCAATACCGCCTGGTCGACAAGGATGGCAACGAGGTGCTCCAGGCCCGCGCACGCCAGCAGGCGTCGGCCAAGTACCTGGAAGGCGAGTTCGACCTCGACGAGACCCCCTACCTGCATTGGTGCTGGCAGGTCGACGGCATCTACCCGGGACTCGATGAAACCACCAAGGACGGCGACGACTACCCCGGGCGGGTCTACGTGGCGCGCAAGACCGGCCTGCTGCCGTGGCAGGTGCAGTCGGTCAACTACGTGTGGTCGTCGACCCAGGAGGCCGGCAGTCACTGGCCCAACGCTTTCACCTCCCGCGCTCAACTACTGGCCCTGCAGGGCGGCGAGGCGCGCGTCGGCGAGTGGGTCGCCGAGGTGCGTGACCTGCGCGAGGATTTCGAGACGCTGTTCGGCGACCGCGTCGACAGCATCGACGGCCTGGCCCTGATGGTCGACGGCGATAACGCCGGGGTCGACGGCACCGCCTGGTTCACTCATCTCGGCCTGTCCTCCAGCGACGAGACGCCGACATGTCCGTGATCTCCCTCGACGCCGTCCGCAGCGCCCTGGCCAACACCCCCTGGGCCGATTCGCCGCTGCTGCCGCTGGAGGACAGCGGTCTGGCCCATTGGCACCTACGGCTGGGCGATAGCGGCGGGCTGCTGCGCATACCCAAGCAGAGTCAGATGGGCCTGGAGCCGTTAGCGCACCTGACCTACGAAGCCTGCTGCTTTGCACGCGCCGAGCCCAGTGGCGTAACGCCGGCACTGGCCAAGCACCTTCCGCCGGCCACCTCGCTGCCCCGCGGCGCGCTGGTGGTCACGGCCATCGAGGGCCGCCACGCCACGCTGCCGAACGACCTGACGGCGCTGATGCGCAGCCTGGCCGCCATTCACCGCCTGCCACTGCCCGACACGCCCGGGCGCGCCCCGCTGCTGGCACCCCACGACCCGCTGGCGGCGATGCATCATGAAGTACTCGACCAGGCGCGCTACCTGGCCGAGGCCGGCCTCGAGGCGTCAGCCGAGCGCGCCATTCGCGACGAGCTCGACCAGTTCGCCGCCACCCTCGATGCATCTGAGCGCCCGCCGCAGCGGCTGATCACCTTCGATGCCCATCCCGGCAATTTCCTGATCGACGGCCACGGCCGGGCCTGGATGGTCGACCTGGAAAAGGCCCGCTATAGCTACCCGGGCTTCGACCTCGCCCACGCCACCCTGTACACCTCCACCACCTGGGACCTCAACAGCCAGGCGGTGCTCGACTGCGATACCATCCTCGACGCCTACGCCGCCTGGGAGCAGGCCATGGGTGAGGCGGGCCGCGCCCATCGCGCCTGGCACCTGCCGCTGCGCCGCGCCATGTGGCTGTGGTCGATCACCTGGTGTGCCAAGTGGCAGGTGACCTCGGGGGCGCCGCCGCTGCGCGATGCCCGCGGCCAGGACTGGTCACGCCAGCACAACAGCGATGCCCTCAACGACCACGTGCAGGACCGCGTGGCACACTATCTTTCGGCACCGGTGGTCGAGGCCATGGTCGCGGAGTTTCGCACCCTCGCCGCCGCCTTCGGCGACGATGCGCGGCGCCCCCTCTCCACCGCTCCCCACGTCAATCTCAGCCAGTCACAAGGAACCCAACGCTGATGTCACTGCCTCGTTCATGTCACGCTCTCGCCGCCAGCCTGCCGCTCGTCGCCCTGCTCGCCAGCCCCACCGCCCTGGCCACCCCTGACCCCGGCGACTGGCAGGCGGTGGTCGACGAGGCCCGCGGCCAGACCGTCTACTGGTACGCCTGGGCCGGCGAGGAGCGCACCAACGACTACATTCAGTGGACCGCCGACCGGGTCGCCGAGCGTTACGACATCGACCTGGTGCATGTAAAGCTCAGCGACACCGCCGAGGCGGTGTCGCGGGTGCTGGCAGAGAAGCAGGCCGGCAACGACGAGCGCGGCAATGTCGACATGATCTGGATCAACGGCGAGAACTTCGCCACCATGAAGGCCAACGATCTGCTGTTCGGCCCCTGGTCGGAGCAGCTGCCCCACTATCCGCTGACCGATCCGGACAATACCCCGGCGGTACGCTACGACTGGACCATCCCGGTGGATGGGCTAGAGTCGCCCTGGAGCAGCTCACAGGTGGTCTTCTACTACGACACCGCACTGGTCGATAGCCACCCGCGCTCGATGCCCGAGCTGCTCGACTGGGCACACGACAATCCCGGCGAATTCACCTATGCCCGGGTGCCCAACTTCCTCGGCAACGCCTTCATTACCCAGGCGCTGCTGGAGCTGGCCGATGACACCGAGATCCTCTATGAGCCGATGCAGGAAGAGGACTTCGAGGGGGTCACGGCACCGCTGTGGGCCTTCCTGGATGAGCTGCATCCGCTGCTGTGGCGCAGCGGCCGGGCCTTTCCCAGCAATAGCTCGGAGCTGCGCCGCCTGATGGGCGACGGCGAGATAAGCATCGGCCTCTCCTTCAGCACCACCGAGGCCTCCGGCGCGATTGCCAACTTCGAGCTGCCCGACAGCGTGCGCAGCTATGTGCACGACCACGGCATGATCGGCAACATGAGCTTCATGGCGATCCCCTACAACGCCCAGCACAAGGCCGGCGCCATGGTGGTGGCCAACTTCCTGCTGAGCCCCGAGGCCCAGGCCCACAAGCAGGACCCGGTGGTCTGGGGCAGCAACACGGTGCTGTCGCTGGAGGCCCTCGAGCCCGCAGATCGCGCCCTGTTCGACGACATCGACCTGGGCGTCGCCACCCTGGCGCCGGACGAACTCGGCGAGGTGCTCGGACAGCCCCACCCCAGCTGGGTAGACGCCCTGGCCGAGGCCTGGCAGGCCCGCTACGTCGGCCGCTGATCGACCGGCGACGTGATGCTCAGACTCGCCCCCTGGCTAATCATCGCCCTGCTGGTGGGGCCGATCCTGGCCGGGCTGGCCATGGCCGCCCTGCCCGCCTTCGGCTATCTGCCGGCGCTCGGCGGCGACGCTTTCAGCCTCGACCCGTGGCGGGCACTGCTGGCCCAGCCCGGCCTGGCACGCTCGGTGGCAGTCAGCTTCACCAGCGGCCTGGCCACCACGGCGGTGTCGCTGAGCGTCGTGCTGCTGTTCCTGGCCGCAGCCTCGGGCAGCCGGCTGGATCGCTGGATACGCCGCATGGTCTCGCCGCTGCTGTCGATTCCCCACGCCGCGGCGGCCTTCGGCCTGGCCTTCCTGATCGCCCCCTCGGGGCTGCTGGCACGACTCGCCTCGCCGGGCCTGAGCGGCTGGGAGCGCCCGCCGGACCTGCTCATCGTCAACGACCCCTGGGGGCTGTCGCTGATGGCCGGGCTGGTGATCAAGGAGATCCCCTTCCTGCTACTGATGAGCCTGGCTGCCCTGCACCAGATCGATGCCGAGCGGCGCGTGGCCCTCGCGCGTTCGCTGGGCTACCGCCCCACCATCGCCTGGCTAAAGGTGGTGATGCCGTCGCTGTACCCGCTGATTCGCCTGCCGGTCTTCGCGGTCATCGCCTACGCCTCTTCGGTGGTCGACGTGGCAATGATCCTCGGCCCAACGCTGCCTCCCACGCTGGCGGTATCGATCCTTACCTGGTTCAACGATCCGGACCTGTCGCGGCGCTTCATGGCCTCGGCCGGCGCCCTGCTGCAGCTGGGCGTGACGCTGGCGGCGCTGGCCAGCTGGTGGGGGCTCGAGTGCCTGGTGCGGCGCCTCGGTCATGGCTGGGTGGCCGGCGGCCAGCGCCGGCGCGGCGAGCGCCGCTTGCGCGTCGCCGGCAAGACGCTGATCCTGCTCGCCGCGGTGACCGCCCTGGTCGGCATCGCCGGCCTGGCCCTCAACTCCCTGGCCGGCTTCTGGCGCTTTCCCGACGGCCTGCCCCAGACCTTTACGCTGCAGCACTGGCAGCGCGCCCTGCCCGCGTTGGGCGGGCCGGTGGCCGCCACGCTGATGATCGCCAGTACGGCGACGCTACTCGCCGTGGGACTGGTACTCGCCGCCCTGGAGAACGAGCAGCGCAGCGGTCGCCAGCCGGCCCAGGGCCAGCTCACGTCGGCACTCACCCTGCTCTACCTGCCGCTGATCGTGCCACAGATCGCCTTCCTGTTTGGCCTGGTGGTGGTCATGGAGGCACTGGGCACGCGCCCCACCCGCTGGCTGGTGATCTTCGGCCATCTGATGTTCGTGCTGCCCTACGTGTTCCTGTCAATGTCGGAAGCCTATCGGCGCTTCGATCCGCGCTGGTCGCGGGTTGCACTGACCCTGGGCAGCACGCCCAACGGCGCTTTCTGGCGGGTGCGCCTGCCGATGCTGCTGGCACCGCTGCTCACCGCCATGGCGGTGGGCCTGGCGGTAAGCATCGGCCAGTACCTGCCGACCCTGCTGCTGGGCGCCGGACGCGTCTCCACCGTTACCACCGAAGCAGTGGCCCTGGCCGCCGGCGGCAACCGCCGCCTGATCGGGGTCTGGGCGCTGGCCCAGGCCAGCCTGCCGCTGCTGGGTTTCATCATCGCCGTGGGCCTGCCGCGGCTACTCTGGTCAAACCGCCGCGGAATGCGAGGAACGCCATGACTGCTCCCTGCCTCGAGTTCAATCAGGTACACATCGCCCTGCAGGGCAGAACGCTGCTCGAGCTGGATGCCCGCGTCGCCCCCGGCGAGGTGCTCACCGTGATGGGCCCCTCCGGCTCGGGCAAATCGACGCTGCTGGCCTATGCCGCCGGCTTTCTGGCTCCCGCCTTCCACGCCTCGGGGCAGGTTCTCCTCGGCGGGCAGGACGTCACCGCGCTGCCGGCGGAACAGCGCGGCATCGGCCTGCTATTCCAGGACCCGCTGCTGTTTCCACATCTTTCGGTGGCCGGCAACCTGCGCTTCGGCCTGCCGCGGGCGACGCCCGACAAGTCGGCCAGGGTCGAGGCCGCCCTGGCCGACATCGGCCTGGCCGGTTTCGGCGCGCGCGACCCGGCCACGCTGTCCGGCGGCCAGCAGGCGCGGGTCGCGCTGATGCGCCTGCTGCTCTCGGCGCCGAAGGCGGTACTGCTCGACGAACCCTTCTCCAAGCTCGACATGGCGCTGCGTCATGAGATGCGCCAGCTGGTGTTCGACCAACTGCGTGCCGCCGGCCTGCCGAGCCTGCTGGTCACCCACGACCACGCAGATGCCGAAGACGCCGGCGGGCAGGTGGTCGAGCTGTCATGAGCCTGAGCATTATCGTCCCCGCCCTCGATGAGGCCGCGACCATCGCCGCCCAACTCGATACGCTACAGCCGCTGCGAGCCCGCGGCGGCGAGCTGATCGTGGTCGACGGCGGCAGCCGCGACGCGACACGGGAGCGCGCGGCGCCACTGGCGGACCGGGTGCTGACCAGCCCAGCAGGGCGAGCCACGCAGATGAACGCCGGCGCGGCCGCCAGCCGCGGCGACCGGCTGCTGTTTCTGCATGCCGACACTCGCCTGCCGCAAGGCGCCGACCGCCTGATCGAGACGGCCCTCGCCGGCGAGCGCTGCTGGGGGCGTTTCAACGTCCGCCTCGAGGGCCGCCACCCACTGCTTCCAATCATTGCCGCCGCCATGAACTGGCGCTCCAGGCTGACCGGCATCGCCACCGGCGACCAGGGCATATTCATGACCCGCGCGGCCTTCGACGCGGTGGGTGGCTTTGCCGATCAACCGCTGATGGAGGATATCGAGATATCGCGGCGCTTGAAGCAGCGCTCGGCGCCGGCCTGCCTGTCGGCAAGGGTTAGCACCAGCGGACGCCGCTGGGAAACACATGGTATGTGCCGTACCGTGCTGTTGATGTGGCGGCTGCGCTACCGCTATTGGCGCGGCGAGTCAGCGGCAAGTCTGGCGCGGGAGTACCGCCATGTGCGCTGATGCCATGTCCTGCAATTTTCCGCTGGCCATCCTGGCCAAGGCCCCCATCCCCGGCTTGGCCAAGACCCGGTTGATTCCGGCACTCGGCGCGAAAGGCGCCGCACTGCTCCACGAGCGCCTTCTACGCCACACCTTAGAGGTCGCACTGGCCTCCACCGCCGCCAAGTCCATCACTCTTTGGACAGCCCTCGATCACTGCCACCCCGTGTTCCAGGAGCTTGCCGATGATCATGGCATCATGCTGCGCCCTCAGCCGGAGGGGGATCTCGGGGTGCGCATCCATCGGGCGTTGCACGCCATGCCAGAACCGGGGCTGCTGATCGGCACGGATTGCCCCGTCATCACCCCTAGTCTCCTGGCGCATTGCCATCTGGCGCTGGATCAGGCCGACGTGGCGATGCTCCCCGCCGAAGACGGTGGCTATGGGCTGATCGGCATGCAGCGTGCCGATCCACGGCTATTCACCGGCATCGACTGGGGCAGCGCACGGGTGATGGCTCAGACGGCACGCAAGGCCGCCGCACTGGGGTATCGGCTGACCTGCTTGGAGACGATTTGGGACCTGGACCGCCCCGCCGACCTGACCAGGCTCTCGGCCTACCACCCACAGCTGCTGGCGGGGCTGGAAAATACCAACTCCGACGAGGATTGAAGGGAGTGTCAGTTGCCCAGCGCTTCGCTGGCCACCTCTGAGAGCACGTCGGCGACGTTGTCCAGCGGCAGCTCGCAGTCGTCGAGGCCGTGGCGCTCGGCCAGGTAGTGCGGGTCGTTCCACTCGATGTGCACCTGATCACCGTCCTGGCGAATTAGCATCTTCTGTGGCAGATCGAGCGCCACGCTGCCCTGGCACTGCATCATCGGCGTGCCGACCTCGGGATTGCCAAACAGAAACAGCCGGGTATCGGCCAGCTCGAGGTC